>JAEEHC010000059.1 GCA_016280635.1 Erysipelotrichaceae bacterium
GGCTAAAAAAACCGGCAAGCCACTTCAGGAGATCTATACAGCATATGGTCTGGAAAGAACTCTATACCGTTTCTCCGTTTCTCAATATGCTGACAGATTTGTGCTGAAGGGCGGCATTCTTCTGTACGCCTTGTTTGGAAGTGAATTTCCACGTGTAACCAGGGACATTGATTTGCTGGCACAGCATATCAGTAATGATGTTGTTTCCATGAAGGAGGTTTTTCGGCATATCTTTTACATGGAAGCAGATGACGCTCTGAGATTTGATAAAGATAACATAAATGTTATTAACATCACAGAATTCAAAGAATATCACGGTGTTAATGTGTCAACCGTTGCATACCTGGACAGAACAAGAATTCCAATATCCATAGACATTGGATTTGGAGACATCATTATCCCTGATAAACAGAAAATGGAGTATCCGGTTCTATTAGATATGGAGGCACCGATATTATATGCTTATTCAAAAGAAAGCATAATTGCTGAAAAGTTTGAAGCTATCGTTCAACTTGGCTACGGCAATGGGAGACTTAAGGATTTCTATGATATTCAGTTATTAGCTGCCGGGTATGATTTTGATGGTTATGTCATCAAAGAAGCGATCGAGGAGACCTTCAGTCACCGTAAAACACCGATTGATGATTCTATTTTCTATGATGAAGGGTTCTTAAATGATCCGTTGTTGACAAGTCGATGGGAAACTTTCAAAAGGCAGAAACATGCCTCTGAAACTCTTTCGTTCAGAGAAACCGTCATATTTATAAGAGGGTTTTTATCTCCTGTCGTCATATCAATTGACGAAAACTTCCCATATAAAAAGCACTGGAATCATACTTCACAAAGATGGACTGATTAACAAAAAACACGTCAAGATCCAATTATTGTTGTCGCTTATGATGACTATGCAACTCTCTGACATTTTTCCCTATTGCAAACGTTTTACTGCATATAAACAGCCAAAAAATATGCAGTATTTTTGATTTACTGCATATAAAATGTTAAAATATATGCAGTAAAGATAGATTCAGGAGCTGAAAATGAGAAAATACGATTACTCCTTTCTGAAGGGAAGCACCCTCAGCGAGATGCTGAGGCTTGCTCAGATCATTGCCGAACTGAGGACCCGCAGTGAATTACGACTGCAGCAGTATGGTGAAGTATATGCCCAGTTTCAGAGAACAGCCATGGTTGAATCAGCCAAGGCCAGCAATGCCATTGAGGGCATTGTAACTAGCGGGCAGCGTTTTAGTGACATCATGTCCGGCAGTCAGCCGCTTAACCACGATGAGTATGAGATCCTCGGATACAGAAACGCCTTGAATCTTGTCTTTAATCAGCCTTCTCTACTCGATGTCAATGAGCTGACCATTAAAAGATTTCATCAGCTAATCGAAGCCCAATGCGATCCCAACGAAGCCGGCCAGTACAAGAAAACCGATAATTTCATCATGGAATACGATTCGCAGGGAAACCGGTCGATCAGATTTTCTCCGGTAAAAGCCGCGGATACGGATGAGAACATGAAGCAGCTGCTTCTGGCATACTATGATGCCCGGCAGGATGAGGAGATACCGGATGTTCTGCTGATACCCTGCTTCATCGTCGATTTTCTCTGTATTCATCCTTTCAAAGACGGCAACGGTCGGGTCTCACGGTTGCTGAATGTCCTGCTGCTGATGCTGTCAGGTTACGATATCGTCAGATACATATCTCTGGAAAGTGAGATCAACGATTTCCGTCAGAACTACTATGATGCCCTGGCCGCTTCATCTATCGGCTGGCACGAAAACCGCAATGACTATACGCCATTCATTCTCTTCAGCATGCAGATACTCTACCGCTGTTACCGAAAAATGGATGAATCCTTCTCTGAATTCACCATCCGTAAGGAAAAGAAATCAGAAAGAATAACCAGTCTGCTTATGAACTCCATCGTTCCCCTCTCCAAGGCAGACATAATGTCCCGCTTTTCCGACATCAGCGAAACGACGGTTGAGAAAGAACTGGCCAGAATGCTGAAGGAAGGAAAAATTGAAAAGATCGGCACCTTCAGGGATGCCCGCTACCGCCGCAAGGACTGAAAGATAAGCGAAAGAAAACAGACAGGTTATGTTACCTGTCTGTGATTGTTTATCCGTGATTATTTGGCCAGCTGCTTTTCGTCGACTTCCTTATGCATGGCCTTGATGAATTCTTCAAAGTCCATGGTCTCCGTGGCCTGTGAGCCGTAGCGGCGGGCGGTGACGGTCTTGTTGTTTACCTCATTATCGCCGATAACCAGCTGAACGGTGACCTTCTTGACCTGAGCTTCTCTGATGCGGTAGCCCAGTTTTTCATTGCGGTCATCCAGCTTAGCCCGGAAACCTTCTCTCTGCAGTCTCTCGGTTACCTCTCTGGCATAATCGGTATGCTCATTGGGGTTGACCGGAATGACGGAGAATTGCTGGGGAGCCAGCCACAGCGGCAGCTTACCCTTGGTCTCTTCCAGTAAGAAGGAGACGAAGCGGTCAATGGAGCCCAGGATGGCGCGGTGAATGACGACCGGAGTCTTCTTCTCGCCTTCCTCGTTGATGTAGTTCAGTTCAAATCTTCTCGGTAACAGGAAGTCCAGCTGAATGGTCGACAGGGCGACCTCATTGCCAATGGCCGGTTTGACCAGAACGTCCAGCTTCGGACCGTAGAAGGCGGCTTCGCCAACGGCTTCAAAATAGTCGAGGTCCAGTCCGCTCATGACTCTTCTTAAGGAGTCTTCAGCGGTATTCCACATTTCATCATCCGGGAAATACTTCTCGGTATCCGCCGGATCTCTTAAGGACAGACGGCACTTGTATTCGGTAATGCCGAAGTCCTTGTAGACTTCCATGATCAGATCGAGAACACCCTTGAATTCGGCTTCGATCTGTTCCGGGGTACAGAAGATGTGGGAGTCATTCTGGGTGAAGCATCTTGCTCTTTCAATGCCCTTGACGGCACCCTGAGCCTCATAGCGGAAGTCATTGGCTACTTCGGCGATCCTTAACGGCAGATCGCGGTAGGAGTGGCCCTTTGATCCGTAGATGACCATGTGGTGCGGACAGTTCATCGGTCTTAAGACATAGACATCGTCGATCTTGTTCTTATCAATACCTTCCAGAAGCTGCTTCAGGGTCATGTCTTCGTTGTCTTCATCCATCTTGACCATCGGGGCGAACATGTCAGCCTTGTAGTGATCCCAGTGACCGGAAGTCTTGTAGAGAGCTACCGAGCCCAGATCGGGAGTATGAACATGCTGGTAGCCGTGAGCAATCTCCTTGTCAGTGATGTAGTTCTGCAGAGTACGCCAGATGACATAGCCGTTAGGCAGCCATAAGGGCAGGCCCTTGCCGACCAGGTCGGAAAGCATGAAGATTTCCATTTCCCGGCCGATCTTGCGATGGTCGCGGTCGCGGGCATCCTGCAGGTAAAGCAGGTAGGCATCCAGGTCTTCCTGATTCTCGAAGCAGATGCCATAGATGCGCTGCATGACCTTGTTCTTGGAATCACCCTTGAAGTAGGCACCGGAAACCTTCAGCAGCTTGAAGTACTTCATCTGCTTGGTATTTTCAACATGCGGGCCGCGGCAGAGGTCAACGAAGTCGCCCTGGCGGTAGCAGCTGATGACGGTCTCATTCTCGTCCATGTTATTGATCAGGTCGATCTTGTACTCGTCATCCTTGAACATCTCCAGAGCCTCCGCCTTGGAGATCTCCTGACGGATGATGTTCTTGCCGTCCTTGGCGCACTTCTTCATTTCCTTTTCGATCAAAGGCAGATCAGCTTCGGCGATGACAGCATCGCCCAGGTCCATGTCATAGTAGAAACCGTCGGTAATGACCGGTCCAACCCAGAACTTGGCCTGTGGGTAAAGGTGCTTGACGGCCTGCGCCAGCAAGTGGGCGCAGGAGTGGTTGAGCACGTGCAGCCGCTCGTCTTCTTTGATGTTCAGTTCATTCATCTTGATTTCGCTCATTTTTCATTCCCCCTAAAACAATAAAACGTCCCATTATCAAGGACGTTGGATCAGCGTGGTACCACCTTAGTTACTTCTCATTAAGCGATAACGGTGCAACCGGGTCTTGTTCACAAGCCTGCTCCCAGGTGGTAAGACATGTCATCCTCAAACCGTTTTCACCAGCCACGGTTCTCTCTTATCAGACTTCCATATCTGTTGTCCTGTTCACTGCATTACCTATATTTAACCCTCTGAGCCGCTAAAAGTCAATCAGTAAAGCGCTTTTTTCACAACCTCCGCAGGCACAAAGCAGCCATGCCCGAAGGCATGGCCGCTGGTAAGTAAAGTATCTATATCGGAAGACTAGATGCTGTTGGCAACATCATAGCCGTCCCAAATGGCCTTGAGAATGGTTCCCGCTCCGGTAGCGTCACCGATCTCATACATCGGAACGTTAAGCTGCGCCCACTCTTCCTTGAGGTTGGGAGTCGGGCGGAAGCCCATGGCGGAAACAACAGTATCAGCCGCTAAGGTCTCCTTAGTACCGTCAGCCTTTTCAACCACGGCGCCTTCATCTTTCACTTCAACCAGCTTGGTGTGGGTGAAGACCTTGACGCCTTTGGCCGCAAACAGGTCAGTGATCATCTGTTTGTTGGGATAAGGCGCGCCAGCACCACCGGCAGCCATGATGTCATCAAGAGCCTCAACAACGGTAACATCCTTGCCATGGTTGGCTTCATCCAGAGCGATCTCGCAACCGACTAGACCACCGCCGATGATGACGACCTTTTGGCCGAGTTTTTCCGGATGGTCGATGGCTTCCAGAGAATCAACAGTCTTGTCCAGACCGGGGATGGGCGGAGCTGAGACACTGGATCCGGTAGCCAGAACGATGGCATCAGGTTGCTGTTTCTTAATGCAGTTGATGCAGGGTTCGTGTTCCATCTTGATGTCGACATTGAGGTGCTTCAGCTCATTCTGATACCAGGCGTTCAGCTTGGCGATTTCCTTCTTGAAGCTGTGAGCACCGGCTTCCACGATGTGGCCGCCCAGATGATCGCTCTTTTCAAACAGGGTTACCCGGTAGCCTCTTAAGGCCGCGGTACGAGCAGCTTCCATGCCGCCGACACCGCCGCCGACCACGACGACCTTCTTGTCGCCATCAGCCGGTTTGAGGGCCATGATGGTTTCCCGGCCAGCCTGCGGGTTGACTGCGCAGGATACCGGTTCACCGGTCTCCACGCATCTTCTGAAGCAGCCCATGTTGCAGCCGATGCAGGGTCTGACTCTTTCAACTTCGCCGGCGATGACCTTATTGGGATATTCCGGATCAGCCAGTGACGGTCTGCCTAAGCCGACCGCATCGATCTCACCCTTTTCAATGGCTTCCGCTGCCAGGTCATAGTCCTGCATTCTGCCACCGGCAATGACCGGAATCTTAACGACTTTCTTAGCCGCGGCTGCCAGCGGAATCATGAAACCCTGCGGGTTGTACATCGGCGGGCAGGCATAGTAGAAGGAATCATAGGTACCGGTATCGGTATCCAGGAAGTCATAGCCATACTGCTCCAGCAGTCTGGAGATTTCCACGCCTTCTTCCAGTGTTCTTCCGACTTCTTCCTTGCCGTCCAGAGTTGCCTTGTCATAGTCCTTGATGTAGGTCTTTAAGCCTAAGCGCATGCCAACCGGGAAGTCTCTTCCGCACTTTTCATGAATGCCTTCAACGATTTCCTTAGCACAGCGCAATCTGTTTTCCAGACTTCCGCCATACTCATCAGTACGCCGGTTGTAGAAGGCCATGGCCATCTGGTCCAACAGATAGCCCCAGTGCATGGCGTGGATCTCCACGCCGTCATAGCCGCATTGCTTGGCTACTACAGCGCCATCAACCAGGTCAGCAATCTTCTGTTTGATCTGTTCAGTGGTCATTTCCGGTGACTTCTGGTCGGGATTACGCCAGACCGGGTTTTCCGATGGTCCGGGCAGGCCGGGGTAGTTACGGCCTAAGCCCATGGTCAGCTGGCAGAAAATCTTGGCGCCAGCAGCGTGGACACGATCAACCAGCTCTTTGGCCTTTTCACGCCAGTGTTCATTGGTGTTGACATTGGGGCCTAAGGCGCTGTAGGGGTCAACATGATAGTCGGTCGCCGCGGCACCGGGGATGATCAGGCCAAAGCCGCCCTGGGCACGCAGTTCAAAGTAGTGAATGAGATTCTCACTGAAGCCGCCTTCTTCATCATAAGCCAGACCACCCATGGTCATGGGAATGACGACAAAGCGGTTCTTGATCTCCACATTGCCGATCTTATACGGCCGATCAAACACACTGTACTTGCTCATATTATTCTTGTTCTCCTTTGTCTTTATTTTATCATCTGTCATCTCTCTTGAACACTTTTATAACAGGAGGGCTCTCAACTCTTCACCATTACTTAGTTTCCCTTCTGGGAGACAAGTCGGTCTTTTTCAGTTTCCTGTTTTTTGAAGGCTTAATGAATTCCGGTAAGGCTTCAGCAACGTCGTTAACCTTGTTCTTTACGGCATCACCAACATCATTAACCTTGTTCTTTACTACGTCTCCAACATCATTAACCTTACTCTTGACTGCCTCTCCAACTTTTTCTGACAGCATCTTTTTCACTACCGATAACAGCTTATCCAGGGATGCCCGGGCATTTTCATTCAGACTGGTTACTTCTCTCAAAAACTTGATCAGAACCGGTATTCCCTGCTTGGTAAAATCGGTAGTATTTTCAATGCCGGCCTTTACAAAAGCCGAATACATTTCATTTACCAGATCTTCCCTTTCTGCCAGGGTCATTGTCTTAAGGAATTCATTAAGGACATCCTGAATAACCGGAGCATAATCAGATGAGGTTCCACAGACAAAATCGGTTCCGCTGACCTGCCAGCCTATCGGATCATGCTGGTATAAGCCGGATTTTGAAGTCTTTACTATCTTCTTTTCTTCGCCATTGTCAAACAGCAGGCCAAAGACGCTAAACTCCGGAATGATCTTGACGATCCTGTCTCTTACTGTCTCGAACTTCTCCTTATCAACGGAAATGTCAGAAATACCCGGTCCGTCATTACTGTAGACCTTCAGTATTTTCCCCTTAACGGAAGGTTTGGCTTCCATGGCCGCGTACACAGCCAGCGTGCCGCCCTTGGAATGGCCACCGACATAATAGTTATGGAACATCTTATCCGCAGTTCTGTTGATGTATTCGGCAGCCTTCAGTTCCGAACTGACCGTTTTATATGACAGCTGGAAATCTTCCTTCCAGCCGACAATGGTGTCATCAGTTCCGCAATAGGCAATGTAGGAAGTCTTCTTATCAATCAGAAAATGCATGGCACTGAACTGCTGCGAACGTTTCTCATCAATGTCCCTGACATAGTCACTGATCAGGATGTCACCAAAACGTTTGGTATTGCCCATTCTTCTTAAGATGATTGGGGCTTCCGCGATCAGACTTCCTGACTTCAGGCATTCTTCTTCCGTATGCAACTTGAAAAACGCCTCAGCGGCCATGTGAATCGTAACCGGTTCTTTCTTTTTAAGAACTTTCCTTAAATCCGTATAGGCAGCATAAGTAAAAAGCAGGTTATCGACATCATTGAACGGGTCTCTTTCAAAGGAGAGGTCACCTCTCCAGGTCAAATAATCATAAATGTTCATAATTATCACCTTTTGTCTCTGTTAATAGTTTCTATACAGTTCTGACACCAATTGTATCAATTTCCTTAATTATATATTACACCCGGCACAAAAAAACAGAACCAGACCTTGTTTTTCCCAAGACAGCGGTCAGGTTCTGAAAAACGATTTCTATTATCATCAGCCCATCGAAGAAAAGGAACTGCCGCATGGCCAAATCGCGGCAGTTCCTTATCAGTGCACTACAAGCCTTGAATACCCTGATTAATGGGCAAGAAGCTTGGCAATGGCGCCTTCGATGATTCCCCAGATGGAGAAGTCCTGGCCGCCATAGACCAGCATCCACGGCTGGATGGTGTTGTTGAAGAAGTAAGCACCGAAGCCTACTAAGAAGACCATGACGATACCGGCAACAGCGGCACCGGCGATGCATCCTCTGATACCGCCCTTGGCATTGGCAACGATGGAAGCGCAACCGATTTCGAAGAAGCAGGTGAAGGTCAGCGGGATGATGACCGTCGGGAACATGCCGTAAGTCAGTAAGATCGTGATGGTGGAAGTGATCATGGCAACGATGAAGCCGATGATCAGGGAGTTCGGACCATAACCGAAGATGACCGGGCAGTCCAAAGCCGGGATGGCACCCGGAACGACCTTGTCAGCAATGCCCTTGAAGGCCGGAACGATTTCGGCGATCAGCATGCGGACACCCTGTAACATGACGGTAACACCAACACCGAAGTAGATGGAATGGGTGAAGATGTAGGTGAACAGACCGCTGTAGCCCCAGACAGCCTTCGGATCCTGACCGTTAGCCTTCAGAACGAAGAACATGACGATGTAGGTCAGGCAGATGACGATGGAGCCGGTAATGGAAACTTCTCTTAAGAAGCCCAGGCTCTTGGGGAACTTGATGTCTTCAGCGTTCTTGCTCTTGTCACCAACTAATGAAGCGACACCGGCAGCGATCAGAGAGAGGATCGTGGTCGGGTGGCCGATGGTGAAGTCATCCTTACCGGTGACGGCCTTGACTAACGGGCGCATCAGGTTCGGGGAGACGACCATGTAAACGGCAGTGAAGATGGTGGCCAGGATGATCAGCGGTGTGCCTCTTAAGCCGGCGTCAACACCGGCAGCGATGAAAACATACGGGAACCAGTACAGCATGTGGCCAGTCAGGAAGACGGTCTTGAACTTGGTAAATCTGGCAACCAGCAGGTTGATCGCGAAGGCGATGATCATGACGATACCGATCTGGGTACCGAACTGTCCGCCGATGTCAACCTGTTCCTGAGCAGCAGCCTGCGGCATCATGGTGTTGAAGGCAGCAGCCAGACCGTCGATGGAATTACCGGTGATTAAGCCGGTACCGGTATTCAGTACGAAGAAACCGATAGCGGTCATTAAGGTTCCTCTGACGACTTCAGTGAAAGGCTTCTTCTGAAGGATCAGACCGATCATGGCGATCAGTGCCAGGAAGATGGCGCCCTGACCGAAGATCTCGTTAATAATGAAGTTTAAAATTGCCATTAGAATTCTCCTTTCTTATCCTTTACAGAATTAATCTTCTAATGTCTTGAAATATTCCAGAACCTTCTGCTCGACTTCATTGGAATCCATGAAGTTGTTGATGATGTAGACCGGAACTTCCGCCCGGTCGATGATCCTTTCACCTAACTCCTGGGAAATGAAGATGACATCACAGCTGTTGGCCAAACAGGTGCCGACGTCGCCGCAGAAAGTTTCTGCCTCTAAATTGTGCTTGCTTAAGATGCCGTCCATGGTCATCCTGAGCATCAGTGATGAGCCGCAGCCGAAGCCGCATACAGCCTGGATTCTGGGTTTAATCATGCAAACTCCTCCTTACGCTTTTCAGCAGGATACTCTCTGATTGATTATTGATAGCACCTGCTACTTTCTTATTTTAAAAAAAGCGGTTATAAGTGTCAAACTTCAGGCATTATTCCGACATTTTGCCCTTTCATGATGATAAAATAATAGCGTAAAAAAGGAGGAAACGCCGATGGCACAGGAAAAGCGCATTGACCTGACCGAAGGTCCGATTGGCAAAAAGCTGCTCATATTCGTCTGGCCGATCATCATTGCCAACGTCTTCCAGCAGGTCTATAACATTACCAACTCGCTGATCGTAGGCAACTACATCGACACCAACGCCCTGTCCGCCGTCAGCGCCACCAACTCCATAACCATCATCACCCAGTACTTCTACTTCGGCTTCTCCACCGCCACCAGCATCCTGGTCGCCAACTACCACGGAGCCGGAAGAAAGGACAAGGTAAAAAGAGCCATCGAGACCTCCTTCGTCGTCGGTCTGAGCGTGGGCATCATCTTCTTCGGGCTGCTTGAGCTGTTCACCCCGATGCTGATGCGCGTCAGCAACATCGACGCCTCCATATACCATAGTGCCGAACTGTATCTGCGCTGCTATGTCATCGGTGATACTCCGATGATGATCTATAACATGTGCTTCTTCATCATGCGCTCGATGGGCGACTCCCGCACCCCGACCAAATACCTGGTAGTCTCCTGTCTGGTCAACCTGGCTTTGGGCATCGTCTTTGTCGGCTGGCTGCACATGGGCGTCATCGGCGTGGCCCTGGCCACCACGATCGCCCAGTTCATCGTCGCCGTGCTGGCCGTCCGCCGGGTTCTGCGGCTTGATGAAGATATCAGGATTGACCTGCTGCACATGAATCCCGATTTATCGATGCTCAAGAGCATGTTCTCCCTGGGCATTCCGGCGGCTCTGCAGAACATCCTGATCGCCTTAAGCGAATTCACCGTTCAGTCCTACATCAACATGTTCTCCAACGAATTCATCGCCGGTCTGGGCGTCGCCTCAAAGGTCTCCCTGTGGGTGCACATGCCGATGCATGCCGTCTCCACGGTCGCTACCAGTTATGTCGGTCAGAACCTGGGCGCCGGCAAGTATGAAAGGGTCAAGGAAGGAATCAGATTCTGTGCCCGTCTGGCCATGGGCCTGACCGTTGTGCTCTCTTCCATCTTCTTCTTTGCAGCGCCTTTTTTGATCAGCCTGTTTGACCGCAATCCGGAGGTCATCCGCTGCGGAGCCATCATGACCCGCTGTAATGTTCTGGCTTACATCCCACTGACCTGGTCACACATCTATAACGGCGTCTGCCGGGGGGCCGGCAATGTCAAGATACCGATGGTAATTGCCGTCTTCGCCCAGTGCATCTTCCGCTTCGTCTTTGTGACCATCGGCCTGAAGTTCTTCTTCAGTGAAAGCATCCTCTAT
This sequence comes from Erysipelotrichaceae bacterium, assembly GCA_016280635.1. Taxonomy (GTDB): domain Bacteria; phylum Bacillota_I; class Bacilli_A; order Erysipelotrichales; family Erysipelotrichaceae; genus UBA1783. The sequence goes on from JAEEHC010000059.1 coordinate 10,915, forward strand.
CTCTCCAGCGCCTTATGCTGGACACTGGCCGGCATTCTGGCCTTCATCTATTTCCACACCAGCAAGTGGGTCAAACAGGCCCAGCTGCGCTGACGTTGTTTCACGGGGACCCCGAGGTCCCTTTTCTTACCTTTTCTTACGGGCTTTTTACCTTATCTGTTTCGTGGTATAATGATTCCGTATGGAAAGTTGATGGTGACATTGGCAGAGAAAAAAAGTATCCAACTCTCCAAATGGAGTTTAATAGCCTTAGCAGTCTTATCACTGGTGCACATGACATCACTCTTTTTAGTGAAATCAGTCATTGACATCAACGTCATCCCCGACAAGTACCTGAAGATCGTAGCCATTGTAATGGTGGTACTGAACGTTCTGGTCGCCGCCGGGGTGATTTTTGGCGGGAAAAGCCGCATCCTTAAGGGCCTCATCATCGCCTTCAGCGCCCTGATCATCATCGTGAATACCCTGGGTACCTATGCCTTACCGGCATACAAGGGCCGCATTGAAAAGATGTTCGTGCCGATTCCGGAAACGACTGAACTCTACATGAATGTCTACACCATGCAGTCATCCGGCTACCAGTCCCTTGAGGATCTGGCCGGCAAGAAGATGGGCATTCAGGCTACCCTGGATACGGAAAACCAGCAGCTGGCTCTGGAGGACATTGAATCCCAGGTTGGGGAAGGACAGATAACCCTTGTGGAATTTGAGGACTTCTACACCGCCGTTGATGCCCTCTACAAGGGCGAGGTCGATGCCATTCTGATCAACGAGATCTATGCCGACATCATTACCGAGAATGCCGATTATGACAGTTTTGAAACCGACACCTTCCTGTTGGCTCAGATAACCCAGGAGATCATTGACCAGCACGACCAGCCGACCGCCTTCACCGGTGACGTCACCAAGAGTCCCTTCATCATCGGCATCGCCGGCAGCGATAATTTCCGCGCGACCCCGTCCACTAAGGGCCGGACCGACGCCAACATCGTCTGTGTCGTCAATCCCAATACCCGCCAGATCCTGATGATCACCATTCCGCGTGACTCCCATCTGCCCATCGGCGGCGATGAGAAAAAGATGGACAAGCTGACTCATGCCTCCATTTACGGCATCAACGCCTGGCGCAATACGGTCTCCCATCTGCTCGGCAACGAGGTCAACTTCTATGTCCGCGTCAACTTCCGCTCCATCATCGACATCGTCGACGCTCTGGGCGGGCTGACGATCAATAACCCTTATGCCTTTACCTCCACCAAGCATCAGGTCTGGGACAAGGAAAAGAACAAGGCGATCTGGACAAAGTACTCCTATGAAAAGGGAACCATCACCATGACCGGCAATGAGACCCTGTTATATGTCCGGGAAAGATATGCCCTCAAGAATAATGACATGGGCCGTAATGAACATCAGGCCATCGTCCTGAAGGCTCTGATCGACACCGTCATCTCTCCGGACACCATCACCAAGTTTGATTCCCTGCTCAAGGCTCTGGAGGGCAAGTTCGTTACCGACATGACCGTTGATCAGATCTTCTCGCTGGTGCAGATGCAGCTGGCTGACATGTCCGGATGGCATTTCTCCAACTACAGCCTGACCGGCAAGACCGGACCGGGTAAGAGCTACGCCATGGGCAACAAGGAACTCAGCATGGTATTCCTTAAGGAAGAATCCGTCAATAAGGCCCGCGAGCTGATCGAAAAGGTGCTCAATAACGAGATCCTTTCCGATTAAACGATACATCTATCCGCATACCCAAAGAGAATCGCCGCAGATGGCGATCCTCTTTTTTTTCATTCATTTTCATTCTTTTCCCTTCATCAGTTCTCTTAGCTTGCGGGGAAGCCAGGTAAGCCACCTTGCCATGCGGTAAGCCAGCGACGACCTCAGTTCTTCAATTTCTCCCTGGACCTCTGCCAGTTGCTTTTGCGTTCTGTCCTGGCTTTCCCTCAGGGCTTGATACTCCTGACGGCTTTGGTTGAGGTCCTGCTTGCTGCGGTTGAGTTCACCCTTCAGTTCTCTGATCTGCCGGCCTCTTTCCCGCAGCTTTCTGTCGGCAACGCTGCCGGCAGCCCTGAGATTTTCAATCTCCTTATTGCGCTGCCGCAGGGAAATAAGGCGGTTGCGCAGCCGGTCTCTGAGGATCACCGACTGCTCATAATGGTAATAGAACAGGGCGTCATAGAACTGACCGGGCTCATCAGAAATCAGATGTTCAGCCATCATGGCCAGATTCTCATTGTCATAATAACCGGCCTCTCTGGGCTTAAGGCTCATGTCCTGCAGGCAGTTGGCCTGAAGGTAGCTGTGGGCCGCAATGAAGGAATCGCGGCTGCGCATGTTGCGCAAATCGTGCAGCAGCGCCGCCACCAGGCGGTTTTCAAAGCTCTGCTCGGGGAAGATGTTTCTTTCCTTCAGATACAGAGCACACAGCCGCCACTGCTGCGGTGATACCGTCGGATAAAGCCCGACTTTATCCGTCTGACTGGTCGACTGGCCGGTGCGGTAATTTACCAGCTGGCGGTTTACGCAGGTGATCCTTTCGGCCAGGCACATTGCCGCATTATAGAAGATGACATCCTCGGCATACAGCCCGTCAGTAAAACGCAGTTCATTTTCCAGAATGAACTGACGGCGCAGCAGCTTGTTGATGCCGATTGTAATGGTAAAGTTGAGAATGTAGCGCTCAATGGTAAGCCGATTGAAGACCTCCTGACCACCGGTCAGGGCCATCCGCAGATTGCCTGGGGAAGCCAATAATTCCCCGCTGTTCTGGTAATACTTATTGATACCGCAGACGCAGATGTCAGCCCAATAGCTGACCGCCCGGTTGTACATCATTTCCAGCGCTTCCGGTTCAAAGAAGTCATCGCTGTCCCAGAATATGACATATTCTCCCTGAGCAATGGTCAGGGCATTATTGCGGGCAACGCCGCAATGGCTGTTTGGCTGGGTAAGGACATGCAGGCGGCTGTCCCTTTCGCTGTATTGTTTCAGGATCTGCGCACTGGAATCCGTTGAACCGTCATCAACGCAGATGATCTCGATGTTCTTCAGACTCTGGCTGAGGATGCTGTCAAGGCATTGGGCCAGATGTCTTTCGCTGTTATATACCGGTACGATTACGGATACCGCTGTTGTCATTTTCAGCTGCTTTCTCATACTGACAGGTTCTGGACAGCGCCTGCCGGAAATCATGCTCGGGCTGCCAGCCTAACTGTCTGATCTTTTCCGAACTTAAGACCATGGTGTTGTCGGGGGCAAAGCCGTTAGCCGCGGAAGCCTGTTCATATCTGACCGCGATCGGCTTTTCCGCCAGTGAAGCCACCGTATCGGCCATGTCGGCGATGGTTTCCCTTTCGCCGTCACAGACGATGTTGTAAGCCTGGCCGCTTTCACCCTTCTGTAAGAGTACCAGAATGCCGGCTAAGGCATCGGCGGTATAGACCATGTTTACGACGGTGCGCCCGGTGGACTTGATGATGATGTCCTCGCCTCTGACGGCGCAGTCGCAGAAATACTTAACTACCCGGTTGTCATTGGCCGGAATGCCGGCGCCAAAGGTCATGGCCAGCCGGGCGATGACGGTACTCAGGCCGTACTCCTGACCATAACTGCGGGTATACAGTTCAGCCATCCGCTTGCCTAAAGAATAGCTGGAACGCACGTTCAGCGGGTCGATGAAGCCCTGCTTGTCTTCGGTCACGTTTTGGTCATCCAACACGCCGTAGCTTTCCATTGAGGAAAGATAGAGGAATTTCTTCAGTCTGGTGCTGTCCTTGAGGCTCTTCAGGATCCTTCCGGTACCTAGTACGATGGTATCGATGGTCTCTACCGGTTTTTCCACGAAAAACCTTGAGCGGGTTGGTGAGGCGCAGTGAACGACATAGTCAAAGTCATTCTCATTGACGCCCTCTTCCACGCTGCCGATCAGATACCTGACCTCAGGCCAGCCGGTAAATATAGCCTCCGCCTTTTCGCGGTCGCGGACCAGCACGCTGACGGAAATGTTGCCATTCTTTCTTTCATTGAAGTTCAGAAGAGCCTTCACCAGCAGGGAACCGATCAGTCCGGTAGCGCCGGTGATCAGAAAGGAGGAATTACGGAAGTAATCCCAGTCGATGTCCTTTCTTTCCAATAGCCGGTTAAGATCCTCGGTCAGAATGGGGTTCATTATACTCTCTCCTTTTCGCCGCTGTTCATCTGAATGATGGCCTCGGCCAGATAGTAATCCTCGGGGTTGGTTACCTTGATATTGGTGGAGGAAGTCTCCACGATGTGAACTTCCCGGCCGCAGTCTCTCATCATGTTGCAGGAATCAATCTTGTTGATGATACCCTGGCTGCGGCAGGTTTCATGGGCAGCCAGGATGTCCTTGAGAAAGAAACTCTGGGGAGCCCGGGCCATCCAGGTCTTGGAGCGGTCAGTAACGGTGTCGACGTAGTCGTCATCCTTAACGGTAATGATGGTCTCCTTGCACAGCACACTGGAGATGGCGGAGCCGTACTTCCTGACCGAGGCAATGTTTCTTCTGATTAGATCATCATCGATGATCGGTCTGACGCCGTCGTGAATCAGCACGATGTCCTCACCGCTTTCACTGACTTCCTCAGCGGCTTTCAGGCCGTTGTAAATGGAAAGCTGGCCGGTTTCACCGCCGGCAACTACCCTTACGACCTTATCGAGATGATATTTTTCCACTAACTGCCAGGTATAGTCGATGTGCGAAGCTACCATGGCAATGACGATCTTATCGATTGAAGAGCTTTCCTGGAATTTCCTGACGGTATGGACCAGAATGGGTACCCCATCGATCTCCAGAAACTGCTTGGGTATGCCATTGGTATGCATTCTGATGCCGACACCTCCGGCAAAGATCACCGCTATGTTCATATGTAAAATCCTGACCTTTCACTTGATACATAATCAGTTTACCATATTTGCCCCATCAGAAAAACCAGCCAGCATTCACTTCCCGGCAACGCCATTCAAGCAGTCAAGCTGATTATACCCATTGGGGGGAGCAGAAAGCATCAGCCTGCCGGTTAATGCTGATTGATATCAGAAAAACAAGGATTCTTAACCTTCAGCGGACTACCTTAAATATATGAAACAGCATTTTCAAATCCGCTCCCATGTGTTTATTTTCTTATATTTTATGGTAAAATATAAACACAAGGAGGTAAGGATCATGTTCAACAGGAATCTTAAGTACTATCGCTTGAAAAACCAGCTTTCAAAGAAGGAACTTGCCGAGAGAATCAATGTTTCCGCCATGGCCATAACCAATTATGAGAATGGTTCCCGCATGCCCAACATGGAGATCATGTCTGCGCTTGCGGCTGCCTTGGGGATTCGGGTGTCTGATTTCCTGACCGTTCGTAACGAAGACCTGGTCTTTCAGCATGCTGAATTCCGAAAGACCTCGTCACTGTCACAGCAGCAACAAGAATATATCAGAGAGAGCTCGGAAGAATACTTCAACCGCTTCATGACGATTGTTGAAATACTTGGTGGCGAAGTATTGCCTGCTGCCCCGACCTGTCATGTCCTTACCCTATCTGAAGACAGCGAGAAAAACGCGGCTTCATTAAGATCACATCTTGGTTTTTCTCTTGACGGGCCGATTGAAGATATGATCGGAAAACTGGAAAACAAAGGAATTCTCGTATTTGAGTGTCCGGTTGAAAACCCGAAATTCTCCGGCATGAATGGAACGGTAAACGGAAGGCCTTTTATCGTTTTAAATCCGGGAATGAGCACTGAACGCAATCGTTCTACTGCCGTACATGAACTTTCGCACCTAATGTTCAATTGGCCCAAGGACATGTCAGAGAAGGAAATCGAGAATCAGGCAACCGCAATTGGTGGAGCCTTTCTGTTCCCCAGAAATGATGTCATCAGGGAACTGGGCGTAAAACGCAGCGCGATAACCAGAGACATGGTAATTGTCGCAAAGGAATACGGCATCTCCATGATGCTGCTGGTCATGCGGGCCAGATTATGCGGCATCATTTCCGAATCAGTAGCCAGGCACTTTTACATGCAGGCCGCAAAAGCCGGATGGCGGACCGCAGAGCCGACGCGAATTGAGCCCGAACGCCCCACGCTGTTTGAGCAGTTGGTTTACCGGGCGGTAAATGAAGAGGAGATCAGCGTTCAGCGCGGTGCCGAACTGCTTCATTGTTCCTATACGGAGATCCTTGCCATGAGAAGCATCAGCGAGGCCTGATTGATGCAATTCATCAGCAGCGATACCAGTGTCTGGATTGATTTTTCGCTTATCCACAACACCACTCTCCCCTTTCGCCTTTCCTATACTTATGTCATGAGCAGGGACGCCGTTGAAGACGAGCTCCTTTCACCTGAAGGTTTAGGAGCTGAGTTGATGTCCTGCGGCCTGCGTCCCGTCGACATAACCATTGATGAATTCCTGCTTGCCGAGCAATATGGCATCAGATACCCCCAGCTTTCCAAATATGACCGTCTGGCATTATCAATCGCCAAACAGCGCCGCTTCATTCTTCTGACCGGAGATGGCGCCCTGCGGAAGGCTGCTCTTCAGCAGGGCGTTACCATCTTGGGGACTCTTGGCATTCTAGATCAGCTTTGGGAAGAAGGAAAGGTTACGGCAGAAGAATTGCTAGAGTGCCTCAAGCAGCTTAATGCCCTCAATGGCGGAGTGATAAGACTGCCCAAGGCTGAACTGGAACGGCGATTAGCCCAGTTCACCAATGAGACCCAACTGCCTAATAAAAGCTAAAGGCCTTCGGTTATCAAGTCCGAAGGCCTTTTATCTTGTTTCAAAATCAAAGCAGGCACAAATCATCAAGGCTTGTGAACTCCTTAAGGTATTCACTCACTCTCTTCTTTGGCCATGGCTTCCTGAGCAGCCTGTTCAGCTTTGGCCTTGCGCTTTTCCGCCTTAGCCTTTCGGCGGGCCTTGATCTCCTTGGCCTTCTGAAGCATCTCGTTCTGCCGCTGACGCAGTTCTTCCTTTTCAACCTTGCGCTGCTGCTGGGCCATCTCGGCCATTTCCGCCTCGCTTTCCGGCAGTTTCTTATGGTCAAGGAACCAGTTGTACGCCAGACAGACAGTCTCAACGTCATCGCTGAAGGCGATCTGTTCGCCCTTGTTCAGCCAGAGCACCTTATTGCTCATTCTTCTGATCTGGGCGATGGAGTGGGATACCAGAATAGTGGTGGCCCCATTGGCGATGATGCTGCGCATCTTTTCTTCGCTCTTCTTGCGGAAGGCGCCGTCGCCAACCGAGAGCACCTCATCCAGAATCAGAATGTCCGGCTGGATCAGACAGGCAATTGAGAAGGCCAGTCGGCTCTTCATGCCGCTGGAAAGCTGACGGAAGGGGGTATCCTCAAAGCCCTGCAGCTCGGCAAAGCCGATGATCTCATCGTATTTCTCATTCATGAACTGCCGGCTGTAGCCCAGCATGGCTCCCCTGAGATAGGTGTTTTCCTTTACCGTCAGATCAGGGTCAAAGCCGCTGGAAAGCTCCAGCAGGGCGGCAATTTTTCCTCTCAGTTTGATTGTTCCCTCACTGGGAGAGAGAATGCCGGAAATGGCCTTCAGAAGTGTGCTCTTGCCGGCACCGTTGGTGCCGATGATTCCCAGCATGTCGCCGTCTTCCAGGTTAAAAGTGATGTGCTTATCCGCCCAGAACTCATGGACCAGATACTGGCCCTTCAGTTTCTTGATGAAGTAATCCTTCATCCCCATGTTCTTGATGTCACCGGTCAGATACCTGACCGATACGTTTTCTACTCTCAGTCTTACAGCCATGATGCGTGCCTCCGCTACATGTAGTAGAGGAACCGGGTATTGTACCGGTCATAGAGATAGGCGCCCAGAGCGATCACAAACAGTGCGTTGAAGAAGATCAGCGCGTGCAGCCACAGCGGCGGAATGACGCCGTCGATCACCACGGAACGGAAATAGTAGATGAAGCAGTACAGCGGGTTGATGAAGAAGCGCTGCTGAATCGCCGGGGCGAACTGCTTGTAGTTATAGAAGATCGCCGACATGTAGGAAATCAGCCGGCAGACCACATCATAGAAGTAACCGAGATCCCGGAAGAAGGTGTAAAGGGCGGACAGCACGAAGCCGACGCCGATGTTGAACACCAGCAGCATCACGATCGGATACAGCAGGGTCACAAACTTCCAGCTGATCTGCAGACCGTCGATCTTCACAAAAAGCAGATAGACGACCAGATTGAGCAGGAAACTGATGAAGACCTGCACGTTCTTGGCCAGAACAAACAGGTACTTGGGCACATTGACCTTCTCAATGATCCGGGCATTCTGCCGCAAGGCCCTCATGCCGTTCTTGGTCGAATCGGAGAAGTAGTTGAAAAGGACATAGCCGGAAAGCAGGTAGGTGGTATAGTGGGGTACCGTACGCCCGAAGAACTCGATGAAGACCGTCCGCATGACCAGAAACATCAACAAAGGAAGCAGGACACTCCACAACATGCCCAGCCAGGTTCCCTTGTATTTGGTCTTGAAATCTCTCTTTACCAGTTCTTCAAACAGGAACTGGTAGTTCTTCAGTTTCTTCAGCATCTTTTTCTATCTTTCCAGTATTTCCAGTATTCTGTCAACGATTCTTTCTGAGGAATGGCCGTCATCAATGCAGCCCTTTTCCTGCAGGAATTCATCGACTTCTCTGACATATTTTTCCTGGTCAAAGGCCAGGATCCTTTCAGGCAGCTGTTCCATCGTCTCGGCGATCGGGAACGGTGTTGATTCGATCGGGTAGTAGAAACCGCGGCTGTTGGCGAAATCCTCAAGATCAAACTCGACGATGAAGGCCGGCTTGCGGCTCTCCATGTAGTCGAAGATCCAGCTGGAGTAGTCGGTCATGCCGGCATCGGCCGCAACCATCAGTTCCTGCATGTCCGGATAGCTGGTCACATTGCGCACCCGTTCGCTGTCCCGGTACCACACCTTCGCCTGCTTGATGAGGCGGTTATGCAGTCTAATCAATATCAGCCACTTGCCGCCGAAGCGCTCGTGCAGGGCCTTCAGGAGGTTTCTGACCTCGGATAGTTCCATCTTCTTATCGTTTACTCCTTCCCGATGGGTCGGAGCGATCAGAAAGAGCTTGTATGAGGGGTCGATGTTCAGGCTGCGGCAGACCCTTTCGCGGATCTGTTTCTGAGTCTTCTTATCATAGTGGAAGACATCATTGCGGGCATGGCCCAGCCTCAGCATCTCTACCTTATCCTTCCAGTAAGCCTGGCGGAAGACATCTTCCTCCCAGGGGCTGTTGGTCAGCACATAGTCGCATTTCCGCTGGACTTCGGAACTGACTTCGTCCCAATGGCGGCCCAGTACCACCGGACCGTCCAGCTTCTTGATGCCCAGGGAGCCGTGCCAGGTCTGGAAGAGGACCTGCTCAGCCTTCTTGGGAACGTCGAGCTGTTCAACGATGTTGGTATTTTCAATGATGACCTTGGCACTGGCCAGCTGCCGGTAGAAATCCTGGCTCAGGTGTTTGGTAAATCTCATGTTCAGCGGGTATTCGGAATCCAGATGGGGTTTCTTAATGTCCCAGACCATCTCGACATCCTTGTTGCGCCGAGCCAGTTCCTCGGCGATGTACTTGGCGTTACAGGTATACTTGCCCTGGAAGGTCAGGAAAAGCACCTTGTTATCCTGTACCGGGATCTTCTTCATCTGGTGATGGCGGGCCCACTTCTTAATGAAGTGGTCAGGCAGCCGGGCTCCGATGCGCAGCAGCTTGTTAAACAGGCCCAGGATCTTAATTATGATCCTGACGATCAGCCTTAAAATGAAGGCAATGCCGCGGTGGATCAGCCCGAGTCCCGGACCGACCAGGCCCTTTTCAATGGCCTTGCGGGAAATGCGTCCGTTTTTCATCTTGTCAGCCATGCTTACACCTCCCTGGCCGTTTTCTTTTCGGCCTTGAGAATGTCGCAGAACTTCTGCACATATTCCCTGGTCAGCTCTCTGAGACCTTCGCGCAGCTGCGGATCATGGCTGTCCTTGATCGCCTGCTCGATGGCATCGACCATTTTGGGGACATCCAGTTCGTTTTCGTCAAAGAAGTACTGCCGCTTGCCGATGATCTCGGAGAAGAAGCGGGTCTTGTCGTTCCAGATCAGTCCGACTACCGGCACATCCATGGCATAGGAAATGATGCAGGCATGCAGTCTGGCACCGAAGGTGCAGGCCACGGAACTAAGGTAACGCATGTACTCTTCCGTTGAGGAGAAGGTCACCAGCTTATCGCGCTGCTGGTAGCCCATGGACTTGAGCAGAGCCTTGCCGAAGGCATTATCAGCCTTCATGCCGTTGGAGAACAGCACCCACTCGATCCCCCGGCTGTCCAGTTCCCTTAACAGATGGCGGTAGAGGTTTTCCAGAGCCAGCGGGGTAAGCTTATTGCCATAGTCCTTGTAGACATTGCCCCTGATCAGGTTGACGGCTACGATGTCACGGACGGTTTCTGCCCGGTGGATGTCATAGACATCCGGAGTCCACAGGGCCGGATCGCCGACCCGGCTGGTCAGGATGTCCTTATTGGTAATGTAATTGTTGTTGAGGATGTCGATGTCGTCCCTGGTGGTGATCACCTTGACGCAGGAATCATTGATCATGCCCTTGAGTTTCTGGCAGCGGATGTCTTCTTCGTCGTAGCCTTCGATGCCGACCCCGTTCATCATGACCAGGGCGTTCTGCTGGCGGGCGATGGAGATGATCTGCTCGACATAGTAGTTGAGCCCCTGAGTACGGAACTTCAGAAAGCCGCCTCCGGCAAAGACCACGGCATCACAGCCCTTCAGCTTATCGGCAAAGTAGCGCTGGGCCTTCAGCTTCCACATCGTCTTCTCATACCAGTAGCGGAAACGGGTATGGCATTCATAGGAAAATAGATCCTTCTGAAAATGGATCATTACCCGGGCAATGAAAGCCCGCAAACGTCCATACTTTTTTGCCGTTTCCATCGGCGGGTTGGCGTCGATTTCCACGATCATCGCCTTCGGCAGCATCTGCTTGAGCAGATGGATGGTCGAATAGCACAGCACGTTATCGCCGACGTTCTTGATGGAATACAAACCTACAACCGCAATTTTCATACTTCCACACTCTTATTCCTTACTAATCAAATCAAATTCTTCCAATCAATCAGAAATCAATGCTCAGTACATCTGAGCGCGCGCTTACATAGAGGTTGTTGCTGTTGGCTGCTTTGACACAATAGAAGTAAGTATGTCCGTTAAGGACACTGCTGTCCACAAAACTCAACTCACGGATCCGATCAGAGACTTTTTCAAACTTTTCGCCATCTTCACTGCGGTAGACATAGTAATAGCCTGCCGAACTGACCGGCTGCCAGCTGACCAGTACACCATCAGCCTGGGCCTGCACGGCAGTGATCTCAGGCTTAGCCAGCCATAAAACCTTGACGGACTCACTGGCCGGTCCGGTCCGATCGACAGTACAGCCATAGACGCGGTAATAATAGATCTTACCCGGTTCGACACCGTGGTCATCATATGATGCGGCTTCCGTATAATCATATACTTCCCAGCTGCCGCCCTTTTCCTTGCGGGCGATGCGGTAGTTTTCCGCTCCCTTGACCTTCTTCCAGCTGATCGCGATACCCTGCTCATGGATCTGAAAACTGACTTCCGGAGCCTTAAGATCGCCGCTGTCATCCTGGATGTAGGCAGGGTCGGTATTGACGCGGTAACAGATGTATCCGCTCATTAATAAAGAAAGGCAGCTGATGGCGAATAATAGTAAGCGGCGTAAATTCTTCATTTGCCTTTCCTTTCACATACTCTTACTTATAAATGATAACTTAAACAGAGTCATATTTCAAACTGCCCTTGTCATTCCTTCAGCCATGAGAAAAGGCGGACTTGCCGCCTTTATCATCAGCCGTTTTTACCGGCTAGTTCTGGGTGTTTTCAAAGATGTGCAGGACCTGTTCGCATCCGTACAGCATCTCGGTCAGCAGGGCTCTGGTTCCCTTGGCCTTGGGCTGGAAGGTAGTGGCATCGCCAATGCTGGGGATGATGCGTTATCGTAGCACCTGATGACCGCCGTGTGGTTTTACTAATTTTTCTGACTATATCACAGCGTTTTTTTCGAAAGAATAAAAACTTCAAAAACAAAAACAGGATGACCTATCAGAAGGCAGATCATCCGTCACGTAATCCATGTCAGTATTCTTAAGGCCAGCTTACTTCAGGCAGAGCTGACGGATCAGCTCGCCCACTTCCTCAGCCGCTCTTCCGCTTTCCCGGATGCCGACGCTTTGATGATAACTGGCCAGCTTTTCGAGATAGGAAGATTCATCATAGTTCAGGATGTTTTGGCGCAGCTGCTCATTGTCATAAGCCGCCAGGGCCGGCCAGCTTGCCATGTCGCTGTAGAAGGTTCTTTCCTGGCTATATTCCTCAGCGTCCGGGCAATAGAGGAAGCAGGGACGCTTAAGCAGGGAATAATCCCAGATCGAAGAGGAGTAATCGGTAACCAGCACCTCGCTTATCATAAGCAGATCGTTCATCTCCGGATAATCACTGACATCAACCGCCCCAGCTATCCCGGGCCGGTCAGTCAGATAGTAGTGCCAGCGCACCAACAGCTGCCACTGCCCGCCAAAGCGCTCGCCCAGACTCTTCAATAACAGCTCCACATCCAGCTTACGCATTTGAGAAGTCAGATCATTGCGGAAGGTCGGGGCGTAGAGAACAACGCGACGCCCATCCAACTTCAGCTTTTCGCGGATCTCCTGCTCTTCACCTGACTTTGGGTTTATCAGCCGGTCATTGCGCGGTAAGCCGCACTCCAGTATCTCCCCCTGATAGCGGAAGGATTCCCGGATGGTCTGTTGACTGAAGGCTTTTGACGAGGAGAGAAACCAGTCCGTTTCCCGCATCTTGTCCACGACATGCTGTTTTTCCAGTTGTCCGATATCCTTACGGAAGATGCCGACCTGCTTGAAGGTGCCGCCGCCGTGCCAGGTATTGATGACCTTCTGGCCGGGCCGGAAATGCAGGATGGACCAGGGTTCAACATTATCAACGTACACCCGGCAGCTCAGGGCATGATAGAGATATCTCAAGGACTTGTATTTAACCGTTTTGATGCCTTGGGCTTTCAACTGCTGATGGCTTGCGGGATCAGTGAAGGCCCAGATGATCTCCAGCTGGCCGGGATAGCGCTTGATGAGGTATTCACTGACGGCCCGGGGGCTGTCGGAATACTGCCGGCCGGAAAAGGACTGGAAAAGCACCTTGTTTTTCTTCACGGCAAAAACGCTGAAAAGCTTCAGCGCGAACTTGATCATCCGTTCAATCTGATACTTGACCTTCAGTTTCATAGCCTACTTCCTGACCAGATACTTTGTTCCCCGGTATCTGCGGTAGCTGTTATGCAGATCGACCATCACGACATCGTGCTTGGCCGTTCTTTCCTGTTCTTCAGGATACTTCATGTAATCGCCATATATGCGTCTCAAATAGTCGTCATAACCCACCGGTACCGGCATTTTCAAACCCTCAAAGTCCATTTCCCTTGTTTCAAAGCGGCCGCGGGGATGGCGGTAGAACAGGGCCCGGAAGGAGGTGACCAGTTCCTTGGCCCAGTTACTTGCGTCAAAGTCGTAACGGCTCATGGCCTTTTCGTGCTTCTTCCAGATCTTATAGCGCCTTTGGGGATCCTTCACCACGCCCAAAACCAGGGCGGTCGCTGCCTTAAGGAGCTTACCCTGATGATCCGGCAGACGCTGAACATTGAAGATGCCGTACATCACCGAATGCCAGATCTGGCCCAGCCGGGCCAGAAGGCCGTCCGGACAGCCGTCAAAGGGCATGATGTCAATGGAGATGCCGTGGCAGATGTCCTCATTGACGCTGTGGGTATTGATGAAGGTGGTATTGACATCGGCCAGCTGCATGTCAGTCTGGTGGATGTTGACCTTCTCATTGCTGCGCAAAAGCGCATATTCGGTATTATTCCCCTTCTGAGGCCACAACTGATAAAGCCTTTCGTAGTCGCTGCGGGGCATAAAGACATCAATGTCATCATCCCAGGGTATGAAGCCGTGATGGCGCACCGCGCCGATCAGCGTGCCGCCGCCGGCCCAGTAGCGCAGATTGTTTTCCCGACAGAAATCCTGGAAGCAACAGAAGATCTCCAGCATTTTCTGCTGGACATCCCTGATGGTTACTCCATCGGATATGACGATGCTGCCGTAATCCTTTTCTTCACTCATGCTGCTACCTCACGATCGTCCTAACCGTCTCCAGAAGGATCTTAAGCTCACTTAACAGGCTGAAATCCCGGATCATCTCCAGGTTGTACTTCATCTTTTCCGGCATTACGTTTTCAATGTAGGTCTTTTCCGGATCATTTGAGCGGTTAAGCAGCCGGTCCTCATTGCGGTAGAGGATGCTGGCCCGGGAAGTGATCCCAGCCGGCATTAACAGGGTCGCGTACATTTCCGGGCTGTAGCGGGCCACATACTTCTCCACTTCCGGCCTGGTACCGACAAAGGACATGTTGCCGTTCAGAATGTCCAGCAGCTGGGGGAATTCATCAAGACGGTGTCGACGGATGAACCGTCCGACCCGGGTGATCCGCTCGTCATGATTGAGGGTCAACAGCGTACCCTTATGGTCAGCGTCGGTGACCATTGAGCGGAACTTGTGGATCATGAAGACCCGGCCGTATCTGGTCACCCGCTTCTGGCGGTAGAACACCGGACCGGGAGAGTCAATGACAATGGCGATGGCCGTCACCATCATTACCGGAAGCAGCAGTACCAAAAGGATCAGGGAAGCAACAATGTCAAAAAGTCTCTTCACAACAAGAGACAGTTTTCTTTCTGACAGAATGTCGTAGTAGACCCTGACTTCATCATTTCTCATGAACTCAGGCAGTTTTTCCCATGATCGCATCGGCTTTGTTCCTTTATCTGCTCATCTGCCCGTAGACCTTTTCAAGGCTCTGCAGGACGTATTGGACGTCTTCATCGCTGAGCTTGCTGTAAAGGGGCAGCGAGACGGTGTTTTCGTAGATATGGAAGGCATTGGGGAAATCGGCGATGTCCCAGCCCAGATTGCGGTAGGCCGTCATCATCGGCAGCGGCTTGTAGTGGACATTGCAGGCCACTCCCTCATCAGCCATCCGGCTGATGAACTCGCAGCGCTTCTGATGGTCAAAACCGGCCAGCCTGATCAGATACAGATGCAGACTGGAGGTAAAGTCAGCGCCAAAGTGGTTCATGTACTCAATGCCTAACTCACGGCACTTCCCATCGTATGCCTGGACGATCTGCTTTCTTCTCTGTTGCATCTGCGGATATCTTTCCAGTTGAGCCAGACCCATGGCCGCGGCCACATCTGTCATGTTGCACTTGTACCAGGGACCGACGATGTCATATTCCCAGCTGTCAGCCCGGCTCTTGGCCAAAGCGTCCTTGGACTGGCCATGCAGGCTGTAAAGCTGATAGAGGTGATAGAGTTCATCATCCGAAATGCCTTCAATGCTCTTCCAGCAGCTGCCCCCGCCCTCGGCGGTAGTCAGGTTCTTGACGGCATGGAAGGAGAAGGAAGAGAAATCACCAAACCGGCCGGCGCTTACGCCGTTGCGGCTGGCCCCCAGTGAATGGGCGCAGTCAGCAACGACCGCAACCCGGTTAAGGGCAGACTGGACCCGGCCATAAGGGCGGAAACAGTCCTTTTTTCTCTCGATGGCCGCAAAGATGCGGTCATAGTCGCAGATTATGCCGCCAAGATCCACGGGAACGATGGCCTTGGTATGTTCATTGATGGCGGCTTCCATCTGGTCATAATCCATTTCCCGGCTGTCCTGTTGGCAGTCGATAAAGCGGACTCTCGCTCCGCAGTGAATGACGGCGGATGCGGAAGCGGTATAGGTATAGGCAGGAACCAGAACCTCATCTTCAGGCTGCAGTTCCAGTATTCGCAGATTCAGTTCCTCGGCTGCCGTTGCCGAATTGAGGCAGACGAAAGCCGGGCTGCCGATGTATTGTGTCAGCTGTTTTTCCAATTTTTTCACCCGCGGGCCGGTCGTGATCCAGCCGGAGCGCAGGGCTTCGCTGACCTCATTTATCTCCCTTTCGCTGATGTCGGGAGGGCTGAACGGTATGTTGCGCTTTTCCATGGCTTACTCCTTCTCCCGGTTCTCATCACTTAGGGGATGGTAGGTGGTAACGATCTCGGCGACCTTGTCGCGGATGGAACGGTCATTGCGGTAGGCCATCTTCATCAGGTCGCTGAGCTGAACGAAGAACTCGTCAGCCTTGAACTCCAGGGGCTTGCCGATGTGGATCAGTTCATTGGCCGTGGTCTCCAGGCCTTCTTCCGCCATCAGCTTTTCTTCATAGAGCTTCTCACCCGGCCTTAAGCCGCAGTATTCGATCTTGATGTCGATGTCGGGACGGAAGCCGGACATCCTGATCAGGTTGCGGGCCAGGGTATCGATCTTTACCGGAGAACCCATGTCCAGCACGAAGATCTCGCCGCCTCTTCCATAGGTACCGGCCAACAAGACCAGCGAGACGGCCTCAGGAATGGTCATGAAGTAGCGGATGATGTCCGGATGGGTTACCGTGACCGGACCGCCGTTTTCGATCTGTTTCTGGAAGATCGGGATGACGGAGCCGTTGGAGCCCAGCACATTGCCGAAGCGGACGGCTACGAAATCCGTCTTGATGCTGTTGTAGTCAAAGGTGTCGTTTTTCTTCAGGGTGTCAACGCCGTGATCATTGTAATGGGTGAACAGCTGAGGGATGTCCCTGGCTCTGCCTTCCTTGATCTTGGCATCAAAGGACTGGATGATCATCTCACAGATGCGCTTGGAAGCGCCCATGATGTTGGTTGGGTTGACGGCTTTGTCCGTTGAAATCAGTACGAATTTCTCACAGCCGTGCATCATGGCCGCAAAGGCGGTCTTGTAGGTGCCGATGGCATTGTTCTTGATGGCCTCGCAGGGGCTGTCTTCCATTAACGGTACATGCTTATGAGCCGCGGCATGGTAGACGATCTGCGGGCGGTAAGTCTCAAAGACGTCGTACATCTTGCGGCTGTCGCGCACGGAGCCGATCAGAACCACCAGATCCATTTCCGGATAGCGGTTCTTCAGTTCCAACTGAACGCCGTAAGTGGAGTTTTCATAAATGTCAAAGATGATGAGCTGTCTGGGCTTGTGGGAGGCGATCTGCCGGCACAGTTCCGAGCCGATCGATCCGCCACCGCCGGTCACCAGCACGCTCTTTCCGGAGACGAACTCAAAGACTTCCTCCAGATCGGTACGGATGGGCTCTCTTCCCAGCAGGTCCTCGACCTTGACGTCCGCCAGGGAGCTGACACCGATCTGGTTGAGCACGAACTGATAGTAGCCGGGCAGCTGCTTGAGTTCGCAGTCGGTCTCCGAACAGATGTTCAGGATGTCGCGTTTTTCCTCCGGCGAGGCGCTGGGAATGGCCAGGTAGATGCGGTCGATGTTGTACTTCTTGGCGCTGAGCAGAATGTCATCGCGTCCCCCGACGATGGGGACGTTTTCAATGTAGCGGTTCCACTTGCTACGGTCATCGTCAATGATGCAGCAGACGACCTCATTGATCATCTTGGAATTGATGATGTCCCTTAAGATCATCTGTCCGGCTGAGCCGGCGCCGATGATCATGACACGCTTGTACTTGGCCAGATCTTCCCGGTTGATCCGCTTATTGCTCATGACGTGGAAGAAGCGGTAGGAGAAGCGGCTGACGCACAGAAAGACAAACTGCAGTATGCCGCCCATTAAGAAGTAGGAGATTGGCATGCGGCCGTAGAAAAGCACCATGGCCAGAATGTGGGTCGCCAGGGTAATGATCGATGAATAGAGAATGCTGGCCAGTTCCGTATAGCTGACATATTCCCAGATGCTCTTGTAGAGCCGGAAAATGGTATAGACAGCCAGACAGATGACCGTATAATACGGGGCAAAGGCCCGCCAGTAGACGATGTAGATCTTGTCGATCAGAGAGAACTTCAGATCATGCCGCAGCCACAGAGCCAGAAAAAATGAGGCATTAACGGTGATGGCGTCATAGACCATCAGAAAAGCCGTTGTGATCCTCCACGGTTCTATCGTAAAGCGGAATTTCTTCTTTCCTTCCATTAGCTGACGCTTCCTCTCTCTGTATCAGGCCCCACCAAAGAAATCACTTCTGATGTGATGCTCATTAATTATAACATCTTTGTTGCCCTAATTAAAACCTTCTGTTGAAGCCCGGCTTACACCCTGTCATTTTCTCTTCAGGTGTTGTAGGATGATGGAAGAAAAATGCAGGAGGGACAGACTTGAATAAGAGACATAATTACCGGCTGGACTTTCTGAAATTCGTCTTTGCCATGGCGGTAGTCCTGTATCACGCTACCAATGTGATCAAACTGAAAAAGCCGCTATTAGGCAGCCGCACCTGGGTCTGGGGCATCATGTTCAAGACCCTCTACCGGGCCTTTCTGAGCATCAATCTGGGCTGCGTGGTCTTTAACCTGGCCAACCGGCTGGCCGACTGGCTGGGAGAACTGAGTTTTTCCCTTTACCTCGCTCATCCTTCCTGGAGCAAGATACTGCTCTACCTACCCGGGGTTTCCGGCTGGAAATTCGCATGGCAGCTGCTGGCATATGTGGCGGTATCCCTGCTGTCGGGGCTGGTCATAATGTATCTGTCACGGCTGGTCTGTGCCTTCTGGAGAAAACACGGCCAGAAGATCCGCTCAGCCTTCATTGTCGAAACTGACTGATCAACATATCAGGAAAAAACAGCGCTGCCGACAGGCAGCGTATTTTTTCAGTCTTCACCGGTAAAGATGTTCCAACCGGCAATCTCAGGGTCGCGGATGGTCTTCATGATCAGCCGGGCCTGGTCGAGCAGGTAGTCTGAATAGCCATCAGACCAGCCGCGTAAGCGGATCTCCTCGATCACGATCGAACTGATCTTTTCGATCAGGTATTTCTTATGTACGCTTTCGCTTTCCGGCAGCTGCTGCAGCTCAAAGATCAGATCAACGCCATCACGGCATACGGCAAACTCCTTCATCGCCCGCCCGCGCCACTTATAGTAGGGCATGTAGCGCTTGTTGAGCAGAAACAGGGCCGCAGAAATCTTGTAGATGAACTCGGTTACGCAGCTATAGGCGGCCTGAATGTCGCCACGGCGCAGCGAGCGGTCATAGTTGAACTGACCGGTCTTGCCGGCCATAGCCAGATCAGCTGCCACCTTCTTCTTCAAAATGTCTTCCGGATAGAAGTCCTGCCAGGCTTTTCTGATCTCACTGAATCTTCCCTGCGGGTCGGCAAACACCTTTCCGCTGACCGCTTCCGCCAGATAGTACATCGGGGTCTTCAGCCAGTCATCGCTGCCTTGCGGCTTGCCGGTGATGCCGGTATGTTCATAATAAAATTCCTCCGTGGAAAAGACACCGACCCGGTGCTCCCTTGCCCCGGTCATCTCACTGTCACCGGGCACCAGAGCGCAGTCCAGGCGGTGGCGGCGCAGAAAGCCATCACTGTCCAGCTCGTCGTAAGCCCGCTGAAGTTGCTTACCGATCTGGCGCTTGAGGCTTTCATCGATCCACAGGCAGAAGCCGGGAGCGAAATCGTGGTCCCGGGAGATCCTGTCATCATAGCCCAGACACTCCGAACCCTGGCCGGCCAGCCCAACAGCAATACGGTCTTCGTATTCGGAAAACTGTTTTCTGATCATCGGCTTGCCGCATTCATGATAAAAGGCTTCCGCCATTTCCAGGCCGTTCCACATGCCCGCTTCCTCCTTTTTTGCTTTCTAATCTTCATCAGCAAACCCGGTAAAGACCGGCACGCCGGTATAGCGGCGGGCCGACTGCTGGCCTCTCAGTACCCTTAAGGCACCTAAGGCCATGGCCTGCTGTTCAAACTCACCGGGGTAGCTGCTTACCGGAGCAATCCAGCCGCAGTATCCCCTGATCTCTTCTTCAATTTCCTTAAATCTCAATAAGCCGCCAGTCAGAACGATGCCGTCGACCTGACCACTCATTGCCGCGGCCATCGCGCCGATGTACTTGGCGATCTGATAGATCATCGTCTGCCAGACCCGTCTGGCCTTGGCATTACCCTGTTCTATCATTTCATGGATCCTGTCGCTGTCAGACGTGCCGAAATAACTGGAAAGACCGCCGGTAACGCTAGTGAGATTCTTCATCTGCTGAGGGGTTTTATCCCAGAGGTATTCAACGATGTCCGGTACCGCCATTGAGCCCATTCTGGTCGGGGTAAAGGGACCCTGACCGCCGCCGGCGTCGTTGCCGTCGACCATCCGGCCTTTGACATGGGCGGTAATGGAGATACCGCCGTCAATGTGACAGACGATGAAATTGCAGTCCTCATATCGGCGGCCCAGCTTTTCGGCATGCATGCGGGCTACCGCCTTGAGGTTAAGGGCATGGCAGATCGCCTTGCGGTAGATACCGTCCAGCCCGCTGTGACGGGCTAGTTCCCAATACTCGTCAACTACCGTTGGGTCAACCATGAAGATCTGACCGCCATAGCTCTTCTGCAGTTCTCTGGCCATCTGAACCCCCAGCATTGAGGAATGATACAGTCCGCCGACCGCGTTTCTGGTATCCTCGATGAGCTTATCATCAACGATGTAAGTCCCGCTTTCCACCGAACAGCACGGCCCGCCCCGGCCGACAATGGCGTCCAGAGAGGAGAGGTCCAGTTCATTATCCTCAATGAATTTCCGGACTACTTCCATCCGGAAATCCAGCTGGTCATTGATGGTTGGAAACTGCACCAGAACCGGGGAGTCATGAAAGACTTCAGTAGTCATGACGCACTTTTCGCCGTCAAACAGCGACAGCTTGGTGGAGGTTGATCCGGGATTAATCACAAATATCTTTTCCATGGGCAATCATCTTCCGTAATAACGGATTTATTCAATTATAAACCATTTTTCATCTTATTTAGAGACTCAGATCTGCGATGAACAAAGATCATAACGACAGGCAACAATAAAAAACGCAATCACGTCAGATCAGTCCGTGAAGCGCTCTTCAATTCATGACGGGAACCGTTCAATTACCTTGACAGATTGAAATTGGAAAGAGCAAGAGGAACGATTCGGTCAACCTCATCACCTATGGCTTCTTTCGCATTTCTCATGTCAATTTCATTCTGCAGGTTGAGAAA
The DNA here is from genome assembly GCA_016280635.1 of Erysipelotrichaceae bacterium. GTDB lineage: Bacteria > Bacillota_I > Bacilli_A > Erysipelotrichales > Erysipelotrichaceae > UBA1783. The sequence continues at coordinate 32,154 of JAEEHC010000059.1, forward strand.
GTAACTGTCCGAGACGCCAAAGTACTTCGCCAGCCTTAAGGATGTATCGGGGGTGATCTTTCTTCTGTCATGAAGCAGATCCTGAATTCTGGATACGGGCACATTGATGTCTTTAGCCAACCGATAGGCAGAAATACCCAACGGCTTCATAAACTCTTCCAGAAGTATTTCACTCAACTTAGGTGTTTCAATTGTCAGATTCATTTTCTTGCCTCCTTAATGGTAATCAGTGATTTCAACATCATGGAAGTCTCCATCCGCAAACCTGAAGCAGATTCGATATCGATCGTTAACCCTGATGCTGTACTGACCATCGCGGTCTCCAGACAGTCTTTCCAGTCTATTAGCCGGGGGAACCCTCAAATCATTCAGATCTGCGGCATTGTTGATCATAATCAATTTGCGCAATGCGATCCCCTGAATTGTTTCAGGGAGCTTACGGGAAAACTTTTGATTAAACACCTTTTCCGTTTCTTTGTCGCTAAAAGATCTGATCATGGCATGCGGTCCTTTGCAAGAAAATTATACACGTATAGAATGTACACGTCAATCAGTCATACCTATGGGCAATCGATGATTGATACATTATTGTTATCCGCTAATATCCGCAATTCCTATTTTGTTTTCGCCTTCCCCCCTGCTTCTGACACTTCCAGATATCTTTCTACTTTCTCTTCTTGAAACGCCAGCGCCTTCAGCCGATAATTAAAACATGATAAACCGGAGGTCATGAACATGGAAGAACTCAAGCAGCGCATTCTTAAGGAAGGCAGGGTCCTTCCCGGAGACATTCTTAAAGTCGACAGTTTCCTGAATCATCAGATCGATACCGCCCTGATGAACCGGATCGGCCAGCGTTTTCATGAGCTTTTCGGCAATGACAAAATCACCCGCATTCTGACCATTGAGGCCAGCGGCATCGCGGCGGCCTACGCCACCGCCCAGCAGTTTGACAACTGTCCGCTCGTCTTTGCCAAGAAGGGAACGGCTGCCAACATGAGCGCTGACGTCTATCATGCCACCGCTTACTCCTACACCCGCAGCGGAGAAATGGAGATCTATGTCAGCCATCAGTACCTGAGTCCCGCTGACCGGATTTTGATCATCGACGACTTCCTGGCTAACGGCCAGGCCCTGAGCGCCTTGAGTGAGATTGTCAGACAGGCCGGAGCCCATCTGGTTGGCTGCGGCGTCGTAGTGGAAAAGGCTTATCAGCCCGGCGGAGAAATGCTCAGAAGACAGGGCATCCGCGTTGAGTCTCTGGCCAAAATTGCGGCCATGGACCCGGAAAACGGCATCCGCTTCGAATAATTTCAATGGAAATGAAATCCCTCCGTTCAAGGCAGAACGGAGGGGTTTTTTACTTTTGGGCTGTCTTCTTTCCCAATAGGGGCGGCCAGATCATGGTTATGACCTTATCCGCGATCAGACACATGATGATGGACAGGATGGCTACGGCGATGGCAGTGATCAGGTCATTGTCCGCCAACCGGTTTCTGGTAAAGGGCAGAATGGTCTGGAAGAACAGGATGGGGAATTTGTGCATGACCAGGATGGCCATCGTTGATGCCCCGACATATTCCAATGCCCGGTTTCTTTCCAGCGCCTGCGCCAGCAGCAGATAACCGGTGATGCTGGTAAAGGCGGAAAGCAGAAACAGCAGGTAATTGTTGTAGATGTCAGCTGAATAGCGGACCCGGCCATTATATAAGCCCAGGGCCCCGCCGGCAACGATCAGCAAGGCAGCTGCCAGCAGTTTTACCGGCCGGCTGATCTTCAATTGCGAAACCGGCTTTTTCAGAAGCTTGCCGCTGAGATAGAAGACCATCATGACCAGAGCGGTCTCCGCCTGGAAGGGAAGCTTCAACTGCCAGCTGGTGCTGTTGAGATAGCCCAATAGGGCAAAGATGGCAATGCCGGCAGGCAGAAGCCAGCCGTCCTTTTTCAATCTGCTTTTCAGCTGGCTGATCAGATACCACAACAGATCGCAGACAAACAGACAGGTCAGAGACCATAAGGGATGGTTGTATTCCATCTGGCCGTCCTTGGATGATCCGTATAACAGATAGCCCAGATTGGCCAAAAGATTGCCGTTAAATTCCTCTCCCAATGCCCTGGCCGCTACCGCGCCCAGAACCTGATAGATGATGACGCTAACTAAGCCAAAGAAGAAATAGGGAACCAGCAGGCGCTTGAATTCCCGCCCCAGAAATGTACCGAAGCTTTCCCGGCGCTCTGAAGCCAGCATGCCGCTGATCAGCATGAACAGGGCAATGTGAAAAGAGTACAGATAGCACTGCACTTCTCCTCCTCTTACCGTATGGCCCAATACCACCGCAAACATGGCCAGGGCCCTGAGAATGTCAATCCATCTGACTCTTTCTTTCATATCTCTTTACTCGTCCGGAGTAACGTACATGCAGTTGTACACTCTCCGCTCTCCTGTATGGTTATAACTGACGGGGTTATTGATTAATAATCCGTTTTCCACCAGCATCGTGGAACCGCCGCCGTCCAGATTGGCCGCGTTGTAGCAGCCGTAGCGGACAAAGATCTCGGTAAGATCCGGCATCGAGATGCCGGCGGAACCGCCGCCGCCGCGGCCGTCAATGGTAACGATCAGAACGATGCCGTCCTGCCGCTGACCGATGGCCGTACGCGGATTGATGCCGTAGCCACCGTTACCCTTGAATTCAGCCGGCTTGCCGTTGACGATCAGGTAGGGGCCGAAGCAGACTGCCCACTTATAGCCGTCCGCCACTCCCTCGGCTGCCGTTTCCGTCTTGAGCATCAGAATGCCGTCATAGGTCATGCCGATCAGTTTGGAATATTTGTAGTCCTTTTCCGTTCCACCCTCGTTGACGACCTTGCCTTCGCAGATGATGGAATTATAGGGGTGCATGGCCGTAAAGCCGGAGTTCCACTCCGCCGGGCCGCAGTTGGCGGCGATCGGCGCATTGAGCCGCTTGGCGTATTTGGTGATCGGCTCACCCTTGGCGGTCTGTGCCATCGCCAGATTAAGCCGCTTGGAATCGTAGATGACGGTGATGAAGCCGGTATAGCGGTCTTCATCCAGTTTGATGATCTTGTAGACCTGGTTTGGGTCATCGCGCTTGAGGATCTGTTCCTCATAGATGGAGTCGTAGGTCTCCTTGTCGCCATAGTCGACAAAGTGAATGGCCGAAGCATCGGTGTCATCATCAAATTCGCTGATGGTATTGCGGGCCTGGACCTGCTTGACCATGTTATCGCTGTAAAGCACATAGGCAAAGTGCTTGTGGGTAGCGGTATTCAGAGCGGTCAGAACCAGCCAGTCGCGGAAGAAGGTAAAGGGACCGTAGGCGGTCACAAAGCAGATCACGGCGCACAGGTCAACGACCAATAACAGCTTGGTGAAAAGCTTAAGACCCTTCTTCGGCTTTTTGGTCTCAACGACGGTTTCTTCTTCGGTTGTCTCTTCACTCTGTTCTTGAACAGTCTCAACAGGCTGGGGCTGCTCGACTTGCTGCGGCTGAACTTCCGGCTCAGCGATAACCTCGCTTTCAACCGGCAGCGGCTGGGCCGGAGCGCTCTGGTCGACAGGGGTCTTGACGACTTTCTGGCGGGCCTGTTCATAGGTCTTTTGGAAGCTTTCAGCGTAAACCGGGTCGGAATTCTGGATCTCGGCTAACAGGCGGTGAATTACGATCGGATTTATCTTCATGTTAATTCACCTCCGGTTGGGCCGGACTTTCCACGATGTAGGGGTCTTCCGGCGTGCCGCTTCCGGAAAGCAGCCTGGTCTGGCCGTTCATGCAGATGACGGCGCGGATGTGATGCTGGTTTTCCAGTAAGTCGGCATAAAGCAGGTTGTCATTGCTGACTGTATAGATCAGCTTGTCGGTGGAAGCCGACATGGTATTGAGGAAATAATCCTTCTGATCAGCCAGGAACAGATAGGAATTATTGGGAATTGATACATAGCTCTTGTAGGTATTGGCGTAGTTATCCAGCGGGGAATAGCTGCCCTGGACGTCCTCATGGGCGCCATAGTACCATTCGTTTTCGACCAGATAGGTCAGATAGCTGTTCAGCGAGGTCAGGAAGGTGTTGTTGAGATAACTCAGCACCCCGCCCTTGGCCTTGGCAGTGTATTCGGCCTTGGTGCCGTATTCCATGACGACCGGCTGGCCATCCTGCTCGACCAGACCGTCCATGATCAGCACGGCATTGCCGTTGACGATGCTGTTGACCTTCCACTTATAGCCGCTGTAGCTGATCACGCTGCCGCTTTCCAGCGCCCGGACCGTCTTGGGCTCGTTTTCCGTAAGCACATAGGGATCTTCCTTGGTGCCGACACCGCCCTTGGCGATGACCGTACGGGTAATGGTCAGTACGACCCGAATGCCCTTGAGTTCGACCTTACTGCCGGAGAGGGCGACGTTGCCCTGACTGTCAACAAACCAGTGGCGGCCATTGCTGTCGGGGTTGGTCAGCCAGAATTCGCTGCCGTTATTGAGGTAGCTGTTGGCTCCGCCCAGCGTGCTGTAATCCTGCAGGGAAAGCAGCCTGATGACGATTTCATCGGTCTTTCTGCTGTAATCCGGCTTGGCCGGGTCATCAACGGGATTTTCATAAACCGGCGAATCAATGAGGAAATTAGCCGGGTTGTTCATGGTATCATAGAAGGCTCCGCTGTGCTCATCATCCGTCTTGTTCAGCCACTGGCAGATGCCGGACTGAGAGAAAGGAACGGTATCGTACATGGTCCCGGCCGTGACCGGCTGCTGGGAGATTATGCGCACATTCCCCTCAGCGTCAACATCCATGATGCGGTAGACGCCGTTGGAATAGATGACATAGTTGTTGCTGCAGTCGCCCTTGAAGGCGTAACTGCCGTCCTCATCATTTTTGATCAGGCCGTTATTGGTAAGAGAAACGTCGTGCGAGGCGATGATGACGTCGGAAAAAAGCTTCCCGGCCGTATCGCGGGAGTTGAAGTAGATGTCATCAAAATACTTTTTATAATACAGCAGCCGGGCCAGATAGAAACCCAGGATGCCGACGACTAGAACCGTATTGATGATCTGGAAGGCGCGTTCCCTCTTCGATGTCTTCTTCATTTCTGCTGGTCATTCCCTTTCATGGTTAAAAATAACCATTGTTTATTATAGAATGACCCTTTCATTAATTCAAACCATTTTCGCCCCCGGCAACCTACTTTGCGCATTTCACACAGTTTTCCCATCACAACCGCGCACCAATAACATTTTTGCCTCTATGCAGCGATCTTTTCCACCTCTCATCTCCAGCAAAAATCAGGCTAAAAGAGGATCTTTGTGGTAAACTTAAGGCCAAAGGAGGAAGCGGATATGAAGGATGATTTCCTTAACGGCCTGCGTCAGGGACTGCCGATCGGTTTAGGCTATCTGTTTGTTTCCTTTGGCTTTGGCATCTATGCCCGCGGCTGCGGCCTGTCAGTCTTTCAGGCAACCGCGGTATCATTTCTGAATCTGACCTCCGCCGGCCAGGCCGCCGGGGTAGCCATCATCGCCGAAGGCGGAAGTCTGATGGCGATCGCCTTTTCCCAGCTGGTCATCAACCTGCGCTATCTATTGATGGGCATTGCCCTGTCCCAGAAACTGGACGACAATTTCAGCCTGCGTCAGCGCTTAGTAGCCTGCCACGGCATCACTGATGAGATCTTTGCCCTGGCCATCGGCCAGAACCGGCCGCTGACCGCGCCGCTGCTGTACGGCATGACTGCCATCGCGGTAGCCGGCTGGACAGGTGGGACTCTCATCGGTTCTCTGGCCGGAAGTCTGCTTCCCGGAGTGATAACCGATGCCATGGGCATCCTTCTTTACGCGATGTTCATCGCCATCTTCCTGCCCCCGGCCCGCCGGCAGCTGCCGATAGCCGTTACCGTCATCGCCAGCATCCTCATTAACTGCCTGTTCTATTACCGCTTAAAAAGCGTTTCCGCTTCCATGGCCGTGATCATCAGTTCGCTGATAGCCGCCGTGGCCGTCAGCCTGATCTGGCCGGTAAGGGAGGAAGAAGCATGAAGACGACGCTGTCGATACTGACGATGGCTCTGGTCACCTGGCTGATCCGGGCGCTATCGCTTACCCTGATAAGAAAGAAGATCACTAACCGCTTCATCACTTCGCTGCTGTACTATCTGCCCTATGGCGTACTGGCGGCGATGAGTTTCCCCGCCATCATGTACTGCTGCCAGAATCAGCTGGCCGCTCTGGCCGGACTGGCGTGCGCCGTCATCCTGGCCCTGCTTGACCAGCCGCTTACCACCGTGGCGATGGCTTCAGCCCTTACCGTACTTCTAATCAGCCTTATTGCCTGAAAAAAGCTGCCTGAGCAGCTTTTTCTTTACTTCTTATCGGTCAGATCCCTGATGATCCCGGCGACCTTGTCGACGGCCTTTTCGCCGGCTTCCAGTATTCCGGAGCCGATGCGACCGACATCGTCGAGGTCAAACTTGCCGTCATCACCCAGAAGAGCCTTGCCGGTGCCGCTGTCCTTGAACTTCTCCGCGGCTTCCCTGCTCTTTTCGCCGATCTTGGCACCAACACCCATCGCCGTCTCCTTCAAATCCCCGAAGGTCTCGGAGACTTCCTTTCTGGCCTTGGCAAACTTGTCGGAAACCTGATCCTTCAGTTCCGTCTGCTTCTTATCGGTGCCGTACTTTTCCTTTACTTCCTGTCTGGCCTTCTGGTAGGCTTCGTTGGGTTTCAGGGTCAGCTGGACGCCTGATGAGGCATCAGCCACCTTTTCACCGGCATCATTCTTCAAAGTCTCGTTGAGGTCTTCAAGACTCTGGTGCAGCTTTTCCCGGGCTTCTTCAGCCTGCTGGGCAGCTTCCTGGAGGTGCTCGGATACCTTTTCACCGAGCTCTTCGGCCTTTTCGGTGATCTCGGCCTTCTTCTCTTCGACGCTTTCCTTTACTTCAGCGATCTTCTCGTTTAATTCTTCATTCATTTTCTTTCATCTCCCGCTGAATAAATTATATTATCTGCGCCTTTTTCCGACAAGTCAGTTCAGATTTCCTGTTCTTCATCATCACTCTGCCTTACCGCCATGTCTTCCCAGCAATCCGGATGCCTTCTGCCATGATGGAAGGGCATCGGTCTGACCTTCAGGGGACCGCTTTCCCTTTCAAAGCCGGACTGGATTCTTCTGCGGAACTCTTCCGGCATGTTCTTGGGCATCATGCCGTCAAATTTCCAGAATCTCTCATCCCTTTCATCGGCGGGATAGCTGGCGATGAGCTTGTCCAGCAGGGTTTCCAGCTGCTGCTTTTCCTCTTCACTGAGGCAGTCAAAGACATCCTCCTTTTCCTGGTTTTCCGCCAGCTTTTCCGCGCTTCTGCGGCCTTCTTCCGTCAGAAAGACCAGATTGGTGCGGCTGTCCTCTTCCGAGGTTTCCCTTCTGATCAAACCGCTCTTTTCCAGCTTGCCCAGCATCTCGCCGGCTGACTGCGGACGGATGGCCAGAAGGTAGGCCAGCTGGCGCTGGTTCATGCCGTCCTGAAGGGATAACAGGGAGAGGATGCGGTTCTGGGTATCGGGATAATTGCCCTTGCTCTTCATTCGGTTGCTGCGCATCAGCGCGATGGTCATTCTGAATTTTTCATGCAGTGTTTCGTTTTTTCTGTTCATGTTGTTTGCTCCTTTCGTTGATTAAATCAGGTACCTGATTATATTATCATCATAATAAGGTACCTTGTCAATATGTAAGGTACCTTTTTTAAAAGAAAAAGGCACTGATGTGCCTTTGGGCTGAAATGATCAGAACGGCCCCCGGTCAAACAGGAAGCTGCGCAGCAGTTTTCCCCGGGCAAACACCGGTGTTATCAGGGTCTGCCGACGCCGGGAGAACAGTCGGAAACGGCGGTGCATCAAACTGAAGGCCGGCCAGCGCTTCAGGCCTTCGCCATTGGGATTGCCGGTCTTGATGAAGTTGGCGGTATAGTCGATCATCATCGTGCTGATGTCCCGGTCTTCCTGGCTGAAGGGCCGCCAGCTCTTCTCCATGTTGCCGAACATGTACCACAAATCGACGGCATGGAAGGCCTTATAGCTGTTGCCTGGCGGCGTGACATCAAAGTAGTAGCCGTACAGGGGATTGAGTTCGCGCCGGGCATGGTTGAGGGCCAGGCCATAGGCCAACTCAAAGATCATGAACGGGAACATGTCCTGAGAGGTCACCCCGATCAAAAGCGGTACGTTGACGTCTTCGTTGCGGCGGGCGATTTCATGGGGATAGTCGCGGACGATGGTGCCGTCGATGGCCGGAACGCCGATCTGCAGGCTCTTGGAAGCCAGTCGGCAGTCATGCCAGGCCTGCCAGAGCTGGTAGGCATCGACTTTCTTCAATTGCTCGTCAGTCTGACAGCCGCACTTTTCCCGCACTTCATTCCAGAACGGCTCGTTCTGCTCTTTGGGAGCCGGACCGGCAAACTTGGGTATCAGGCCGGCACCGGACATCATGATGGCCGCCTTGATCAGTCCGGTCAGCCGGTTGTCCAGCAGAAGGTCAGCAATACACATGGCTCCGGCTGACTGCCCCATCAGTACGATGTGGTCCGGATCGCCACCGAACGCCTCAATGTTGTCGTGGAGCCAGTGGATGGCGTATTCCAGATCCTGCAGACCGTAGTTGGCCGAGCCGTACAGCCCGAAGACATTGAGCCGATAGCCGACGGAGACCTGAATGATCCCCCGGTCAGTATATTCGTGGGAAGAACCGAACGGTTCATCATCGATGCAGCCGTTTTCAAAGCCGCCGCCGTGAACGAACATCACCACCGGACACTTTCCCGGTTTCCGGGGAGTCAGGATGGAAAGCGTCATCGGTGATTCCGCCCAGTCGGAATCGCGCATGTAGTCAAATTCCCGGTAATAGAAACCGTCTTCAGCAGCCTCATCGACATATTCAAAGCGCTGATGGCAGTTCACCTGTTTCGCAGTAGCGTCAAACTCACCCCAGAAGGGAACCTCCCTGGGGGATTCAAAGCGCTCCGTTACGGCATAGGGGATGCTGTGGAATTCTCTTGCCCGGTTCGTTTCCTTCCCCTTTATCCGGCCAAAACGGGTCTCTACATAACAGTCCTTCATTCTTATTTCCTCTTTCAGCGCCACTAAACAAAACTGGCGCCTTCTGTCTATTCCATTCTAACAGTACTTCCCCCTGAAAGCAATTTCCCCCGCCAAATCAGCTGGTTATCAGGTAAAGCAGCTGATGAGCCGCCAGCCCCAGGGCGGTCAATACCGTCAGGGCCAGCAGGTTTCTGACCTTAAGAGAATTACGGCCATTGATCAGGAAGTAAGCAACTGCTCCGATGACCATCATCAGCGCTATTCCGTAAACCATGTGCAGGTAGTCAGGCAGATGGATGAGCTTGATCCCGCCTTCACTGAAAAACAAGGCGCTGATGAGACTGCGGCCAAACGGCTGCCAGGGGCTGTCATCCTTGCGGCCGTACCAGCCAGCCAGACCAGCCAGCATGCCGGCCGGCAGAGCCATGGCCAGCCAGAGGAAGAAATAGAAGTTGGTGATCATCGCGTGATCATTCAAACCCACCTCTGAGATGTAATAACCAAGCACGCAGCCCAAAAGGCAGCAGACACTCATGATGACACCGCCAGTGCGCTCTTCCGCTGACCGGAAGCTGACCAGAAAAGCCGGGATCATCCAGACGGCCCCGCTGTTAGCCAGAAAATTCAGGTTTGGCGGAAGGACCTTCTGACCAAGCAGGGTCAACAGGCCGATAAGCAATCCGATTAAAAGGGAAATGATGAACTTGCGGCAATTGAACATGGCTGGACCTCCGAAAAACAAAGCGGAAGGCTTTTCTGAAGTCTTCCGTCGTCTGAAAGTGGCGTCCCCGTCCGGATTCGAACCGGAGACCTTTCGCTTAGGAGGCGAACGCTCTATCCAGCTGAGCTACGGGGACATCTTTATAGATTATATCATTTCTTTTATCATTTTAATTATCAGGATGATGACTTTTTCTCTCTTTTGACCTTTCCATAGGCCTGTTGAGGTCAACAGCGCACAACCTGTACATCAAGATGTGCTAAAATACTATGGGTGATTATTTATGCGCGATTTATATCTCAATAAGATCGTTGATCTGACCGACCCTCAGTGCCAGTTCATTGAGGAATTCAACCGGGAGATCAAGAAATACGGAGCCATCGTCTATAACTATGACTCCAACTCCTACCAGTTCATCAGGAACTTCGACCACATCGACTGCAAGAAGGAGATCCTGCCGGATTTCATGCGGGTGGAAAATGCCAACGCCCTGCTAAACGGCCTGCAGCTGACCATCCACTATGAATTCGACCCCGAAGAGGAGGAAGATGAGGAAAACCTGGAGATCTGGAATGAGGACATCTCCCAGATCGAACTGCCGGTATTCTGTTATCAGGAAGACGGCGAGATCGACATCGAAAAGTACATTCCCTATAACACCGATGTCAGCAGGCATGTCGTCTGGTTTCTGAAGAAGGAAAGCTATGACTTCATTCTCGACTGCGACTTGCTGATGCTCACCCCGGTGATCAAGAACATCAATGTGGCCCGTCAGCTCATCACCAATTACGGCGTCCACCCCTTCCAGTTCACCTATGATCCTAAGGACCAGGATGGCTACGAGATACCGGAACTCTACGGTGTCTACCAGCAATTGCAGGAGGACATGGACCTGGCCAGCGGGCTGGTATTAGGCGATGACTACGATGACGAAACGGAAGACAATGAGGAAAAATGCTGCTGCGGGGAAGAATGCGAATGCCGCGGCGGCTGCGAAGACTGTTCAAACAACGACAAGGCCTGAAAACAGGCCTTGTTTTTACGCGTTTACCTTTATCTGGCTTAACACCTCACCGACCTTGCCATAGATGACCAGATCAGCCTGCGAGTCGGAACTGGTAGCCGACAGGTTAATGATCACCAGATGTTTGCCGCCAAAGTAATTGACGAATCCGGCAGCCGGATAGACGACCAGTGAGGTCCCGGTGATCACCAGGCAGTCCGCCTGGCTGATCGCCCTGATGGCCCCCATGACCGTATTGTCATCCAGACCTTCCTCATAGAGGACAACGTCGGGCTTGATGATGCCTCCGCACTCATCACAATGCGGTACTCCCGGCTTAGCCATGATGTCCTGAAGGGAATAGAAACGGCGGCATTTCATGCAGTAATTCTTGTTGATGGTGCCGTGAACTTCATAGACATTCCTGCTTCCGGCTACGGTATGCAGACCGTCGATGTTCTGGGTCACCACCCCAAGACTCTTGCCGGCCTTTTCAAACTCCGCCATCTTCAGATGGGCGGCATTAGGCTTAGCCTCAGGGTAAACCATCCGGTCCTTATAGAAGCGGTAGAACTCTTCCACATCGCTCTTAAAGAAGGAATGGGAGATGATCCTTTCCGGAGGATATTTGTATTTCTGGTTATACAGGCCGTCGACACTGCGGAAATCAGGTATGCCGCTTTCCGTGGAAACGCCGGCACCGGTAAAGAAGACGATCTTATTGGATTCATCAAAGATCTGCTGAAGCTGGGCAATCTTATCCATGTCTGTTCCTTTCTACCTGTTGGGGTTCAGATATTCACTGACGGTCTCTTCGATCATCGCCTCGCTGTAGAGGGCATAGACGATATGCCGGTTGGTCTTCTTGGACAGCGCACCGATGATCAGATTCTTGCGTAATGGACTGAAGGGAAGATAAAGCGCTCCAGCCAGGGCTGCTAAAAGAATGTCGAGAACCAACATGAACTTCAGATATCCCTTCAGGGATTTCTTGTTCTGCTTTTGGGGCTTTGAAACAACCGGAAGGTTCTTTGTAGGGGCTGTCACAGGCGCCATAACAGGCTGTCTGCCGTCAGCCAGCGAACGGGAACGGCCGTAGAGCGGATCCTGATTGACCGGACGGGCCGGTGTCGCAGGCAGCGTGGCGCTGACTGCCGGTTCAGGTTTTCTCTTGGGATCTTCAGCCTGTTTGGGCTGAGGCTTTACTTCCGCAGCCGGCTGAGAAACCGGCTGTTTAGGCTGACTGGCCGCAACTGCCGCTTTTACGGTTTTCGGCTTTTGGGCAGGTTGGGTCTGCGGCTGAGGCTTTTTTTCTTCGGTTTTCTTAACCGGTTCGCTCTTCTTTGCCGGTTTTTCTTCATTGACCAGTCCGGGATTGCGGAACTGTGGTTTGGTTTGCGGCTGCACTTTGATTGCCGGCTTGGCTGACGCTTCCGGTTTTCTTTCCGGCTTGCCAGTATCCTGGCGAACCTGTTGCGGCTTTTGGGCGCCTTGGCCAACTTGAGGGCGGGACGGGGCTGAGCCATTGGTGTTGGTCTGGCTGTTAGCCGGTCGGGGCTGAGACTGGACAGCCGGTCGCGCGGCTGTCGGCCTGGGCTTAACACTGGCTGGCTGGGCAGCAGGCTGCCTGACCGGCCTGGCGGGCTGGTGTTGCAGACGGGGCTGACTGGCCGGTTGGCTCTGAGGCTGAACGCTCTGGCGTACCGGGGGCCCCTGACGCTGACCTGAAGGCTGGCCCTGATTGACCGGTTGGCGCGGCTGACGCCTTTGCGACTGCGGTTGACCATAGGGGTTTACCGGCTGACCGGCCGGTTGCGGGTTATTCTGATAGTATTGCGGTTCATAAGGCTGCTGACCATAGACCGGCTGATTGTAGGCCGGCTGACCATAGGGTTGCTGACCGTAAACGGGCTGGCCATAAGCAGGCTGGTTATAAGGCTGCTGATAGGGCTGAACGGGTTGGCCGGTCGGCTGGCGATAGGGCTGAGCTACCGGACGGGGCTGAGGTTGGGCACTCTGGGGCGCCGGGTAACCCTGGCGCTGACCAGAAGGCTGAGCCTGATTGACCGGCTGGCGAGGCTGACGCCTTTGCGACTGCGGCTGACCATAGGGATTTACCGGTCGGCTGGCCGGCTGCGGGTTACTTTGATAATATTGCGGTTCATAAGGCTGCTGGCCATAGACCGGTTGATTGTAGGCCGGCTGACCATAGGGTTGCTGACCGTAAACGGGTTGGCCATAAGCAGGCTGATAAGGCTGAGCAGGCTGCTGATAGGGCTGAGCGGGTTGGCCGGCGGGCTGACGATAGGGCTGAGCTACCGGACGGGGCTGACTGGTTCTCTGGCGCTGAGGCTGCCGGACCTCTCTAGCCGGCTGCTGAGCCGCTTGGCGGCCATTATTGCCATTGGCTGGCTGAACGGGCCGGTTATGCGGGCGGGCGCTGGGCTGATTCTGACCGCGGGAACTGACCGGTCGGCTGGCCGGCTGCTGGCTGGCAGCGGCCGGACGCCTTTGCATATTAGCGGCAGGCTGGCCGGGGACCGGACGTCTCTGCTCTGCCGTTCTTACTACCGGCTGGGAAGAGGTATTCTGAATCTGATCATAGAGATTTGAAAGTTCGGGATTCTGTCTCATCCTTCATCCACCTCCAGAACATAGGGTTCTTCTTTGGTGCCAAAGCCGTCAGCTACCATCAGACTGCCTTTCAGGCAGACACAGATGCGGTAATTTCCTTCTTTTGTGGTATTAAACGGCTTGAGTTTGTACTCCTCGATCATGTAGGCCGTAGACTGGCTGAAGGGATCATAGGTCATCAACCGGCAGGGCTGATGATCATTGAGGAACATGTCAGCGGTAGTCGGAATGAATACATAGCAGCGCAGCGTGCGCTGGAAGTTATCCCGGTAGTCGAAGAACTCGCTGTCCTGGCTTCCGCCGATCGGCCAGTCGATTCTGGTCAAAAAGTCCTCATAACGGTACATGTTCTTGACATAGGTATGATTAAAGTGATATCCGGCACCCGTTTGGGTGTTATAGACATTATTATGAGCCTGGCGGATGGTCACCGGACCGTCTTCGCGCATGGCAATGTTGGTTCCGGTAACGATCAGATTGCCTTCCACATCCCTGCCGGTAACCCGCCAGAGCGCGTTGTCGTAGCTGATGAAGGCCCCTGTCCAGATGTCCTTGGCCTGGTAGGGATCGTTTTCATTAAGCAGGTAGGGATCGGTAGCCGATCCGCTGCCCTTAAGCGCCTTTACTCCCGGCTTCAGGGTGATCACCGGGCGAACGCAAAGCATCAGACTGGCATCCTTGGCCAGCTTTACATCGCCATCTTCCGCCACGTAATAGCTGTAGCCGTTATGGTCAACATTGCTGAGCCAGAAGGGTTCACCATTGTTCAGATAGCTCTCGGCTTCCCCGCCGGCATAATACTGATTGACCGAAAGCAGGGAGACGTAGCCGTCGGTAGAGGTTACATGCCTGCTGGTATCGCCGGCGCTTTCCAGAGCGGCAAAATTATTGGTGCAGTCGGTCAGAAAATCTTCCTTATTATTCAGCGTGGCTTCAAAGATGCCGGTATGCTCGCCGTTTCTGGCATTCAGCCAGTTGTAAAGCGGCGTGCTGTCAAGGCGTTCACGCTGAGAAAGGGTCGACAGGGTAACTGACTCGTTGCTGACAAGGACGATCTCCTTTTCCTTACCGATCTCTACGATGCGGTAGAGCAACCCGTTATAGGAAACGTAGTTATTCATTACGTAGCCCTTGAAACTATAGGTTCCGTCTTCATTTTCATAAAGCCTGTCCTGCTGAAGCAGATCGATCTGACTGACCAGGACATCAGCCAGGGGATAGTCATAGACATTGTATTTATCCAGTTCATCGAAGTGAGCCTTGAACTTGACGACGCGCATGACAAAGAGGCCGGCCACCGCCAGGATGATCAAGACGTTGATGATCGTCAGAATCAGCTGATTTCTACCTGATGACTTATTCACTTGCCCTTTCCTGCCTTTTCTCTAATTCTAACATATATTTATCGGCAGAGAGATGGTCATTGTGGAAAAAGTCCTGACTGAGGGAAGGCTGACAGACCGGCCGGTAATCTGTTATGATGGTCTTAGAAATACGGGGTAATATTTCCATGAAGATTACGGAAGAAAAAAGAAAGACCATCATCCAGTTCATCAAGTTTTCCCTGATCGGCATTCTGACAACGGCCATTCAGGTTCTTCTGGTGAGCTGGCTTTATCACCGTCTGAAATGGTGGAAGGCTCCTCTTCCCCATTTCATGGCGCCTTTCTTCAATCCCGCAACCATCGGACCCGGCCACACCAATTGGGGCTATGTCCTGCCGCTGATCATCTCTCTGGCTCTTACCAACATCCTGAGTTACTTTCTCAACAAAAAGGCGACCTTCAGGTCCGATGCCCCAACTTGGCACTTTTGGCTTTATCTACTCATCATCACCCTGCTGACGCTGTTATGCACCTGGATCCAGGGCGTACTGATCAACGCACTGATCCGAAAGGGGCACGAAAGAATAGCTCCCGGGTTGGCCGCCATCGTGGCCGCCATCGTTCAGGGGCTGATCCTCTTTCCCATTCAGAAATATGTTCTGCTCAGAGAAAAGCGGCAGTAATCATCCGGAAAGTTTAAAAACGAAAGAGGGCTGAAGATCTTATTCTTCAGTCCTCCTTTTCATTGTTCAATTACTAATCAGCGGTTTACGGATAACGCCTCCGCTGGCGCTTATTGGATGGGATCGATCTCCAAGCGCTGACCGCCATCGGTAAGGAAGGTAATCCAGGCCGGGATACTTGTTGATGACTTGACGTACTTGCAGCCGAACTCGCGGTAGGCCGGCTGGCCGGCTACCGGCTTGGGGTAGGTGGCCCCCAAAACCGTCATGCTGTCGCTGCAGGCGTGGTCACAGTCCTGATTGACCCTGATGGTGAAATACTTGGTCCCATCGCCGGCGGTCAGGGTGATGGTATCGCTCTTATCATCGTATTCCTTAATGTCACCGCTGACAGTGCACTCCAGCGTCGGTTCGACAGTTATCTCGAAGGTTCCTGACTTATATGTCTTGCCATTGTAGGAATAGGTAAAGTAAACCTCATAATCCTTGACTCTGGTGAAGCCGTTGGATACCTGGCCATAGCTGGTAGCGTACAGTTCGTTACTATCGGGGTTCCAATACAGGACATTGTCGCCGCCGACCATCTTGATGTTCTTGATCTCGCTGTTCTTTCTTTCCGTGAACTTATCCGTTCCCTTTTCCGTAGTTCTGAGTTCAAACTCCTTAATTGAGACAATTGGTCTGTCATTTTGACGGTAGAACAGATAACCGGCATTTTCCGCCTTGTTCCAATCCAAATCCAAAAGCAGCGTATATTCATCAACATAAACGGTAATGGTCCTGCTTAAGCCGGTATCGGTGGTTATCTTGATCTTGCACTTGCCGCCTTCAATGGCATTGACCTTGCCCTTGGAGTCAACCCGGGCAACGATCTCATCATCGGACTTATAGGTGATCTTGCTGTAGGCCTCCTTGGGTTCGATCTTGACATTCAAATCCTTCTTTTCCCCGGCAGTAACGGTAAAGGGATCATCGACCGTAATGGTAGCCACCACGACCGTGCATTCCGCCGTCTTTCCGCTTTCGCTGGCAACCTTAATGGTGACGCTGCCGGCACTGACGCCGCTGACCTTGCCATCCGGGCTGACGGTGGCAATGCTCTCATTCGAGCTGGTAAAGCCGATGTTTTCCGCCCAGTCGCTGGGCTTGACGGTCAGCTTGGGGGTCACGGTTTCGCCAGCCAGCACATAGTAAGTCTTCTTTTCAAAACTGATCGAGGTGATTGGCACAAATACCTTGTAATTGGCGTCCAGGGTCATGTTGGCGGTAAAGACATAGTCTTCGGGGATTTCCGCCATGTCGGCGGCATTCTGCCAGCCGACAAAGGCATAGCCATCTTTGGCCGGAGCCTGCGGGAAACTGACATGGCCATCAACGACGTGCTCTTTGGCTATCTCCTTGCCGTCAGCCATGAAGGTGACATACTTGGATACATCCCAATGAGCCTTAAGGGTCATGCTGTCCGTGACCGGCTGGTCAAAATCGTACTGGCTTTCATTCAGATACCAACCCAAAAAGTCATAGCCTTCCTTGGTGGGAGCCGCCGGTTCAGGCAGTTTCTCACCCTTTTTCAGTTTGACTTCCGCCACCGGCGTTCCGCCGTCGCAGTCAAAGGTTACGGTCTTCTTGCCGCCTAAAAGCAGTACACCGGCAATGACACCGATAACCAGCAGGGCTGCCAGAGCGATGATCAGTCCTTTCTTATCCTTCTTTTCTTCTTTCTTTTCCGGCTCGGGGCTGACTGGTTCAGCCTTTTCGCTCTTTTTCGGCTTTGCCTTCTTGGGCTCAGCCTTCACAGGTTCGCTTTTCTCTTGCGGATCAACCGCAGCTTCATCCAGCTTCTCTCCGCACTCGTTGCAGAAGAGAGCCTCATCTTCATTGATGCTTCCGCATTTCGGACATGTCTTGCTCATAATTTCTCCTCCCTTTCTAATTGTCTCTTTCTTCCATGCACTTAAAGCCTGTTGATCTTACAGGCCTGATTATCTCCTTTTATGGTCAAAAGGAGTTAATGTGTTTATTTTTTATCTATGTGGCTTAATTATAATACAAATCCGGAAAAAAGAGAATACAATTGCCGGCAACAGCTGCCAGCCATAATAAAGGGAAAGACCGGAGGAGAGTCCTCCCGATTGTTCATTCAATCTAGTTCAAAGCTTTCCAGCAAGGCAGCAATGCTGAGGCGCAGATCCTGATAAGTTGCCTCAAAATCATCGGTATACCAGGGGTCCGCGATTCCCCGTTCGCTGCCCGCATAGCTCATCATCAGCCGGACCTTATTCCCCGGATCACCGCCAAACAGGCTGACCAGATTTCGGACATTGGCGCTGTCCATGCCAATGATCAGATCAAAGGAATGATAGTCTGACGGTGTTACCTGCCTGGCGCGGTGGTTACCGGGGTCAATGCCCTTTTCCAGCAGTTTTCTTCTGGCGGGCGGATAAATCGGATTACCGAGTTCCTCCCGGGAAGTTGCTGCAGAATCAATAAAGAATTGGCTTTCCCGGTGCAGCTTATGCAGTTCATTCTTCATCATCATTTCTGCCATTACGCTGCGGCAGATATTGCCGTGGCAAGCGAATAAAACCTTAATCATTTCTTACTACCTCTCTTATGTCCAACGCATGTTGGTAAATTGTTGGTAAGCTTACTCGTTTTACCAACAATTTACCAACATTAATATCGTGGTTTATTATCGTCTTATTCCTCTTGCAACCACCTGGCAATGTCGATTATCCTCACTCCATCTTGCTGCATTTCTTCGTGCTTTGTTCTTGCTATTATCATTTTAGGATAAGCATCTTTGATTGATAATAGCGGGCTGATTTCTCTCTCTAATGTTTCTGGTTTAGTGATATCATCTGATACTTGAATATATATAAGCGCTCCATTTTTCTTTGCAACAAAATCTATTTCCTTGGTATAAAGCTTCCCAACATATACTTCATAACCTCTTCTTAATAATTCAAGCGCCACAAGATTTTCATGCAAGTGCCCGTAATCAGCAAATTTGGTTCCGAGCTCCGTAAATCTGAATGATAAATCTGCCAAATAATACTTCTTATCAGTTTCAAGATATTTTTTCCCTTTTATATCATAACGTTGCAACGGGTAAAACATGAAAGAACGACAAAGATATTGTACATATGAACCTACAGTTTTATCATTGGTTTTGTACGAATTTGTAGTGAGTTTCGCTGCAATGTTTCTAATGGAAGTTGTGTTTCCAACATTATCCATCAAGAAATTCGCAATCATAATCAATAAATCTTCATTATCAATTTTATATTTCTGGACAATATCTTTTACAATTGTCGCTTTGTATATGCTATCTATATATTTTTTTGCGTCATTACCACTTTTATATAGATATGACCCAGACATACCGCCTCGATTAAAATAATCTTCAAAAGCATCATCAATGTTATCTGATGGGAAATATTTAAGATATTCCGAAAAGGAAAAAGGAAACATGCTTATTTCAAAAACTCGACCACCGAATAAAGTTGCCAGATCACTGGATAAAAGAAATGCATTCGAACCAGTTAAATAGATGTCATAAAGTTCTTCATCATGGATACTGTTTATCACTTGCTCAAAGTTTTCACACAGCTGAACTTCATCGATAAACAAAAAATTATCTTTTCCTTCATCGTATTGTTCCTCAATGTATTCATAAAGAGCGTCAGCATCCAAAAGTTTCTTATTTTTCTTTTGATTAAGTCTTATTCTAACAACGTTTGCATTTTTGTCTTCAGCAATTATCGCGCTAAATGCATCCATTAATTTGGATTTTCCGCTTCTTCTTACACCCGTTATAACCTTAATGTCCGGAATGTTTTTTACCATCTCTAGTTGCGATATATATTTATCTCTACGAATCAGTTTCATCTGTATCCCTCCTGTCGAAAACAGATTATCACATTTCGCATATTTTATCAATTTTCATTTTTGCGAAATAGGCGTTGAATCTTTGTTGAATATAATCGCCTCACTCTCACAGACCTTTTTCAGTCTTCTTAACCCAAATCACTTATTCGGTCATTTATTCGGTCACTTATTCGGTCATTTTTTGACCGATAACATTAGGAAGCGTCACTATAAAGAAATTTTCTGTTGCTTCGAAGAAAGGTTCATCAGGATAATCCTTATAAGGATCATGCAAGCTGTTCCCCCGATGACCGTATAATTATCGGAATACTTGCGGAAGGCGTCCCGAAACGACTTCGGATTGTTTTTTTAATTCTTTGTTATCTGCCAACTCCAGATTTCCTCCTTAACTTGCTGCAGGCACTTATGGATTCTCTCATCATCAGTACCTGCAAACGCACAAATAAGCGAGACCGGATCGACTTGTCCATTTCCGGACAACATAACTGGATCATATTTCCATTTTTGAATCCGGACAATCTCAGTCTCATAGTTAAGATATGGATCAACGCCAACTGCTTCCTTAAAGAATGGCAGATTCTTGTATAAAGCATATTCAGCATATTCCGGATACCCCAGATCAGATCTTTGAGAAAGACTGAATTCACCGGAAGCGGGAGCGCTGCCATCCATAATTCCATCAGGCAGGTACATAATACTCTGAATTGGGTTAATGAGATATTGCTCCGCTTTCTCATATAGTTCCCTGCGATCATTTACACTAACGCTCATCACAATTTCGGTTCCATGTCTTTTTTCCTCTATCAAGCCCATTTCACGCAACTGCTTTGAAGCTCTGGAAATTGACATAGGCAAAACCTGGAGCTTTTTGGCTGCCTCCGCTTTTGTATAACTGCCATTCTCATATAGTAAAAAGAGAAAGAGAAACTGTGCTATCGGCGTAAACCGTTCTCTGGTGGCATCCTCATAAGTAGCACACCTTTTAAAGAACACACCCATAAAGGGCAGGTACATCTGACCATTAAGCGCTACGAATGGAATCTCATTTTCTATCATGCTCTTGCGCTGAAAGGAACTGATCTTCTCAAAACCAAAAACAACGCTTTCCTTTGTGGCATTTTGATAAGATATTAACTGTTTCTTCAAAGTCTTTATATTAAATCGTTTCTTATCAGCAGAGAATACAACAACAAATGTCTTGCCTGAAACAGTAACAGCATAAAACGACTTGCCATCCTGTAAATAGAGCGGCAACGAATACTCTGTTTCTTTAAAGGAATCCAGTTTCTTTCCATATACCTGTTCAAAGAGTTTCTGCACATTCTCACCTTCTAACACTTTTATTAGATGTTATCATATATATTGTTAGTATTCAATAATAATAGTTAGTTTCATAAGTGCCTACCTCTTATGCAAAATCTGCTGATACGAAAATCAGAAAATGCTGTTTTGAAAAACCCAATTAATCAGGTGCTTAATGGAGCCACTCTCCTTTCCAGGCATAGTTCAAAACAGATGTATAGCGTTTTTCCCCGGTTAATAGCGTGCTGATCAGACAAAAAGGAGCCTTGTCACTTAGTCAAAGCGCCTTTCACAAAAGGGAGATTCTGTTCAACAAAGGGTTCAGACAACATAATGAATTCTGGATTCATCATAACGGTCCTGCTGCTGGCGCTCTTCCGCCGGATAGCCCAACGGAAACAGGGCAAAAGCCCGCAATTCTTCGGGAATGTCAAGGATCCTTTCCACTGCCAACATGCGCTCCTCTACCGGGGCAATCCCCAGCCATACCCCTCCTAAGCCTAGGCTGTCGGTTTCCAGCCACAGGTTTTCCAGCGCGATGGCCAAATCGATCTGCGCGTATGCCGGCGCCCGGCACACTTTACGATAGACCGGAACGATGACTACCGGTGCCTGTTCAGCCGGATAGGCATAAAGAGAAACCCTGGAAAGTTCCCTTATTCTATTCTGATCGGTTACCACATAGAATTCCCAGGGCTGCTGGTTGGTGGCTGAGGGTGCCTGCATGGCTGCCCTCAGGATGGCCTCAATCTTTTCCCTTTCCACCGGGCGGTTCTGATAACGTCTGATGCTGGTACGGTGATAGATGCTGTTCATCTCATGCTTCCTTCCTCAAACTTCAGTGCTTGGCTCTTTCAGCTTCCCGCCAGTTATCCTGATAGCCGCTCATCAGATCGACAAACCGCTTGGTTGTCAGATGCGGCCGGGTGATGGCTGAGCCGACTACTACGGCATCAGCGCCCAGATAAAGACACTTGACGGCATCCTCCGGACTGTAGATGTGACCTTCCATGACCATGAATGCCTTATCGCCGAAATCCCGGCACATTCTCGCAAATTCTCGCAGATCTGGCAATTCGATGTCTTTCGTCTGAGCGGTATAGCCGTAAAGGGTTGGACCGATGATGTCGGCGCCGTTTTCCACGGCGTGCTTGGCTTCCTCATAATTGGAAACATCGGCAAAGATGATGGCTTCCGGGATTTCCTTTTTGACCTGCGGCAACAGGTCCCAGGCCACCGTCTTTTCATGGGTAATCTGGCTGGTGCAGTCCAGGGCGATGATCTGCGCTCCGGCCTGCCACACTTCCCTTACTTCCTTCATGGTCGGGGTAATGAAGACATCGGTATCATCATGCCAGACTTTGTAGAGGCCGATGACCGGAAGGTCCGGCACCGTTTCTCTGATCAGCCTGATCTGCTCAGGGGAGTTGGCCCTTAAGCCCACGGCCCCGCCCCACTTGGCGGCCTTGGCCATAATGGCAACAATGTCATCGGTATAGATCGGATCATCCTTCTGAACCTGACAGGAGACGATCAGTCCGCCTTTCAGGGAATCCAGGATTCTTTTCTTGTTCATTTCAATTTCATTCATTCTCCTAACCTCCTATGGTGACATCGTCACTGATGTATTTCTGCAGAGATTCTCTGCTCATCGACTTTTCATTTTCGTACTGATAAGGAAGGTACAGCTGCTGCCACTTGTTTTTGCCCAGATTATGAAACGGCAGCAGGTTTATCTCACGGACATTCCGGCTTCTGGCATAATCAATCAGTTCAGTCAAAGCATCATCATTAAAACCCGGGATCACCGGAATGCGAACAATGACATCCTGCGGCCGTTTTTCACTCAGCCAGCCAAAGCAAGCCATTATCTTTTTCAGATCACCGCCGGTTACTTCCGCCAGTTTTCTTTCATCGACATGTTTCAGGTCAAAGAGAAACAGATCGACATACTGCTCGATTTCCCGCAGATCCTCCAGCGGATAATTGCCGGTGGTTTCCAGGACGGTATGCAGGCCGTTTCCCTTAGCCAGACTTAAAAGCCTCTTCAGTCCTTCCTTCTGATACAGGGGTTCCCCGCCGGAGAAAGTCACTCCCCCATTACTCTCCCGATAGTAATCAAGGTCCTTCATTACCTCCCTGATCACCTGTTCTTCACTCATCACTTCGCCACTGATGCTTAAGGCGCCCGGCAGACAGCAAGCAGCACAAAGGCCGCAGCCCTGACACCTGGCCCTCTCAACCCGCCAGTCTTTTTGAAAGCTGATGGCCTTGTTGGGACAGGCTTTCTCGCACTGGCGGCAGCCAACGCACAGCTGTTTCTTATGCATTAAGACCGGCTTCAAAAACCAGGTCTCGGGATTGGCACACCATGGACAGTGCAGGTAACAGCCCTTCAGAAAGACCGTAGTGCGGATCCCGGGTCCGTCATGGGTCGCAAAGCGCTCAATGTTGGAAACGCTAATCATAAAGCTCCCGGCTCAGCAGTTCCTGCTGAACCTCCTTAGGCAGGTCCACGAAAACGGCGCTGTAGCCGGCTACCCGGACGATCAGGTCGCGGTGGTTTTCCGGATGGACCATGGCATCTTCCAGTTCGCCCGGATTGACGCAGGTCACCATCAGCTGACAGCCGCCCTTCTTAAAGTAAACCCGCCACATGGCTCTGACCTTCTGCTCGTCTTCCTTCATCATCCGCGGGGTAAAGCGCATGTTCTGGACGCTGCCGCCATGGTATCGGGCATCAAATCGGGCCAGTGAGTTGAGACAGGCTGTCGGTCCGTTTTTGGCCGCCCCGCCAACCGGATTATTGGCCGGATTCATGTAGACACCTTTCCTACGGCCATCCAGTGAGGCCGCTGTCTGCAGGCCCCAGTCGGTATTGGTCTGATTGTTGGAGATGACGATCAGGTAATAGCCCAGGCCCTTTCTGATCCCGCGCTCTCTTATTCCCTTAGCCACATATTCATAAAGATCATTGGCCAGCTGGTCAACTTCCTCAATGTCATTGCCATACTTGCCCTGCCTCAGCAGGTCCTTCTGAATCGGCGCATTATCAGCACCTTCAAAGTCCGCCAGTGCGGCTTCATTGAGCTGTCTTAAGGTATACTTGCCTTCCTCAAACACCAGTTTCTTGATGGCGTAAAGGGCGTCTGAGGCATTGATATTTCCATAGGTCTCATTGGTGCCGCCTAATATCGCCACGCCCCCATCCAGCAACGCCTTGCCCCTGGCCAGGCAGTCATCCATCAGAATGGAGGTAAACAGGAAACTGACCTGCTCATTCATGACCTCATAGGAATGCGCCTGGGCTTCAATGCTCAGGTCAAAGTAATAATCCAGCAATCTCTTATACTGGTCATAGAACTGTTCAAAGGTGGTAAAGCTGTCGATGTCTTCGACCTTTACCGGCCCGGCCTTATAGACATGGTCCATCGGGTCATAACCCTCATTGAGCGCCAGCTGCATGATCTTGACCAGATTCAGCAAGGTGTTGGGGGTACCGACGCTCTTACCCTGGATGACGAATTCCCCGCAGCCAAAGGGCACATACTGCTCAGCGGTTTTGCGGTCAACCCTCATGCCGTAAGCCACGGCATCAACATTGACATCATCATTGTACAAGGTCGGATAAGTCGCTCCGGAAGCCAGGCAATGATAAGCGCTGTCCAGAATGTCCTTAGGGGTGTCATGGTCAAAGCGCAGGGTAAACTGTGGCTCCACGTAGCGGCAGCTGCGGCAGACTTCCAAACACAGCCGGACAAACAGGTCCGCTGCCTCCGGTTCCTCTCTTCCCTGACCGCCGACAATGATGCGTCCATTAACCGTAGTACGGCGGTTTTCGATCAGCGTCCATAAGGATCGGACATAACGGAAGGCTTCATTCCATGACAGTCTGCCCGTTTCCAGATCTCTTTTCAGGTAGGGTCCTAAGACAATGTCCAGCCGGCCGTAATTGATGCAGCCGGCGCACAAGGCGTACAGCCAGAACAGCTGCAAGGCCTGATGGAAACTCTCCGGCTTATTTTCCAGCAGATATTCCAGATCAGCCTTGATCAGCTGTAATTCTTCTCTTCGGCTTTCAGAGGCGGCTTCCATTGCTTCCTGGGTCAGTTCTATCTGTCTTTTAATGACTTCCTTGAACAATGCCAAGGCACCTTGACAGGCCTTCGTGAAGGCATTGTCCTGAGATTTTTCAACTTCATTCACTAAACCGTTAATGCCCAGGCTCACCAGTTTCCGGTAATCCAGCATCATGCCGCTTAACCGGGCGGTAGCCATGAAGGGATACTTGCAGTCGATGAACCGGCCGGTGGTAGTATCGTTCAGCACATCCTGACAATAGATGGTCTTGACATCGTGGTCCTGCCAGTAATCATACAGGGCCATGGCTCTGGCCTTCTTGCCCGGATCATCGAGCCGGTCGGCAAAAGAGCGCAGTTCATGGAAGACACAGTAATGACCTACCCCGCCGATGGAAGTTACGGAGCCAAAGCCGATCGGCAGAAAATCCAGCCGGCCGGCAATCAGGTCCTGTTGCTCCAAATGACGGAAAAGCGCCGGAAAGATCACCTTAAGACAGTTGAGTTCTCTTTCCGCCTTGTCCAGATTCAGGCTTTCCCGGTGGACCCGGGTGTACTCTTCCATTAAGGCCAGCTGCTGGTCCACGCTTAATTCCGGGGGCAGCTTTTTGGATACGCTGACATTCTGAGTACCTTCAATGTTTATGTGTGCCATGTTTCTTTTTCCCATGTTCTCTTTCCCTAAATTACTCACCACCAGCGGTCAGATACACCATTACGATGAAGCTGATGATGCCAAACCAGACCGCCAGAGAGACCGGCGGCACGAACAGTGCTCTAAGCACCATGGTGACTGTCTCCCGCTTGATATTGATTTTCAGCTTTTGCCTATGTCTCTTCTTTCGGCCCTTTTCATCGATCACATAGATCCAGGGCTTTTCGTGCAGCTCAACAATGCCGAATTTCAACAGATAAACCGGTACTACCGGAACGGCAATGCAGAACCAGGCCGCTGAACCGCCCAACGATAGTTTTTCAAAATCAAAGCCGTTGATCAGCAAGGCACAGATGACCGGCAGAAACAGTGCGACAAAGCACAGAAGAACCATTCTGGCGATTCTCAACGGGGTAGTAAAGCGCAGAATGACCGGCTTATTCTCCCCATCCAGATTTTCAAAGTAGACCGGTGGTATGATCTTGCGTTCAAGCACCCGGTCGCTGAGTACCAGCTTACCGTATTCTCTCTTGAAGGTCTTCTGGCCGGAAGTGTGGACATCATATTCGCTTTCCACGATGAAGCGGTTGTGCACGGTATCGCTGTACAGGCATAGGATGACGATGATGAAAAACAGCGCCAGAATACCGGTTATGTACAGGCTTTCCCCGCTGTTCATGCCAAAGGCCCTAAAAACCAGGAAACTGATCAGGCTGAAGGCAACGGTAGCAATGATGGCCTTCAGCCACCAGGGCAGAAAGTAATACTTCTTTTTCTTCAATGAACGCACGGCAACCTTGCCGCTCTGACCGTTGACCGCCGCCATCAATTGATCGTGGCAGATATAATAGACAGGCAGTAAGACCGGCAAGCGCATGGCATCGCTGACATCAGCCGCCACTTCCACGGCCCGGCTCTCAAGGGTCTTACGGATGGCAGGAGAATAGATTTCCCCGGCCTCCTTGCGGGCTCGCTCTTCCATTGTCTGCTGACCGATGTCAGGTATTCTGACCTGCTGGCCGGCCACATAGCCGAAGTCAAAGCCCTTAAGATCCTTGAAGTCAAACGGTTCCATGCCGTCCAGCAGTAAATTATCCAGCTGTGAGGAACAGTTAACGAATTCATCGTTGATGAAACCTTCGCAGCGGTATGCCCTGAATCCGTCCATCCGGCTCACCTTCATATGCACCGGACCGCGGATCAGCTGATAAGGCAGATAAAAGCCCTTGAGATCATCCACCAATTTCCGAAGCTCTCTGGCTTCCTTTTTGGACCGATTCTGCTGGCACCACTGCCTTAGCTGCTGCCTGGCTTCTGGGAGCGTAACCGCAAAGGGAATGACATTTTCCGGCAGTTCCTCAGCCTTCAGATATTCACTTCTTACCAGTGCCCGGCCGCAGAAGGCGCAGGTACTGACCGCTTCATTTTCATCAAAGACGACTTCAGCGCCGCAACCGCCGCAGGACGCCTGAAAAAGCCGGAAGCTGTCTCTGGTCTGCTGCAAATGGCCGATGCGCATCCGGCGGAAACCCTGAGTCTGCTTCTGGGCTTCGTCAATTCCGACTCTTGAACCGCAATGCGGGCAGCCATAGTCCTGGTGAACGATGTCAAAACGGGCGGGTGAGCCGCAGTTTGGACAATGGATATCCGTTATTCTCTCGTTCATTGAAATCTCCTTGATAAACTTCTGCTTACAGTATAACACGCTTATCATCTTCTTTCGTAAAGCCGGTTAATTCTTGAATAACCACAGTGAGGAATCAGTCATCAAAAAAGCCGCTCATTGGCAGCTTAGCGGTCATCATAATGATAGCGACAGGACAGTATGAAGATACTTTCCTCTTCGATCCGGTAGATCAGTCGGTCCTTTTCATTGATTCTGCGACTCCAGTAGCCGGTAAAGTTGCCGGTCAGCGGTTCGGGCTTGCCGATTCCGGCATTGCCGTTGCGCTCAATGTCTTCAATAAGCCGGTTAATTCTCTTAAGCGTCTTACGGTCTTCAACTGTCCAGTAAAGGTAGTCTTGCCAGCCAATGTCGGTGAATAACTTAATCATTCGACACCTCAACAAGGTCATGCTTGGTTACCCTGCCGGATTCCAGTTGTCTTTTTGACTCCATGAGGCGATCATAATATCCCTTATCCTTCATGATGTAGATGTTTTCCAAAAGGTTGTTATAAGCCGCTTCGGAAATGACCACGACATTTCGGTTATCCTTTCTGGTAACGATAATGGTTTCATAGTCATCAGTGACCAGATCCAGATTTGTCTTCATGTTCTCCCGGAACTGGGTGTAATTCACCGCAATCATCATATAGGCCTCCTTTCTGTCTGCATTATAGCGTACAGAATACTGTACGTCAATTGACTTGAAAGCTTCCCTAATGCAGACACGTACATATGCCGATATATACTATTATTTGCGGCAAATTCCCGAAATCCTATCATACAACTGTCTTAAAACCATTATCAGTTTCAGGATTTCCGGCAGCGGCAGGCTAATAATTCATTACTGATCGCAGCAAGGGTGATCAGGCCTTGTTCTCAAAAATCAGCAGTTTATCATACACTTTAATTACTACTTTTAGTAGCAATTATAGTAGCAAATAAATCCCATTTCTGTTATAGTGATTGTACGGAGGTCCGCTTATGAATCTTGGCATGGAAACGGAAAAAATCGAATTCAAGAAAAGTACGGCTGAGCTTAAGCAGGGAATCATTTCCCTGAGCGCCATGCTGAACAAGCACGGCTATGGCACCCTTTACTTCGGCGTGAAGGATGATGGGGAAATAGCCGGCCAGCAGGTCTCAACCGGCACGCTGCGAGACGTTTCCCAGGCCATCGCTGGTTTCATAAAGCCTCAGGTAATTCCCACGATCGTATTGGAACTCTTGGACGAGAAGAATGTCATCAAGGTGTATGCTGAAGGCAATGATTCTCCCTATAGCGCTTACGGCAGGTATTACATGCGCTCTGCCGATGAAGACCGGGAACTGTCACCCGAGCAGCTCAGAAGCCTGATGATCAGGAAGCAGGAAACCGACACGATCTCCCGGATCACCAACGATGACCAGAAACTATCCTTCAGGCTGCTGAAGACCGCGTTCATAGAAAAGGGGCTTTCAGTAGATGATGCCACCTTTGAAACTAACATCGGACTGAAAAACGACAACGGCAAATACAATCTGATGGCCGGTCTGCTGGCTGACACTAACAGCGTTTCCATCAAAACGGTCGTTTTCAAAGGCACCGACAAACTGGAAATGTTGAGAAGGAATGAATACGGCAACAAATGTCTGATCACCGCCATGGACCAGGTCATCAGTTACATCGAATCCCTCAACGAGACTTCTGTCAGCATTACCGCCCACCAGCGTCAGGACAGCCGGCTTTTTGACATGGCCTGCTTTAGGGAAGCCTGGATAAACGCCTGCCTGCATACCCGCTGGGACAAGCTGAATCCGCCGGCGGTATATGTGTTTGCGGACCGAATTGAGATCATCTCCATGGGAGGGCTGCCTCAGGATCTGAGCCAGGAAGAGTTCTTCCGAGGCATCAGCCGACCGGTCAACATCAAACTTCAGAAGATCTTCGGGCAGTTGGGCTATGTTGAACAGACCGGCCACGGCATTCCCTTGATCATTTCCCGCTATGGCCGGCAGGCATTTGACATCTCCGATAACTATGTTAATGTCACCATTCCCTTCTCCCGAAAACCGGATGGTCACAGCTTCTCCTCTTCATTGAACAACGCTCAGCAGACTGTTGCCGGACTTCTGAAAGATCATCCCGAGTTCACCATTAATGATCTTGCCAGACATACCGAATACAGTGAGAGTTACATCAGAAAGATCATATCCGAGTTAAGATACCGGAACATTATAAAAAGGAAAGGCTCAAAGAAAACCGGATCATGGCAGGTGTTCCAGGGCAGGCAATCAGCTTTCAGGAAGAACTGAACAAACTGAACGCCCTTTTATCAGCAAGACCTCAATCGGTCCTTATAAAAAAGCCTGAGCCTCAAAAAAAGCACTATAACTCACTAAAACAACTGCCCGGCAAAACACCGGACAGTTAATATTTCACATGTAAGATTGTAATAATATTTTGCAAGTATACTAGACATGCCAACGAGTAAAACATTACTTACACACTTATCTTGACACTACCATATAATGTACCTTAATAAGCCTCGCTTATCATGGCATAGTATTATTTTATTCAAAGAATGAACTAATTCGTAATCGCAGTTTTTTTCAATGTTAACATATTCTTTTTCGTCTCTATTTAACCACTTAATTCGAACCACATTATTTGGATAATCAATTCTATATCCACTGGTATTGAAAGCATATATCATTTGCTGTAGCTCATTAAAGAATCTTTCTGTCAACTTTTCACTAATTTCTATCGTTATGTTGATGTAATCATTTTTACTTCCGTGGCTCTCTATATGCATAACACTTCTTATTCTGTCAAACGAAACTAATGAATTAACACTATTTACTGGAGTAAAACTATATCCGTGACGATTTCGTTCGAATTTTATAATTGGTTCATGCAAATCACCACGCCGATATTCACGGAGGTCTTTAAGCAATCGTCTCTTCAGTTTAATATACGATTTATCGCCTAAAACTTCCTTTATTCTATCTAGATCTTCGTTTTCCCAAAATCTATCCTGAATGTCTTTGTAACTATTTATGCCCAAAACAACTAATTGGCTTACAACATCGTTTATGTTCGACCAATTATTTTCATTCCAATAATCAACAATTTTCTTATATTCTTTGAGGCTTCTTTCCATTTTCCAATTTTCCTCTATTAAGTCATAAACTCTCAAAGCTATTCTTTCGTTATTCATTATTGAGTTTATTGGATAGCCACATACTTCTTCCGCCTCAAAAAGGTTTTTCTTAAGTCCTTCAATATCTACAGTAAAATATTCATCACCATAAAAGAATCTGCACTGTTGTTCGATAAAACCGCCATTAATTTTGTTCCAATCGTCATACTCCATATTTATCTATTCCTCCCTTATTATACTGAACAACTATCATATAATCCCCATGTTCCAAACAACAAACTCTATAGTTTAATAATTCTATTGCATATAGTGCTCATGGATTGCTACCAACGCTATGGATGGCTTAGCAGTTCGCACCATCCAAAGCAATGATTCTATTCTTGTTTGCTTTCTATTCTAAACAGTGTTCCTAGCGCCACCATTTAGTACAAAATTTTTCTATGGCACAAGTTTCGCCCCTCTGAGTGCTTTGTATACGTTCTTACAATAATTCTCCTTGCTTGCGTTAATTCTATGAAAATCAGAATAATGAGGTATCTTCACAATTTTATTTTTATTACGCAAGTACCTTCGCAGATATCTATATACCAAACCACCTATTGCTATTATTACGATTTCATTTTTTGGCGATAGAATCTGTATCTCATCCTCAAGTTCACTAATATCCCGTTTTACTTCTACCGGATTATTCTTTACATAGTCTCTGACTCTATCACTATCCACATCGACAAAATGCTTAAAAAGATCAGTTATATAACTTCCCCAAAATGGATTCCCGATTTTGGCAAAGGCATAGCACAACTTAAAGTCTCGCTGTCTTTTAGAATCAGAATGAAAGTTTTTGAATTTTATGTATTGTTGTGCTCTTGATGGATTAAGCGCAACAAAGATATATTCGTTATTCAACTTATTTACTATTCCAGTATTATGAAAAAATGAAATACAATCAACATTTTTCCAATTATTCCAGTATACAAAACTAGAGAAATCTCCATATTTTGTTTTCAACTCATTAAATTGACCAGTACTTATTCCCATATTGTCCTTTCTTGATAGTTTTCTGACCATCCTTATTCAAATTATGAACTAAACAGCATGTATCATTTACTTCTAAATTAAACACGCAATGAATTATGATATGTACCCGGAATCCTGATCATAGGAATTAAACCAACTATACCACAGAATTACAGATGGATGCTTTTTTGAATGACTAAGCAGTTATTCCATAAATGAAACCTAAACGAAATGTTTAACTTGACATCTTCATTCTTTTCAATAACACAAATAAAACAACAACTAAAACAAAGATAACTGTAACTGAATATGTCACACGTTTCTTTTCTTGCTTTTTCTTTACATTTAAGAATGAGCAAACAACATTACTGGCAAAAACAATGATGTGTTTAGAAATGTATAATATGAATCCTATAATGAGAGTCAAAAGAAATGCAACAATTGCAGATTCTATTATTTTTGCTGGAATTTCTCTATAACCATCATCGCTATAAATCGTCAAACCCAATGTCAGTACGACAAACAGAACAATCAAAACTTTCCATATTGATATTCCTTTTTTTGGTGTATTTTGTGTTTGTGGTTTTCCATTGTGTTTGTATCCTACACTGGAGGATTGTGCGCTGTTGCTTATCTTCTGATTAGAAGTTGATAGCTTTTTGATTGGTGCAGAACCTTGGTAATAACTTCCAGAATACTGCTGACCAGCAACAGTATTTACAGGTTGTGATGAAATATTGATATTTTTTTGGGGGGTTCCATACTGCGTCTTGCCATGAATTGAATGATTTCCGCCAGAAGGATTTGGAGCATTTATTGGTTGGCCCCAACTAATCTGCTGCGTATGACCATTTTTGTTTGATATATTGTATAAGGCATCAAGATATCTTTCATCTGCTGCACAATATGGGCACTTCGAATTAGCCTTATAGTAATAATGATTACTGTTTTTTGAACACAGTATTAGATTCTTACTATACTCTGTTAATGCAGCATCCCATTCATCAGCGGTCGGCCTTCTCTTTGGATCCTTTCTCCCCTCAATAAACGCCCTTGTAAACAAGATTTGAATTTCTCGGGGGAAAGAGCTCAGCTCAGGAACAGCCAATGACAATGGTTTGTTTCCCGGCTTAAAGCAGTAGTTGTCTCTCTCTATCGCTTCTATGCCGTACCCAGGTGAAGCGGTTGATCTATTCTCATCATTCTTTATACCGTTAAACGGTGTAAAGCCGTTCATAAGCAGTTTGAAGATATGGATGGCAAGTGAAAACCGGTCTGTTTCCTGAGTGAATGTAGGTAATGGTGCATTCGCGTAATCTGTTCCCTTACATTGTTTTATCAGTTCCGGTGCTGTATATTCTTTTTCACAGGCAACACATCGGTATGTCTTTCCGGTGTTCTTATCATTAATATGGTATCCGTCAGTATCAAAGAAACCAATATGTCCTGTACTAAGATTAACGCCTATATTTCTCGGGTTGAAATCACCAAACACATACCCAGCCTTGTGGACTGTTGAGATAACTCTGCATATGTTGATTGCGATCACTATTTTCTTCTGGTTGGTCAGTATAGGAG
Organism: Erysipelotrichaceae bacterium; assembly: GCA_016280635.1. Classification (GTDB taxonomy): domain Bacteria; phylum Bacillota_I; class Bacilli_A; order Erysipelotrichales; family Erysipelotrichaceae; genus UBA1783. The sequence continues at coordinate 64,948 of JAEEHC010000059.1, forward strand.
TCTTATTAGGATCATATTTATACAAATTATGCAAGACTTCCTTAGCATCCATCATCGGCATTATGAAACCGCAGAACTGGTTTCTGCTGTCATACAGGATATCCAAAGGCCAGGCAATATCAGTCAAAACTGATCGATCCGGAGGATTGTTGGACATATAAGTAAGCTTATTTTCATACTCCTTAGTTGGGGTAGAGTAAATCTTCGCAACAATATCGTTCCGATTATTTACCTTATATACTGTTCCTTCACCGCCAGAGCCTAATGGTTTATCTGCTAAATCGTAGTTTCTTTTTCTTCCTTTGAACAACATGTTTCGACCTAAATTACCACTACTTTATACTTATCAAATTCTCGCTATTGTGATTTTAGGCAATAAAATCGTTGATCATTTCTTTTTTTCAACTATGTCTTGTCCTAGAATCTTTTTTATACCAAAAGATAATTCGTACCCAAAGATTTTTATTTTCCTTTTGGCAGCATCTTTTCCCCCTCTTTTATTGTCGTTGATTTTTTCACTTTTCGTTTCTATGTCCGGATGTCCTTTCTGATTTGCTATCTGATTACCAGACTTTTCATATCCATCTTTCAGTTCGTCAACATCATTTATTTCCTTTTCTTCATCATATAAGTGGGGATATGCCTCTCTTCGAAAAGCATCATCATACTCTTCTTTAAGTTTCTGCCAATCAGGTGCCTTATAGTATTCATCATCAAGTCTCTTAGGAACTACATTTGTGTCAATCATTACAAGAATTGTCTTATCATCATTAACTTGTGAACCTGGAATACTGTCAATGTAAGCTTCCATTTTCTCTTGAACTTTTTTTTCTCCGTTATGCTTGAAATCCAAGTTTTCTTCACTCATGAAATAATGTGCCAATGCTACATAAACGGGGTCTTCATTCTTTTTTAACAGATAAGGGAATAGTGTTTCAAAAATCCCATCTGTTGCCATCAGAACACCAGCCACGTTTTCTACATACCCAAATTCCCATTTCTCCTCACCAAACCATAATGGATAAACACGGCCATCTTCATCTTGCTGCTTTGTTGTTACCCTTTCATATTTTCCGGACTGATTTAAAACCATAATTCCACTATCTCCGGCATTACCAAAATACAAATTGCCGTTAAGGTAAACAGCAACAACCAAAGTTGTATCATATTGATCGGCTTCATCCCCATTTTGGTCTATCATATAATTGATTTTAGTAAGTGAATCATTAAAGGAATTCCTAATCACTGCCAAAATCTCTTCAGCCGTTTCTTCTCCTGTCAGATGTTGCTTACAGAAAGCAACTGAATTCTCTGCCGCTATTTTTGAAGCAATGTCAGATTTACTCTCACTTCCTAAACCATCTGCCACAGATGCAATCGCAAAACGCTTTGATACCAGTGAATATTCATGCGCATCCTGGCAAACTATATTATTCTCAACATGATATGTTCCTTGTCTTGTTATGCCATAATGATATATCATTGTTTTTCCTTTCATGATAATGAATTCTATCCTATTTAGAAGGTTTACAATTAAATCATTTCTATACATATGGTAGTGAATAAATGCGAAGCCAGCGGTTTATTGTTGTCTCATACAAGTCATTGGCTTCGCATTAAAATTCTTGTATCTAATGGATAAAATTACATTAATTCGTCAATCGTTACAGTACTGGGCAATGCCTGTCCTTTTGCCTTTTCGCCCGGAGAACTAACTGAAACTGCTCTCATACTCTTGTTTACCCAATCAAAGAAACCGGTGAAATCATAATCTGCAAGTTTCAAGACTCTCTTGCCTGATAACTTATGTAACACTTCAGTATCCGCTCCTTCAACAGCTAATGACCAGAAAGCCAATTTACCGTATTCAACCCTATCATTAATTGCATTTGCCATGGCATCTACATCATCAAACGGCTTGCCGTCGCTTATGAGAATAATCCAAGGCTTGTACGGCTCAGTGCCTGTTCTCCTATAAAACCTTGATCTATCATCTACCATCTGTATAGCCCTACTTAATGCATCAGCCATATATGTAGAGCCATCAGCTACAAAATCAACATGCTGCATAGTTTCAATTGGCGTAAAGTCCTGAATGACTTCCCAATCTGTGCTAAATCTGATGATAGCTATATCAAGGATGTCTCTTGTTTTTGAATCAGCACATACTTGTTCTTTAAAGCGATTCATCCCTTCATTCAATTCATCAATTGGCTTTCCTTTCATTGATGCAGAAGTATCTACCAAAAACAATAACGCCATATGTGGGTCACTCGGATTCACAATCTGTGGTGAATCTCCAAAATTAATTTGTGTCATAACTCCTATCTCCTTCTATGTTTTCCCCGTTTCATACGGGTTTAATCTACTAAAATCTTAACTTTTGAAATGCAGAATTTGCTCAACTTTTATAGGAAGCGTTTGTCTTTTTTTCACCTTTGCAATATAAACACCTATATGTTTCAAGATAATGCGACCTAGTCGCTGGAACGGTTTGATCATAGGTAGCAATAACCTCTCCGTATTTGTTTCTAATCTTCTGTCTTACAGTTTTTGTTGCTGGCGAATCACCTAAATACTGACTGCTCTCCTTCACCATGGCAAATCTTTCATTGCAGAACGGGCATCTAGTAAAAAAGCCGCAAATCTGCCACATTAGTGTGTCAACAAAAAAACAAATAATGGCTGCAGCTAACAACCCGGAAAAACCGGATGTCAGTGAAAATAACAAAACGAATCCATCAATAATTGCCAAAATAATAACCAATGTTTTCTGAATAGGATTATTATCGATTTTTCGAAAAAATGAATCAATCTGGTTGTTACTCATATTTTCCTCCAATAAAGTTTACAATTATAGACAAAAAAAGCCATTAAAAACATCCCAAAATGGTGTCAAAAATCAGCTTTTTTGGTACAATAAATGCAAGAGAGAACGATCCAAAAATGTAAAGATTTTTGGATTTTTTATTGATTAGTCTACAATCGTGTGGTTGAAACTATGCCTATTACCTCATCTTTCCATGACAAAACTCAGGCATTATCACATGCCTGAGTTGCTGTATGTTAGGGAAAAAATTCAATAGATTCCCTGGGCGATCATGGCCTCTACCACCCGGGTAAAGCCGGCAATGTTGGCGCCGGAGACATAGTCATCTTCCGGTAAGCCGTACTTCTTACAGGCCTGACGGCATTGATCGTGAATGGAAATCATAATGTTGTGAAGCTTACTGTCAACTTCTTCAAAGGTCCAGTTAAGATGCTGGCTGTTCTGGCTCATCTCCAGACCGCTGGTGGCGACGCCGCCGGCGTTGGAAGCCTTGCCGGGGACGAAGATGACGCCGTTTTCCTTATAGAAGGCGATGGCTTCGTTGTCGTCGGGCATGTTGGCCCCTTCAACAACGACTCGTACACCGCACTCAAAGATGTGCTTTGCTCTCTTGAGGTCGATCTCATTCTGGCAGGCGCAAGGCAGCACGATGTCGGCTTTGAAGTCAGCGTCGTAGATGCTGCCGGAAAAATAATTTCCGTGGCCGGCCAGCTGCGGGTATTCTTCCAAGGAAGTTCTTTGCTCTTCCTTGATCTTTCTGACAGCTTCCAGATCCAGTTTCTCATCCAGGATGCAGCCCTTGGAATCGGACATGCCGATGACCTGGTAGCCTAACTGCTGAGCCTTCTGGCAGGCGTAGATGGCCACATTACCGCTGCCGGAAATGACCACTCTCTTACCATTGAGCGGGTTTTTCTTAAGCACTTCTTCCAGGAAGTAGACCAGACCATAGCCGGTAGCTTCCTTGCGGGCCAAAGAACCGCCATAACCGACACCCTTGCCGGTAATGGCTCCCAGCTCACTTTCCGCCGTTAAGCGCCGGTAAGTGCCGTAGAGATAGCCGATCTCCCGGCCGCCGACGCCCATGTCCCCGGCCGGAACATCCTTATCCGGACCGATATGGCGGTACAGCTCGGTCATGAAGCTTTCGCAGAATCTTCTGATCTCGCCTTCGCTCTTGCCCTTGGGGCTGAAGTTACTGCCGCCCTTGGCTCCGCCCATCGGCAAACCGGTCAGAGCGTTCTTGAAGGTCTGTTCAAAGGCCAGAAAGCGCATGACCGACAGGTTGACATTCTGATTGAAGCGGATGCCGCCCTTGAAAGGGCCTAAGGCGCTGGAATGCTGAATGCGATAACCCCGGTAGACCTCAATGTGATGGTCATCCATCTCCACGGGCACTTTGAAAACCACAGCCCGTTCCGGCTCGATCAGCCGTTCCAGAATGGCCATCTTCTCATATTCAGGATGAGCGTCTATTACCTTCTGCAGGGAAGTGAGCACTTCAGTAACAGCCTGAATGAATTCAGGCTGTTCTGGGTTATTTAGCTTTACTTCCTGCAGGATTCTTTCTATGTAGCTGTTAGTCATAGACTTCAGCAGCCTGCAGAGCGATCTCCATCATTCTGGTGAAGGAGTTCTGTCTCTCTTCCGCCGTAGTCTCCTGATGGTTGACGATGCTGTCGGAAACGGTCAGCAGGCAGGCGGCCTGCTTACCGGCCATGTTGGCGTTGTGGAAGAGGGCGAATGACTCCATCTCCGCGCAGACGCAATTGTACTTCAAAGCGTTGGCAATGCGGTCAGCGGCGACGGCTTCGTCATAATAGAAGACATCAGATGAATTGATGACGCCTTCAACGATCGGATAGCCTAATTTGGCTGCGCCCTTGCGCAGTACTTCATTGAGCTCTTCCGAGGGCTTGATGACCTTGTCAGTGCAGCCGCCCTGCTGGAAGGCATATGATGATTCGGAGAAGGCAGCGCTGCCCAGGATGACATCATACAGGTTGATGTCCGGCAGCATCGCTCCGGTGGAGCCGATTCTGATGATGGCTTCAACATCGTAGAAGTGATACAGTTCGTAGGAATAGATGCCGATGGAGGGCATGCCCATGCCCGATCCCATGACGGTTACTCTGTGTCCCTTGTAGGTGCCGGTAAAGGCCAGCATGCCTCTGACATTATTGACCTGGACCGGGTTGTCCAGATAGGTTTCGGCAACGACCTTGGCTCTTAACGGGTCGCCCGGCATTAAGACTAACTTTGCGATATCGCCTTTTTCGGCACTGTTATGCGGTGTACTCATCTCTAATTATTTCCTCCTGAGATTTTATTTTCTTAACAATATTCTAACAGATATTGTTTTCGACGTGCAATTTCAGCGGCTACTTTTTGTTCTTGGGGGTCTTCTTCTCCTTCTTCACTTCTGCCGGTTCCTTGGGCGAGATGATGAAGATGACGCCATTGGGCATGTTTTCCTGTTCGATCTTGTAGCCATAGGTATTACAGACCTTATAACAGATGGAAAGGCCGAGACCGAACTTGCCCTTATCACCCCGTTCAAAGGGCTTGAACAGGCGCTTCTGCTGCTCTTCGGAGATCGGCTGGCCGTCATTGAAGACGGTCATCATGTCGTCGTGAACATCAATGACGACCTCATTTTCAGCATAGCGCAGGGCATTGTCCAACAGATTGGAAAGCACGATCCGCCAGCTTTCCTCATCGCCCTTGAAGATGACGCCCTTCTGCAGGTACTTCTCTACCCGCACTTCGGTTCTGATCATCTTGAAGGACTGGCAGACGCTGTTGACCAGCGGGATCATGTCGGTAGTCTTGTCGGTATCCCTTTCCTGGTCCATCACAAAGTCCAGGCGGTTGAGGAACAATAACGACTGGACCTTCTTGGAAAGCCGGTCGGCGTTTTCAATGATGACGTCAACGCTCTTGTCCAGAGTATCATAGGGATAAATGCCGTCGCGGATGCTTTCGGCATAGGACTTGATGATGGCGATCGGGGTCTTGAGGTCATGGGAAATGTTATGGATCATTTCCTCCTTGGTCTTCTCCTGATTTTCAATTTCTTCCTTCATGTCGACCAGTGCCTTGGCCATCTCGCCGATCTCATCACCCCTGTCCACGCTCAATACCGCCTGTTCATCGCCCTTTCTGACCTTCTCCACGTAGGACTGGATCTGGTGCAGCGGGTTAATGATGGTAATGACCCAGACCAGAAGCAAGAAGAACATCAGCGAGAACATCAGCGCCGTGTTGTTGGAGACAGAGGAAAGCAGGGTCGAAGCGATCGACTTGCCGTAGTTTTCATCCATCAGCGATATGACCTTCAGCCGGCTGTCGATGTTGAAGAGCCGGTAATAGTACATCTTGTTTTCAATGTGAACGTTGGATTCAATCCAGCCGGACTCATGGGCTTCCACCATCTTGGTGATCTCCTTGAGGAACTGCTCGGAGTAGGTGGCCACGCCATAGTAGGACTGCAGCTTGCCCCGGGAGAAGACGAAGTGCATGACGTCGGAGTCATAAGTCAGTTCCGAATAACCCTGCTTACCGGAAACGACATTGTCAATGACGGTCTGCTGAGAGCGCTGCAGAATGTTCATGCACTGATTGGTGACGAAGTCATTGATGTTGCCCCGCAGATAAATCGTAAAGAAGATGACGAAAATGCCGACAAACAGGATGATGATTGCCGAAAGCTGCTGGATCAGCGACATGTTGGACAGGGAGCGGAAGAACTTGCGCATCAGCCTAACCTGTACCCGTAGCCGTAAAGGGTATTGATGCTCAGATTGGGCATCTTCTTGCACAGTCTGCGCTTGGTATCGTCAACGACGCGGTCGGAACCGTAGAAATCCTCGTCCCAGACCGTCCGCAGGATGTCTTCTCGGGAAAGGGCAACGCCCTTCTTGTGGATGAACATCATCAACAGGTCAAACTCCTTAGTGGTCAGATCGATGTTGTTCTCACCATCGGAGACCTTGCGCTGCTGCTCATCGATGACATAGCCATCAATCTCGATCTTGTTTTCCTCGCGGTAGAAGCGCTTGATGATGTTATTGATGCGCAGAACCACTTCCTTCATGTTGAAGGGCTTGGTGATGTAGTCGTCGCCGCCCTTTTCCAGTCCGAGAATGCGGTCGAACTCCTGGTCACGGGCGGAAATGAAGACGATGGGCTTGTCGCTGTGGTACTTCTTGATCGATTCCAGCAGGTCATAGCCGCTGCCCTCATCCAGCATGATGTCCAAAAGCCACAGATCGATGTCGCTGTCCTGGACGTGATCCATGGTACTGTCAAAGGTATAGAAACTGCGGACCTCGTAGCCTTCCTTCTGCAGGTAGCGGCTGATCAGTTCGTTAAGGTCCTTCTCATCATCAACAACTGCGATTACTCTTTTCATGATGCCTCACCACTCTTTTCCTTATTCTACCACAACGAAAGCCAACTGACCACCTGGTCAGTTGGTTGCCGGATCAGCAGAAAAGAAAAGAGCCTGACAATTCTGCCAGACTCTCTGATCTGTTATACCATTGAATCGACGATGGCTTCGATGGAAGCCTCGATGGCCTTGACGACATCGTCCTTGGAAAGGGACGGCGTTTCCTTCTTGTTGATGACCTGTTCATGGAGGAACGGGACATGCATGAAGCCGCCGATCGCCTTCGGGA
>JAEEHC010000060.1 GCA_016280635.1 Erysipelotrichaceae bacterium
AGAGAAGGCGATGGAAAATTATCGGAAAGGGCTCATGCTGATCAATTCGCAGGAAAACTATGACCGCTATTTACATTCTGGATTTCATGTGATAATCAGGAATGAAAACCGAAGCATTGAGCAAACACTGAAAATGGTAGAAAAGGCCTTCGGTTTGCAGGCAGTACAATCAAAATCCAGTTGAGACAGTCGTTTTACTGTCAAGGAAATGAGTTCAACATTTGGAAAATGGCTTGAAATCAGGACATTTGCGAGGTTTTACTTTATTTGGCATCTTGGATAAGTTTCCACAGAGTGAGAGAAATCAGGCAAATCCGCTACTGCAACTCTCTTTTTGCTACCATAGGTAAGAATCGGAGGTTGAGACTGTAGGATTGTTGTCCATAGGTTGAGCAAAGGCGCAAATGTGAATATGTCGGAGGTGAACATGTTAGATAACAAAGGATTTGATTTATGGGCAGACGGATACGATCAAGCAGTCGGTGTTTCCGATGAAGATAACACGTATCCTTTTGCAGGATACAAAAGGATTCTTGGCGATATTTTTACAACCATAATGGAAAAACCACATCCGACAGTGCTTGATATTGGTTTTGGAACAGCCACGCTTACGGCAAAACTGTATGAAAACGGCTGTGAAATCTACGGTCAGGATTTTTCTTCTAGAATGATCGAACTCGCTTTTGCAAAGATGCCGAATGCGCACCTGTGTCAGCGTGATTTCACACTGGGGCTGGCGGAACCGCTCAAACGGCAGTCCTATGATTTCATTGTTGCGACCTATTCTATACATCATTTGAGTGATGATCAAAAAATTGGTTTTTTGAGAGAATTGCTCGAGTATCTAAAAGATGAAGGCAAGATTCTGATTGGTGATGTCGCTTTCGAAACCCGTGAAGAGCTGAATCAATGCAAGGAAGAATGCATGAATGAATGGGACGATGATGAGAATTATTGCGTTGCTGATGAATTAAGAACAGTATTTCCAAATCTCGTTTTTAGTAAAAGAACATTCTGCTCAGGGATTCTGATGCTGACCAGATAGATTAAAGCTTGTAAGAATGCAAGGGTGTGGCCGTACTACCATCGCTGGCGGCGGGAAGCGTCAAGGGAAGAAATGTTCAGGATCCTCAAAGGACAATTAAGGAAAAGAAAAGATGCAATTTCAGCTTTGGCACAAAAGAGTATCACGTCTCTGAAAAGTTTCTGCTGTATCACGATACCCGCTGGTGCAAGCTGGAACACAGGGACCGTGAATTATATGCCATGCTCGTGCCAGGAGGCAGGCAGGTGTAATTTGCGAAGCAATAAAAGCCAATCTCTCAAGTGAGACATAAACGGAGCGATAAGTCATGAATTATTTTGTAGAAGGTCTGCAGGGAAGCGGAAAGAGCACGCTAGTTCGAAAGCTTAATAAAAAGCACCATGGCTGTACGGCAGTCATGGAAGGGGATTATTCTCCGGTAGAATTAGCCTGGTGTGCACGGTTGAGCGCTGCTCAGTATTCAGAAGTCTTGGAGCAGTGGAATGCTCTGCAGGATCAGATCCGCCGAAAATCGCATAAGGAAGGTAATTACTGGATCGTCTGTTATACACAGGTGAAGAGTGAAAACCGCAGTTTTTATCAGCAATTGGAGAATCATGAGATCTACAATGGAAGGACATCATTTGAAGAATATAAGCACATTGTGCTGACGAGATATCAGAACTGGCATGGAGATGACAATATCTTCGAATGTTCGCTGCTTCAAAACGGAGTGGAAGACATGATTCTTTTCCGTGACATGTCAGATGAGGACATCATCAGCTTTTATAAGGAAGTGAGATCCGCTCTTGAGGGCAAGGAGTATGAGATCTACTACATCGAGTCAGCTGATATCGAGAAAAATCTGAATGAAGTGCGCAGACAACGGATAGATAAAGAGGGAAATGAAATATGGTTCAGCATGCTGATGGAATATTTCATCAATTCACCATACGCAAGAAAACGTTCTCTGACCAAATACGAAGATCTCCTTATACACCTTCAGCACAGACAGACATTGGAATTGCGAATCTGCCAGGAGATATTCGGAGAAAAACTGGTCATTCTCGAGTCAAAGGCGTATGAATTGTGAGCTGAGCCATAACATATTGAAATGCCATATGTGTTTGATTCTTTGAAACCAGACGTATCGATAGTCAGACAAAGGTACAGACTTTTCAGCTAAGCAATGGGCAATAGAAAGCTTTGAGATGACATGAAGGAATACTGGATTACCGTAAACACCGCAAGAAAATACCTGCTCATCAAGCAGGGCCTTTATGGTGCTCATGTCTTTGACAGGAAGCAGGGAGCTCTTGATTATGTGGTTCAGGCAGGATGCATACAGTTTGATCCGGTGGATTCCGTTGGTAAGAACGCCGAGCTTACCCTGCAGTCTCGGGTAAAGGGGTTCAGAAAGAAGGATCTCAATAACCTACTTTATAAAGACAGAGCTTTATTCGACTATTTGGATAAGGAACTGGCAATCATTCCAACAAAGGACTGGCCATACTTTCATCGTTACCGGGACTTATGCCGGGAAAACGGGAAAAGATTTGCAGGGCTGAAAGAACTTGAAGCTGAAGCGCTGGCCTACATTGACAGGAATGGTAATGTCAGCTCTTCAACGCTCCCCATTGAGGGAACTATTAAGTGGCATTCATCCATTCATTGGAGCGGGAACTGGTCCGGCGAAGATACCAAGGCGGCCAGATCGGTTCTGGAGCAGCTTTACACCACAGGAGAACTGATAATTCATCACAAGGAAGGCACAAGGAAATATTATGATCTGGCGGATAAATACATTCCCCGGGAAATACTTGAGGCAGAAGACCCCCTTCCCGATGACTTTGAACACCTTAAGTGGCGCATCAAAAGAAGAATAGGTGCCGTGGGCATGCTTTGGAATAAGAACACCACGGCGTTTCTTGGCGTTTGGGGACTGAATAACGAAACCCGAAACAGAGCTTTTGAAGAACTGCTTGCCGATGAAGAAATCATCAAGGTTCATGTGGATGGAATAAAATCTGAATTCTACATCCTTAAGTCAGATGAAGGATTATTGACTTCAGCGGAAACTGCACCGGCAAGTAATCGTCTGGAATTTCTTGCTCCTCTTGATCCGATGCTTTGGGACCGGAAACTGATTGAAAAGATATTTGATTTCCGGTATACCTGGGAGATCTATACGCCAAGGGAAAAACGTCAGTACGGTTATTATGTATTGCCGATATTATATGGCGATAAGCTCATCGGCAGGATCGAGCCGGTAATCCAGGATAACGAACTTATCGTGAAGGGATTATGGCTTGAAGAAGGGGTACGAAGGACAAAGAAACTGAGTAATGCCCTGAATCGACGACTGAAGGGATTTGCGAGATTCAACGGTGTTCAATACAAAGAGCAGAAATTCTAACCGGATATTTAGAATGACCGGGGGAAGAAAATGAAACAGTCTTTCTCCCGGTTTTCTTAATCGGGAGAAGATCTGTGCACACTTGATTTTCTTCTCCATGCGGGACATAATAATTAAGAAGTTAGCGGGCGCTAACACGCTATCAGCAATGGATTTTTGCTGAGAGTGAGATCAGAAAGGTCTTCTTCAGCCATGAACATAAGGATGTATGCTGAAGTATTTTTTAGCCAATAGTTTAGCGTCGGCTAACAGGAAGAAACTGCAATGTATATCAATGAATATGGTAACAAGAACGATCCGCTCATCCTGCTTCTGGCCCAAATGATGGTATCAGGCGAGCAGCTATATCAGTTGATGCAACCGTATTTCAAGGAAAATGATCATTTCATTGCACCGGATCAGGGCGGCCATAAGCGGACCGACTGGTTCATCCGTCACCTCTATCAGCCCAAGGGCTTCTTCACCCCGCCCTATGAGACGGAAGAGAGCCTGCGAACCCGGCTTTCCGGACTTTATGAGCAAGCGGAGGTCAGCAGAGTGGAAGGAATCGGCTACTTCTGCTGCCTGAAATAAAGGAGGAGTATAAATGTGAATATCTGGATCATTCTGCTAGAAATGGCTGTCTTTGCGGCCATCTTTACGGCAATTATCTTTGCTTATTATCGCGGTGACAGAAAATACAGTCCCGCAAGCATACATAATTATCCTGCCGACATTCAGCAGGAGTACTTCAAGACGCACGAAAAGATTGATGTGAGCTATAAATCTAAGGATGTGCTTTTGACGAAGAGTTTTGGAATTCTGATCTTTGCGGCGGTACTTCTGATCTGCTGTCTTGTTGCCGGTGCCAAAACCTTCCGTCAGGGTTTCCTTTTGACTTTTGGTCTGATGGTCTGGATCGGCATCTATGACACCTGCTTTCTTGACTGGGTGCTGTTTGCCAATCTGCCGATGTTTCGTCTGGAAGGGACCGAACACATGGACAAGGCCTATCATCAGAAGTGGTTCCATTTAAAGGGCATGCTGTTTCCCGGAATCATCTTTGCGCTGATTCCCGCCGCACTGGTGGGATGGCTCGTCTCGGTAATACGGTGAGCTGAAAATCACTGCAGACATCAATGGAAAACGAATAAAAACAGAAATATACAGAGCCAGCAAAAATTGCATCAGAAAGGTCGAAAGAAGGGGTATTGAGATTTTTCCAAAACGGATTGGATCGAAGCCCCTTTTATGTGGAATCGGGGTGGTCTGGTAATGGATTATTCCTTAAATCTTATTATTATTCCGCTATCAGCTGAGGAAGTCTTTGCTGAAGCGGGGGAATTGGCTTACAATGCATTTAAGAACTGATAAAACAAGGTTAACATCCAGATTAACCTGGATAAACATGAAAACAACTTCTAAGGTAAATCCAGGCATCTGGTCAGGAGAAAGACGGCATGCATTTTGTAGAGGCAAAGGGCCTGCTTACCGGCAGCAACGGATATTATGGGATGAACATATACCGCGGATGTACACACGGCTGCATTTACTGTGACAGCCGCAGCAAGTGCTACCAGTTTACCCATCCCTTTGAGGACGTTGAAGTCAAACAGAATGCCCCGGAACTGTTGGAAAAGGCGCTGAGATCAAAGCGGCAGCGCTGCATGATCGGCACCGGCTCAATGTCGGATCCGTACATGCATTGCGAAGAGAAACTGCGGCTGACCCGCAGATGTCTGGAGATCATTCATAAATACGGTTTTGGCGCGGCCATCCAGACCAAGTCAGACCGCATTCTTCAGGACATCGATCTGCTGGATGAGATCAACCGCTCGGCAAAGTGCGTGGTGCAGATAACATTGACAACCTATGATGATGAGCTGTGCCGGATCCTGGAACCCAATGTCTGTAACACCAAGCGCCGGATCGAAGTGCTGAAAGAGATGCAGAAGAGGGGAATACCGACCGTTGTCTGGCTGACGCCGATATTACCATTCATCAATGATACGGTGGAGAACGTCACCGCCATTTTGAATGAATGCGTCCGGGTTGGGGTAAAGGGCATCATTGACTTTGGCATGGGCATGACGCTGAGAGAAGGCGACCGGGAGTATTACTACGCTGCTCTTGACCGCCATTTCCCCGGAATGAAACAGCGCTACATCCAGCGCTATGGAAACGCCTATGAACTGCCCAGTCCGAGGGCCGGGGAGCTGAGAGAGATCTTCCAAAGAATCTGCAAGGCCAACAACATCATGTCAACACCGGATGAATGTTTCCGGTTTATGAGTGAATTGCCGGAAAAGTATTCACAGGTCAGCATGTTTGACCTTTAGAAGGAATTTACATGGCGTTGTATAATAATGATTAAGAATCAGAGGGGTAATTAATGACAGACAAACAGACAGAGCGTATTGATCTTAACTCATATATCAACCGGCAAATCACCTGCAGCTGCGGGCATGTTCATTATTCCTCAGTGAAGCTGATCGACATTGATCAGGGAGCAACCTTACGGCTACCGGAACACATCCGCCGTTTTGGCTATCAGAAGGTGTTCATTGTAGCGGACATCAATACCTGGCCAGCCGCCGGTGAGAAAGCGGCAGAACTGCTTGATAAGGCCGGGATACCCTTTGCGAAAGTAATCCTGAATTATGAAGAGGTCATTCCTGATGAGAGAGTGATCGGCGAGATCATGACTGCCTATCCGATGGGTTATGATCTGGTATTGGCCGTTGGCTCCGGTACGATCAATGACCTGTGCAAGTTTGTCAGCCATCGGCTGGGTGTCGACTACATGGTCTTTGCCAGCGCTCCATCAATGGATGGCTTTGTCTCGATCGGCTCAGCGCTGATGCTCAATCACGTCAAGACTACCATTGACTGTCAGGGACCGGTTGCCGTGATCGGCGATACCGACATTCTCGCCGCTGCCCCGATGCATCTGATTGCGGCTGGGGTAGGTGATACCTTAGGCAAATATACCTGCCTTTTGGACTGGAAACTGGCCCATCTGATTACCGGGGAGTATTATTGCCCGGAAGTCGTCAGCATGGTGGAGACCGCGCTGCAGACTGTGCGCTCCTTAAGCGCAGAAGTGCAGCAGCGTGATCCTGCTGCCATTAAGGCGGTAACCGAAGCCCTGGTACTGACCGGCATTGCCATGAGCTTTGTGGGTAATTCCCGGCCAGCATCCGGTTGTGAGCATCACATGGCCCATTATTGGGAAATGAAGGCCCTGATGGAAGGAAAGATGCCGGAGAAGCACGGTACCCAGGTAGGCGTTGGCATGATCCTGGCGCTTAAGCTGTATGACAAACTGGCTGATGAAGAGCCGGATTTTGAAGCAGCCATGAAACGGCCCTTTGACCGGGAAGCCTGGCAGCAAAAGATCACGGAGTGTTATGGTCAGGCTGCTGAAGGGATTCTGGCTTTGGAAGAAAAAGCTCAGAAAAATGACATCACTAAGCGTAATCAGCGGCTGGTGGTAATGAAGGAAAAATGGCCGCAGATCCGCCAGCTGATCCGGGATTATCTGCCTGAACAGCATGAGATGATCCAATTGATGACTTCTCTGAACGCGCCGGTAAGTCCGGAAGAGATTGGCGTTTCCGCAAAGAGAACCAGAGAGACAATCGAAGTAGCCAAGGAAGTGCGGGACCGCTACACGCTTCTGCAGATCCTGTGGGATCTCGGCTTGGCCGGCAAATACGCTGAGGAGATCAGAAATTAAGCATACTAGTCATGAGGTGAAAAAGATGAATTACAAGGCAATAGACATGCATTGCGATACGGTGCCAAATCTGCTGTACGGTAATGGTCAGCTGAGAGAAAATGACGGGCATCTGTCGCTATTGAAGATGAAGAAGGGCGGCTACATGATGCAGTGCTTTGCCATGTTCGTCTATCTGCAAAGTCAGGACTATACTCCCTTTGCCCAATGCAACCGCTACATTGATTTCTACTATGAGCAGATCAACAAGAACAGCGATCTGATCAGGCCGGTTACCACAGCCGAAGAAATCATCGAAAACGACCGCAACGGCTTAATGAGCGCCATGCTGACAATTGAGGAAGGCGGCGTGCTGGAAGGAAAGCTTGAAAACCTGCAGCACTTCTATGACCGTGGGGTCAGGATGATGACGCTGACCTGGAATTTTGAAAATGAGATCGGCTATCCCAACTACATGTCACCGCCGGATTTCCGGCCGGATACGGAAAGAGGGCTTAAGCCGTTTGGCTTTGAGGTCATCAATAAAATGTGGGATCTGGGAATGATCGTCGATGTTTCGCATCTCAACGATGCCGGGATCTACGATGTGCTGAAGTGCGCCAGAAAGCCAATCGTCGCTTCCCACTCCAACAGCCGGACCATAATGAATTTTCCCCGCAACCTGACCGATGACATGCTGGTCAAACTGCGTCAAAACGGCGGTATTACCGGCATCAATTACTGCCCGGATTTCATTTCCGCTCAGACTGACCGGAATCAGATCCCCGACATTGTCCGCCATGTAAAGCACATTGTGGAAGTGGCGGGTATTGAGACCGTAGCTTTGGGCAGCGACTTTGACGGCATTGACACCCCGGTTGGCATGAGCGACTGCACCAAGACCGTTCAGCTGGCTGAAGCATTGAAGGAAGCCGGTTTCAGTGATGATGATCTGAATAAGATCTATCACGAAAACTTCCTGCGGGTTCTGCAGGCAAATCAGAGATAAGGCACATCAGGAGGAAAAGTCATGGCGTCGAGCAGAGGTTTTCTGGAATACATTCTCGACCAGCTTTCCCGGCTGGGCGAGATCACATTCAAGCCCATGATGGGTGAATTCATCATCTACTGTCAGGGTAAGATCATTGGCGGCATTTATGATGACCGCCTGCTGGTAAAACCGACCGCAGCAGCCCGAAGGCTGATGCCTGAGGCCCCTTTGGAAGCACCATATCCGGGTGCTAAGGAGATGCTGCTGGTGCAGGAGGTTGACAGCCGGCAGCTGCTGGAAGAGCTTTTTGAGGCGATGGCAGTCGAACTGCCTCTGCCTGAGAAAAAGCGCAGAAAAAATGGATGAGAGGAGGCAGACCATGACCTATATCAAGGATGAATACGAAGTAATCTACAATGAAAAGACGATAGGGTACTATTATGTAATGTCAGACAGCACCATAAGATACAGTACGGCCTGGGGTTGCCCCTGGGACATTGAAGAACAGCTGAAAGAGCTCGGCCTTGATAAGGAGCGGGAAAGCCAGAAACCCCTGAAAGTCTTCACGAACATCATCAAGCCAAAAAACCGCGTTCCTGGACGGCGGAAAATCATTTATCAGAAAGATAATCTGCGTCTGGAGCGCTATCCCCGGGAAACGGGCGAACGCTTCAGCGTTTACCGCCGGTCAGCGGAAAAAGGTGAATCGGATTACTCGCCGCTGGAGCACGATGCTCCCCATCGCGAGGGGCCAAATACTCCGGAAGGCATGCGTGAATGGGCTTCATGGTATGCCTTCAACAAGATGGATGACGGCACCTATGAAGCGGAACTGGATGAAGCCTGGTGCTGGGGCGGCGGTCATAATGACGGCGGCACGATGCACCGGGAAATACCCGAAGAATGGTTTGAACTTCCCTATGAGCAGTTTCTGGAAGAAGTAGTAACGCTGGCCGCGGCTGGTCACTATGGCTTTACCGCGGAGATGCTGATGGAGAAAGAGGGATTGAGAGGATTCTTCGGCTTTGACGAACAGGGAAAGGCGGAAACGCTTGAACAGGGAAAACCATCTGATCTTTGATTCCGTGGCTCAGGATTATCAGCTGATGAGACCGGGTTATCCCGACCAGCTGTATCAGGAGATTTTTTCCTATTGCCCGCTAAGCAAACATAGTACAGTAGCAGAGATAGGCATCGGCAGCGGACAGGCGACAACTCCTTTTCTTAAGACAGGCAGCCGTCTGACAGCCATCGAACCGGGCAGCAAATTTGCGCAGATGTGTATGCAGAAGTTTGGTGGATATGAAGCCTTTTCCCTGCTTAATTGCCGTTTTGAGGAGGCACAGCTTGCTGAGGAATCTTTTGATCTGGTTTACTCGGCTTCAGCTTTTCACTGGATTGAGGAAAACAGCGGTTATGAGAAGGTCTTCAGAATACTGAAGAGCGGCGGGGCCTTTGCACGCTTTGCCAATCATCCCCTGCCGGCAGCCGATGACCCAACGCTGGCGCAGGACATTCAGAAACTCTATGAGACATATTATTATCCGCATTTCAACAGAAAGCCTGAAGCTCCCCGGCGCTTCAGCAAACAGCAGGCGGCCGAACTGGCGGAGAAAGCGGGAGAACATGGTTTTATCGATATTTGCCATCAGCTCTTTCAGAGCAAGAGAAGATTGAGCGCTGTTCAGTACACCCGGCTATTGGGAACCTATTCCGATCACCTGATGCTGCCGGAAGCGGTGAGAAGGGAATTCTTCCTCAGAATTGAACAGGCAGTCAATGATCACGGCGGCCGGATTTTCATTGCGGACACCATTGATCTGGAAATGGCCAGAAAACCGTAAGCAGCGAAAAAACTGCAAAAATGATGAAATATTTAGGAAAGTACTTGTTGAATTATCAATTTAATAGTGATAATATAATTAAGCAACTGCTTGAATAGCTCAGATGGTAGAGCAACTGACTCTTAATCAGTGGGTCTAGGGTTCGAGTCCCTATTCGAGCACCATTTGAATTAAAAACCGGAGTAATCCGGTTTTTTTCTTTGCTA
This sequence comes from Erysipelotrichaceae bacterium, assembly GCA_016280635.1. Taxonomy (GTDB): domain Bacteria; phylum Bacillota_I; class Bacilli_A; order Erysipelotrichales; family Erysipelotrichaceae; genus UBA1783. The sequence goes on from JAEEHC010000060.1 coordinate 10,179, forward strand.
TTCCTGTCATAATATGTGCTTTTAAATATACTTTGGAGCATTGATTAATGCTGCACTACCAAAGCACGACGAAAAGAATCAGTTGTTCAACTGATTTTAATGCGAAACAAAAAAAGGCGACATTTAAAGTTGTATCAGTATAAGGATTATATAAAGTACTTGTTTGAAGATTATAAACGATTTGAAGATATTCACTTAAAACACTTCGAACCATCGAACTATCAAAAAATAATAATTGATGAATCATAGTTCAATTAGAGTGGAGTTAATCCATAATAGTTGTGAAGAACAGAGAAAGATCGCAGCTGGAAAAGATGAATTTGTATTCAGAAAGGTTAAGCAAAAAATCACAACAAGATGTTGTTGTGGAGTGAAAAGCAGGGCAATAAAATTTGTTAGCAGAGAGATTGACGATGTTAATATTGAGGATTAAAATCTCCATATAAAAGGTTGTTTGGTGAGAATCGTGCTTACAAATCGAGAGTGTGGCATCTTAGCTGCTGATAAGGCAGTTGAGTTATTTGGCCGCGAATACTTAAAAGAGAACAAAGAGAATATGTGTCTTGCCAGATGTGACTTTGGCGATGAGTTCATGGTGTTTTTTGGTATAAAGACAACAACAGATACACCGAAGCTTAAGCCAAATAAAAAAGGATGGACAGTATATGCCGAGATATATGTTAACAAAGAAACAGGCAGTATATATGTTAAAGATTATCAAACAGAGTGTGAAGTAATCTAGTTTTGTTTGCTAGCTAGAACCGATGAATTAGATACAGTTTCATCAGTACCTAAATAAGTAAAAATGGGGAAATCTCATGATAGCGCTATTCAATGTATGAAAAACAGATAATTTAATGTTATGAAAAAGACAGAAAGGATTTGGACTGATATTCTTCTAGCGTTTGATGATCAGTATCAAAAAGATAACCAAGGACGTTATATTAACCACAATAATATACCTTTTGTTGTTGACTGTTTGAAGAATACCGGAGCAATTGTGGTTGAATATCAAGACAATTACGAGGATGGAGATTTATACTTCATTTCTGATTATGATAGTATTCAGAGTCTAGTTGAGGATGTAAGAGAAGAAATTGACACGGCAACATAAAACCTATATATACAGATGAGCTCACTAAAAAGGTAATTTATGACAGTAATTAAACAGATTTCAAGAAATGAGTATACGGTCATAATACTCGATCAAGAGTATCCTTTTGAACGGTTTAACACTATTTATGTTGATGGTAGAAAACTAAAGCCTGAGGTTGTTTATGGGACGAGAGATTGCATCGCAGTAAAGGCCAAAGGAAGTTTTGTTGGTAAGGAAGTGCTTTTTGCATATGAATAGGTTTGTAAACTGTTGCGGGAATAATAAAGAGTGCTTGCTAATTGGAGGTGGCTTCAGGTGAAGAAAAGAATTGTCATTAAAAGAATGACTAAGGAAGAAAAAAGAGAGTTTAGAGAATGGTTAAGAAAACGCAGGGCTTCTTATGCGGACTTTATTGATAGGATCACATGCCCTATATATCCAATCCCAATTACTTTGGAAGAAGCAAAGGCCATTAACAGAAAAAGGAATGAAGAAAGGGGAATGGTTGTAGAAGAAAGAGATGTATATACTGTTGACGTCGAATATATAAAGAAAAAACAAGCGGGAACATTAACTGACGAAGAAAAAGAAAGACATAGAAAAGGCTTGGAAGAAGCAATGAAATGGTTTGCCGAGCACAATTTGAAGCTTCCAAAGCATTTGCAAAAATAGCACAGATAAGGTGCTTTTTATATGGTGAGAATTCATTTTTCATTCTATGTTTCGTCATATAATATCAGTAGGAAATCAAGACTGGAAAGACCAATGGCCTGACCGGTACTTAAAGGGGATATGCTATGAAAAGACTGTTCTTAATTTCGGTAACACTAATGATGCTGCTGAGCGTTATCGCATATACACCGGTAAAGGCCGAGGATGAAACCTCAGTTCCGGAGATCCAGCTTGGCGCTGATGCCCTCCAGAGAAAAGCCATCGTCTGGTTTGGCAGTTTAAGAGGTATTGATAATCTTGCCAGTGGCTGGAGAGTGTTGAAAGACAGAGAAGAAAAGAAAACCAATAAGAAAGACAAACCGGAGAGATCCGGTTTTCTGATGCTCTTCAAGAGGTTGTTCACGTTTGGAAATGAATGTATAATTTTAATAGGAAAACAGGCCGCTGCCAGCAAGGAATAATGACTGAGTGGCCTTGGAGGAAAAGATGAAATTAGTAACCACAAGAGAAATGTTTAAGAAGGCATACGAAGGCAAGTATGCCATTGGCGCGTTCAACGTTGATAACATCGACATCATGATGGGCGTTCTGGCCGGCGCGGCCCGGACCAAGTCACCGGTCATCATCGCCGTATCCGAAGGCGCTCTGAAGTACATGCACCCGGCTTACATCAGAGAAGCCATCAAGGCCGCCTGTGAGGAAAACGACATCCCCATCGCCCTGCACCTGGACCACGGCAAGAGCGTGGAAGTCTGCAAGCAGTGCGTTGATAACGGCTTTACCTCGGTCATGATCGATGCCTCATCCTATGACTTTGAAACCAACATTGCCATGACCAAGGAAGTCGTGGAATATGCTCACGCTAAGGATGTTGTCGTTGAGGGCGAACTTGGAGCCATTGCCGGTATTGAGGACGACATCGTCGTTGAAGACAAGTACGGTCAGTTCACTCATCCGCAGGATGCCGTGGAATTCGTCCAGCGCACCGGCATTGATTCACTGGCCATCGCCATCGGTACCGCCCATGGTGCCTATAAGTTCAAACCCGGCCAGAAGCCGCAGCTGCGCTTTGACATCCTGGAAGAGATCACTTCCCTGATGCCGGGATTCCCGCTGGTTCTCCATGGCGCCTCTTCCGTACCGAAGGACCGTCTGGACATCTTCAATCAGTACGGTGGTAACCTGCCGGCAGCCATCGGTATCCCTGAGGCCATGCTGAGAGAAGCCGCCAGCAAGGGCATCTGCAAGATCAACGTCGGAACCGACATCCGGGTCTGCTACTTCGGTCAGGTTCGCAAGGCCTGCGTGGAAAAGCCGGAAAAGTTCGACGGCCGCACCTATCTGGAACCGGGCCGTCTTGCCGTAGCCGACATGGTTGCTGACAAGATCACCAATGTTCTCGGCAGCAACGACAAGGCCTGATCTTTTCAGAAATCACAAACCAGCACCAAGACCGGATCACCCGGTCTTTTGTGTGCGCTTAGCCGATAAGGCAAAGAGGGCCAAGATGCGTTATAATGAAAAAAGAAAGAGGTTAATTCTCATGAAGAAATATCTGGAATCATACATGTTATCCGGTGTGGTCATGATCATCGTGACCGGAATCAGCGTGCAGTTTGTCAGCAGTCTCCCTCTGATTGGGCGCATTGCCATTTTAGTGCTTTGCCTCATCTTCAGCGGCTTTGGCGTGTATGTCTTCAACAGATACATGCGCACGGCTCTGGCCAGTCAGCCCGACAAGCCGCTTACCGCGGGACTTTTGCTGCGTAGCGGGATCATTGCGGCCGGTGCCTGCATGACCTATTTCAGCCTGTCGGATTTTGAGAAAGACCTGCTTCCCTCGATGAACATTCTGGTGGGAGCACTGGCGCTGGTCAGCCTTGCCTTGCTGGGCTATCACCTTTACCTCTACTACATACAGCTTCGCAACCCGCAGCAGTAGGCAATGACATAAGGAGAACAACATGATCAATTGGGGAATCATCGGCCTGGGTAAAATAGCTTTGCGCTTCAGCCGCTCATTGGAAAACATTGAAGACGGCCGGTTGTATGCCGTGGCTTCACATCAGCTGGATAAGCTTAGCTATTATGCTGAGCGCTTTGGTGCTGAAAAGCTCTACGACGATTATTCGGCGCTTCTGCGGGACGAAAAGGTCGATATCGTCTATATAGCCGTGCCGCATAAATGGCATTACCAGTGGGTAATGGAGGCTTTAGAAAATGGCCGCAATGTTCTGTGCGAAAAGCCGGCTGTGGTCACTTGCGGGCAGGTTAAGGAAGTCTTCGCCCTGGCCCGGGAAAGAAAACTGTTCTACATGGAAGCTATGAAGACCCGCTGCATGCCGCTGGTCAGGCGCATTCATGAACTCCTTGATTCCGGCAGCATTGGAGATATCAGGGAAATGGAAGTCCATTTCACCGCCAATAATGAGTGGCCAAAAGGACATTACATTTGGGATAAAGAATATGGCGGCAGCTTTTATGATCAGGGCTGCTATGGCGTTGCCAGCATTGCCGATTATCTGCATGCAGACCCGGAAGGTCTGGATGTTGAATGTACGAAGATAAACGGTGTTGATGCTCATACGATGGTTACCTACCGCTATGGCAGCGGAATCAAGGCAATGTGCGAATGCGCCTTCAATGACCCGCAGAACAAGCGCAGCCTGCTGATTCAGGGAACGAAGGGAACCATCTGGGCGGATTTCTTCTATCGTCCGTCACTATTAAAACTGGAAAATGAGGAAGGCTCTTTCTCATGGCAGGATGACTATGGTGATGATGATTTCCGCTATGAGATCCGCCATGTTCATGACTGCCTGAAGAGCGGATTGAAGGAAAGCCCATTGATGAACCTTGAGGACAGCCTCCGCTATGTCCGCATGATGGAGATGGTCAGGGAAAGGATCGATGAGGAAAGATGATTACCGTTTACCGCAATAATGAACCTCCCTACGGTCTGCAGGACATGATCTTTGACCGCATGGAAGTCAAGGACAATAACCTGGTGCTTTTCTTCCCGGAAGGGTTGATCCGCAACGAAGAACCCTACCGGGTGGTGAATGGCTTTGTGGTGCTGAGTCAGGTCGACTTTGAAAGCAGCTTCGTCCACATTCTCTCCCGCTATGCCATGGTCGGGGAGTTTGAAGGCAACAAGATCGAACTGCTGAGATTCATGCGGGACTTCCGCTACCGCGACTTTGAGGTCAGCAATGAATATCACGGCAAGAATTCAACGATATACAAGGGTTATTTCTCCGTTTTCAATGGCGAGAATCTGGTCGTTGAGGCAATGGTGGAGATCAGCCATAAGGGTGATGTCGTCTATGAGACTCAGGAATAGATAATGAGATGGACTGGGGTAAGCGCATGAAGGAAGAAAAGCCAAAGAAAATAAAGGTCAGAGGTGCCAGAGTGCATAATCTGAAAAACATCAATGTTGACATCCCGCTGGGAGAAATCGTCGGAATTGCCGGGGTCTCCGGTTCAGGGAAATCGTCTTTGGCCTTAGGTGTGCTTTACGCCGAGGGCTCAAGGCGCTATCTTGAATCTTTATCGACCTATACGCGCCGGCGGATGACGCAGGCTTCCCGCGCAGATGTGGATGAGGTGCTGTATGTACCAGCTTCGCTGGCTCTGCACCAGCGTCCGTCCGTTCCCGGCATCCGCTCAACCTTCGGTACCGGAACCGAACTGCTGAACAGTTTGCGGCTGATGTTTTCGCGTCTGGCCAGCCACCGCTGCCCCAACGGCCATTATGTCCGGCCAGGTTTTGAGGTGGCAATGATGCAGGAGATCGTCTGCCCACAATGCGGGGAACGCTTCTATGGCCCCGGTGCTGAGGAACTGGCCTTTAATTCCCAAGGAGCCTGCAAGTGCTGCGGCGGTACCGGCATGATCAGGACTGTTGATGACAGCACCTTGATACCGGATGAGAACCTGACTATTGATGAAGGCGCCGTTGCTCCCTGGAACTCCCTGATGTGGTCGTTAATGACCGATGTCTGCCGGGCCATGGGTGTAAGGACCAATGTGCCGTTTAAACAGCTTACGGAAGAGGAAAAGAACATCGTCTATGACGGACCGATGGTTAAGAAGCATATTTTCTATCGCCCAAAGAAGGCGGATACGGCAACAGCCGGAGAGATGGATTTCACCTATTACAGTGCCCGGGCGACAGTCCTCAACGCCCTGAACAAGGTCAAGGACGAAAAAGGCATGAAGCGGGTCGAGAAATTCCTGAAGGAAGATGTCTGTCCGCAGTGCCAGGGTACCAGGCTCTCCGATGCGGCCCGAGCTCCCAGAATCATGGGAACATCACTGAATGAAGTCTGTAGGATGACCCTTAAGGACTCCCTGGCCTGGGTCAGAAAAGTGCCGGCATCGCTTCCTGAAGAGATGCGGCCGATGGCAGAAAACATCTGTGAATCCTATCTGGAAGTGGCGGCCAGGTTGATGGACCTCGGCTTGGGTTATCTGACTCTGGACCGGGCCTCTTCTACCCTTTCCACCGGAGAAAGACAGCGGATGCAACTGGCCAGAGCGGTCCGCAACCGTACCACCGGGGTACTGTATGTGTTGGATGAGCCGTCAATCGGACTGCATCCGGCCAACATCGTCGGCCTTAACGACGTCATGCACGACCTGATTCGCGACGGTAATTCCGTCCTGCTGGTAGATCATGATACCCAGATCCTCAAGGAAGCCGACTGGCTGATCGAGATGGGGCCGGGAGCTGGCAGCAGCGGCGGTCAGGTGGTCAGTCAGGGAACCGTTTCGGAGATAGCAGAAAAGGATGACTCGCTGATCGGTGCCTACCTGTCCGGACGCCGCAAGATTGAAAGCAGGAGGAAAGATGAAAAGAGCAGCGGCGGCTTCATTCATCTGGAAACCAGCGCCATTCATACTGTCAAGCCGTTAAGCGTGGATATTCCCAAAAACCGGCTGACTGTGATCACCGGGGTCTCCGGTTCCGGAAAGACGACACTGGTATTGGAAAGCCTGGTACCGGCACTGGAGGCGCTGTGCAACGGAAAGAAAATGCCGGAGCATGTCCTGAAGATCGAGGCGGATGGCATCAGACAGGTCAAGCTTATTGACGCTACCCCAATCGGCATCAATGTGCGCTCCACGGTCGCTACCTATGCCAATGTGCATGATGAGCTGCGTAAGCTCTTTGCCCGCAGCCGTGATGCCCGCTCAGCGGGTTATAAGGCCGGAGATTTTTCCTATAATACCGGGAATCTGAGATGCCCGGTCTGCGACGGCACCGGTCAGATTGCCTTGGATGTGCAGTTCCTTCCGGATGTCGACATCCCCTGTCCGCAGTGCCGGGGCAGCCGTTATGATGTTCGGGCCAAGCAGATCCGACTGACCAACAAGGCCGAGGAAAGCCGCAGCATGCCGGAAGTGATGGCGATGGATGTCTCCACGGCTTTGAAGTTCTGCGCTGACATGAATACGGTAAGACCCCGGCTGCAGATTCTGGAGGATCTGGGTCTGGGTTATCTGACTCTGGGAGAAGAAACTCCCGGCTTATCAGGTGGAGAAGCTCAGAGACTAAAGCTGGCCAGTGAAATGGGCCGGCAGCAGGACGATTCGGTATTTGTCTTTGACGAACCGACCATCGGCCTGCATCCCCGTGATGTGGAGACGCTGATGAACGTTTTCTGGACCCTGATCGATCACGGAGCGACGGTAATCGTCATTGAACATGATCTGGATGTGATCCGGAATGCTGATCACATCATTGACATGGGGCCGCAGGGCGGTCTGGATGGCGGTGAAATCGTTGCCCAGGGCAGTGCTGAGGAAGTCAGAAACAATCCGGACAGCCAGACCGGACGGTTTCTGTAGAAGGGACAAACATATGAGAGATATGGACTATCAGCAAATCTATGAGATGATGAACCGCCATGAGCTGCTGGATGTGGACTGCGGTCTGTTGTGTTCAGCGGCCTGCTGCCGGCCGGACGGCTGCTATGATGAGGCGGTGATCAATGAGGACTATCTGAAAACCGATCTGGATGATGAGATGGGGATCTTCTTACTGCCTGGGGAAGAAAAGATGACTCAGCCGGAAGACTGGCAGTCAGTTAGCTGGGAAGACGGTCAGGAGATGGGATTTCCCGCCAGCTGGGGACCTGTCTGCTTCGTCAGCTGCGGCGGCAAGCGCTTCTGTAAACGCGAGAAGCGGCCGATGCAGTGCCGTACCTTCCCCTTTGCCCCGCACCTTGATGAAGAGGACCGGCTGTTTCTGATCTATTACCCGGACGAACTGCCCTATCGCTGTCCGATCATTGAGGAAAGGCTGAAGGTCAATCCTAAGGCTCTTGAGGACCTCTATCAGGCCTACAGGGAACTGCTTAAGAATAGCCGGATCTTTGATCTGATCAAGGAGGAGTCGACCAGCCGGATCAAGCTTGGTCTGCCGATTGAAATCGTCTGGCCACAATCAAAGAGCGCGGGTAAATAGAGGTAAAAGAAAACCCGGTGCTATGGCTTAAACTTATAAGAAAGATTTGATGAAATGTGATGAGAGCTTAATTGACTGCCTTCTGCAATCATTCTCTCAAACATCCTATTGGAACAATTAAAATACCATCTTGTCTCTTATACGCATAATGATCTGTTCCCGTTAGAATCATTTTGAATGATGGGGCGTTCATTTTTTCTGTATCTATCATCGCTTCAAGTTTGAGCAGATTTGATGCTCCTTCATTGATTAATCTGTCACCACCAAGTTTTATTTCAACTAATCCGTACTGCCCATTTCGCAAATGCAATACGGCATCACATTCTAAACCAGAGCGATCCCTGTAATGACAAACTGATCCATTCAGTGTTTCAGTATATGTTCGTAAATCCCTGATACACATTGTTTCAAATAACAATCCAAAGGTATTGAGGTCATTTATCAGATCTCTTGGTCCTATTCCTAATGCGGCGGCTGCTATTGCTGAATCGCTGAAATATCTTGTGTCTGTTGCGCGAATTGATGCTTTGGAACGCAGATTAGGATTCCATGCCGGCATGTCTTCAACAACAAATATTTTTTTTAGTGCCTTAAGATATGAAGCAACTGTTTCATCGGTAAACTGCAATTCGTTTGTACTGATATCTCTTGCGATTTCTGTGTAGGCGATCTGAGTTCCCTGGTTTCTGGCATAAGATCTCATGATTCTTCTGGCTCTTTCAGGATCTCTGCTCACGTTATCAACCCTTGAAATGTCTGAGTTTACGATTCCATCCAGGTAGTCAAAAGCAGCATCCAACGCGATGTCTTCTTCAAGGCCTAATGTGTCTGGCCATCCGCCTCTGCAAACAAGATGCGCTATTTTTTCAATGTTTAAGGTATTAGTTCCACTAATATCCAGGTTTCCATCAAATAAGCTTCTCAAACTGATTTCTCCGGTGGATTCTCCGGATTCAAAAAGACTCATGTTCCTCATCGTTAACCATGCGAACCTTCCGGTACCACTGTGGGATGTTTCTGACATGTTTGCCGGAACAGATGAACCTGTCAAAATAAAGTGCCCCTTTCCGTCACGATGGTCAACAGAAAAACGAACAGCATCCCATAGTCTGGGAGCTATCTGCCATTCGTCTATAAGCCGAGGTGTATCCCCCTCCAGCAGAGTAGAAGGGGAGATGTCTGCGAGTTGGATGTTCTGTGTTTTTCTCTCGGGTTCATCCATATAAAGAACACTTCTGGAAAACTGTTCTGCTGTTGTTGTCTTACCGCACCATTTCGGGCCTTGAATCAAAACCGCTCCCTTACCTTTCAGTTTCTTTTCTAGTATTTGGTCAACTAATCTGGGCATATATGCTTTCATGTTGGCTAATCACCTCAATGCTATTGTATTGCCGTTCGGTAAAATTGTAAATTATTAATCGGTATATTTGTAATATTTTAATCGGTAAAAATGCAAATAGTCGTTCAGTACATTTGCGTTTTTTCTTTAAGCTTATTGCCTATCATATACAGTTATCATCACGGACACAATATATGTCCATATATGCTTATACTTATTCGTGATAGAAAAAGGAGAGATACTTGGCCAATCCTAAAGAATAGTTCCCTTAACTTTTTAACGATTAAGGGGTTTGGGATAAAACGACTGAATATTCCGTCAGGTAATCTGGATATGATCTGATAAGATTCATCCCCCAAGTGAATGAAGTGGATAGAAAATGGCATGATCTTAGCATCATGCCATTTCTGGGAAATATAAAACTGTCAAAAAAGTCCAAAGTAGAAGTCAATTTGTTTTCAATGGAAAAGCCAAAGTGGTTACTTCTTGATGAAGTCCTTGATGGCCTGAAAACTGGTATCGGAGATGACGTGTTCCATACGGCAGGCATCCTCAATGGCGATCTGGGGGTCAACGCCGATTCGAATCAGGATCTCGCTGAGTACCTGATGGCGCTCATAGATCTTCTCGGCAACTTCCCGTCCGGTTCTGGTAAGAGTGATGAACCCGCTGGCATCGACTTCAATGTAGCTGTTTAGCTTCAGAATCTTCAATGCCCGGGAAACCGAAGGCTTGGAATAACCCATTTCCTCACCGATATTGATGGCGCGCACATGCGCCATTTTCTGAGACAGAATGAGGATGGTCTCAAGATACATTTCACCGGATTCCTGCAGCAGCATTTCCAATCCCTCCCTTTTAGATAATTATACAATACATTAACGGTAAGGGAAATGAAAACCCGGACAGCGATGCTGCCCGGGTATCTTTCACTTGGGTCTATGGATGATTAGGCCTTGTCGTTTGAACCGAGAACGTCGATGATCTTATGCTTGACCAGCTGCTTGATGTTCTCTCTGGCCGGCTTCAGATACTGACGGGGGTCAAAGTCAGCCGGATGCTCATCGAAGTACTTGCGGATCGTGCCGGTCATGGCCAGACGCAGGTCGGAGTCGATGTTGATCTTGCAGACGGCTCTTCTGGAAGCTTCGCGGAGCTGTTCTTCCGGAACGCCAACGGCATCAGGCATGTTGCCGCCGTGTTCGTTGATCATCTTGACATATTCCTGCGGAACGGAGCTGGAGCCGTGTAAGACGATCGGGAAGCCCGGCAGTCTCTTGGAGATCTCTTCCAGGATGTCGAAGCGCAGTGGTGGAGGTACCAGGATACCTTCTTCGTTTCTGGTGCACTGTTCGGGTTTGAACTTGTAGGCACCATGGCTGGTTCCGATGGCGATGGCCAGGGAGTCACAGCCGGTTCTTCTGACGAACTCTTCAACGTCTTCCGGACGGGTGTATGATGAATCCTCAGCGGAAACCTTTACTTCATCCTCAACACCGGCTAAGGTACCGAGTTCAGCTTCGACGACAACGCCGTGAGCATGAGCATATTCCACAACCTTTCTGGTGATCTCAATGTTCTCTTCGAACGGCTTGCTGGAAGCGTCGATCATGACAGAGGTGAATCCGTCATCAATGCAGGACTTGCAGGTCTCAAAGCTGTCGCCATGGTCCAGGTGCAGGACGATCGGCAGACCGGTCTCGATGATGGCTGCTTCGACCAGCTTGACCAGGTAAGTACGGTTTGCGTAAGCTCTGGCGCCCTTGGATACCTGCAGGATGACCGGAGAGTTGCATTCCTTGGCGGCTTCGGTAATGCCCTGGATGATTTCCATGTTGTTGACATTGAAAGCACCGATTGCATAGCCACCGTTGTAAGCTTTTTCAAACATTTCCTTTGAAGTAACTAATGGCATATAAATCCTCCCATAAATAATTTTATAATGCTACAAATATTCTAGCATAAAGCGGGGAAAAGCACACTATGAAATGAACAAGTTAGCATAAGATAACTGAACGGAATAAAAGAATCCTCCCGTCTTTATTAGCCGGGAGGATTCCGTAAGGCTGATTAATCGCTGCTGCTGGAACTGGGGGTGGGCAGATAGGGGATCACGCGGTTGGCGAGATCCATGGCGGTCATGCTCTGCAGCCAGACCCGGCCCGGGCCGGTAATGACGGTCATGAACAGACCCTCGCCGCCGAAGAGAATGTTCTTGAAGCCCTTGACGGTTTCCACATCGTAATCACAGGTCGCTTCAAACAGGGCGAGCTTGGAGGTTGAGACCTTCAGTCTTTCCCCTTCTCTTAAGAAGATCTCCCGGATGGAACCGTCCATTTCCAGAAACATGGTTCCCTGACCGGAGTATTTCTGCAGAACGAAACCCTCACCGCCGAACAGGCCGACGCCGAACTTCTTGTTCAGAACGGCTTCAAAGGTGACATCCGGGGTAGCACCCAGGAAGGCGCCTTTCTGGGCGATGTATTCCATGGTGCCGTCCATTTCAATCGCCTTGATCTCACCCGGCAGATCGGAAGAAAGGGTGATCTTCTGCTCATCCGCTTCCGCTGTCCAGGTAGCCTGGAACAGGGAGTCGCCGGAGAACATTCTTCCCAGGCTCTTCAGAAAGCCGCCCTTCATGTTGGTCTCCAGGGTGATCCGATCGCTCATCCAGGCCATCGAGCCGGTTTGAGTGTAGATGCTTTCACCGCGGTCCAAACTGACTTCGATGGCCGGCAGGTGTCCGCCGTAAATTTCGTATTTCATTATGAATTCCTCCTATGATATCTAAAGTATACTACTTTCCCCTCATTCTGAATACTGATGAGGAAAAAGGGCAGACAGATGGTAAAATAAAAATAATGAATGGGATGTGGACCCGCAGTGAAAGGGTGAGGATATGAGCCTGGAATCCGATCTGTTCCGCTATTTCAAGGTTGATTTTGATCTTCTGGAACCCTTTGGCTTTGTCCGGGAAGAAGGAAGCTATCTTTATACTGCTCCGATCAAGGGAGGGCAGTTTTCCGCGGCCATAAAGGTCGATGAGTTGGGAAACGTCAGCGGCCGGGTCATTGATAATGATTTGGAAGAGGATTACTTTCTCTTCCGGCGCAGTGACGGCAATGCCTTTGCCGCCGAGGTCAGGGAAGAATACCTGGAGATTTTGAAACAGATCGTATTAGGCTGCTTCAAGGCCAGACCGTTTATGAGTGAGCAGGGCAACATGCTGCAGGATTATGCCTACAGGGAATACGGGGATACACCCGATAACCCCTTCAGCGACGACGGTTCATCAGCTGTTTTCCGCAACCACCATAACCGCAAGTGGTATGGCCTGATCATGGCCATTGCCGAAAAGAAGCTTAAGGGAGACAGCGATGAGATTGTCGAAGTCATCAATCTCAAGATCCGTCCGGAAAACCGGGAAACATATCTGAGCATGGACAACATCTTCCCGGCTTACCATATGAACAAGCAGAATTGGATCTCGGTCATCCTTGATTCCACCGTTTCCGATGAACTGCTGACTCATCTTGTTGATGAAAGCCACGCCTTCACCGAGCAGGGAAGAAAACCAGATTCTTCATCGTCCTGCTGGCTGGTGCCGGCCAATCCGCAGTACTATGACGTTCTGGAAGCTTTCCGCAGCCAGAAGACATTATCCTGGCATACCAGAAAGAAAATGCAGCCGGGCGATGCGGTTTACATCTACTATTCCGCTCCCTATTCTTCAATCGTCATGAAGGCTCAGGTAACCGCTGTGGAAGAAGATTTTCTGACCACAATGAAGCTGGTGGAATTCTATGATAAGAACAGATACCCCTTAAGCGTACTGAGACAGCATGGCCTGAAGACCGTCCGGTTCATCAACCGGCTGCCCTTAACGGTTGTTGAGTATCTGGAAAGGAAAGAATAGCGCGCAAAAACCTGCATCTTTCCTGACGGTGTGCTATAATACTGATTAACCGGCAATGATGGAATTTACGCCTCCGGAGCCGGACCGTAAAGCCGCGTTAAGGCTGAGAGTGTGTGAGAAATTCATGAATCAGGGTGGTACCGCGCCAAAGGCGTCCCTGAAGGAGTGAATTTTTTTGTTTTTTAGAGAGGTAGAGTTATGAGTAAGGAAATGACATTTTTTGAAGAACTGCAGTGGCGTGGCCTGGTTCAGGACATCAGTTCCCCGGAGCTGATCGACAAACTCAATGAGGGCGGGCTGACCTTCTACATCGGCACGGACCCAACCGCTGATTCGATGCATATCGGCCACTATTCCTCCTTCCTGATCTCCAAGCGGCTGGCCCAGCATGGCCATCACCCGATCCTTCTGGTCGGCGGGGCAACCGGCATGATCGGCGACCCCAAACCGGACGCGGAAAGACCGATGATCACCAAGGAAGAAGTCGAGCATAACATTCAGGGTTTGAAGACCCAGGCTGAGAAGATCTTCGGCTTTGAAGTTGTCAACAACTGGGACTGGATCAAGGAGATCAACACCATCGATTTCCTGCGCGACTACGGCAAGTACTTCAACATCGGCTACATGCTGGCCAAGGACAAGGTCAGAAGCCGCATGGAGTCCGGCATCACCTTTGCGGAATTCAGCTACATGATCCTGCAGGCGCTGGACTTTGAGCATCTGTTCAGAACCCGTAACTGCACCCTGCAGGTAGCGGGCAGCGACCAGTGGGGCAACATCACCTCCGGCATCGAACTGATCAGAAGGAAACTGGACAAGACTGCCTACGGCATGGTCATGCCGCTGGTCACCGATTCCACCGGCAAGAAGTTCGGAAAGACTGAGGGCAATGCCCTGTGGCTGGACAAGAACAAGACCTCCAGTTACCAGATGTATCAGTACCTGATCAACCTGGAAGATTCCATGATCATCGACTACCTCAAGAAACTGACCTTCCTGACTCCCGATGAGATCATCGAGATCGAGAAGCAGCATAACGAAGCCCCGCACCTGCGCATCGCCCACAAGGCCCTGGCCAGGGACATCATCGTCGGTCTGCATGGCGAAGAAGAATATGAAAAGGCCGTCAAGATCTCCGAAGCTCTCTTCGGCGGTGATCTGAACGGTCTGAGTGCTGAGGACATCATGCAGTGCGCATCTCAGGTCCCCAATTTCCGGATCAATGAGAATGAAAAGCTGATCGACATGCTGGTCAACAACCAGGTCTGTTCCAGCCGCCGGGAAGCCCGGGAAATGCTGGGATCCGGAGCCATCAGCCTGAACAACAACCGGTATTCAGACGAGAATACCGAGATGACCAGAGAAATGGCCATTGACGGCAAAGTCATCATCATCCGTAAGGGCAAGAAGAAACAGTACATCGGTCTGTTTGACTGATGAGGGAAAGGGGTAAATAAATGAGCAGAAACATTACCGCTGATCAGCTCAAGAGCTGGTCCGCCTCCTACAACAATTCAACTGAACGCCGCCTGGCCACCCTGGCCATGGCCAAGACTGATCTCAAGGACGTCTCCTATGACATCGCCAGCAGTTTCGACATGGACTTCAAGTTCTCCATCGACCTGCCGACCATGGCGGTCACCAGTCAGCAGGCTACCGGCCGCTGCTGGCTGTTCTCGGCTACCAACATCTTAAGAGAGCGGATCGCCGCTCAGCTTAACCTTGACAGCTTTGAACTTTCCCAGAGCTATCTGGCTTTCTGGGACAAGTTTGAAAGAGCCAACTTCATGCTGGAAAGGATCATCGATACTGCCGAGCGTTCAACCGATGACCGGTTGGTTCAGTTCATCCTGACCACCGGCGTTCATGACGGTGGCCAGTGGGAGATGTTCGCCAACATCGTCAGAAAGTACGGCTTAATGCCGAAGGATGCCTTCAATGAGACCTTCCAGTCTTCCCACAGCCGTACCATGAACGCGACCCTGAACACCAACATGAAGGCCTGCGCCGTCAGACTGAGAAAGCTGGCCGCTGAAGGAAAGAGCAGAGAAGAACTTGAGGCTGTCAAGGCTGAGATGCTGGAGAAGGTCTACGGTTTCTTATGCAGCTGCTACAGCGAACCGCCTAAGACCTTTGACTTTGAATATGTCGACAAGGACAAGAAGTATCACGCCGAAAGAGGCCTGAGTGCCAAGAGCTTCTGCGAAAAGTACATCGGCGAATATCTTGACGAAATGGTCAGCATCATCAACGCTCCGACCGCGGACAAGCCCTTCCACAAGACCTATACCATCGACTGCCTGGGCAATGTTGAAGGCGGCCGCCCGGTCGTCCATCTTAACCTGCCCATGGATGAGTTCAAGAAGGCCATCATCGATCAGCTGAAGGACGGCAAGATCGTCTGGTTCGGTTCCGATGTCGGCAAGGACGGCGAAAGAGAGAAGGGCATCTGGGATGATGGCAGCTATGACCTCTCCCTGATGAGCGGCCTGGACCTGGACATCAGCAAGGAAGACGGCCTGAACTACTGGCACACCGCCATGAATCACGCCATGGTCATTACCGGCGTCAATCTGGTCGATGACCGGCCGACCCGCTGGAAGATTGAAAACAGCTGGGGCGACAAGACCGGTTCCAAGGGCTACTACATCTGCTCGGACAGCTGGTTTGACAAGTATGTCTATCAGGCAGCTGTCGAACGCAAGTATCTGGGCGAACTGGCCGAGCTGGCTAAGCAACCGCCGGTTGTCCTGGAAGCCTGGGATCCGATGGGAACGCTTGCTGACTGATATTGATTCGCAAAGTACCGGCCGGGGAATAACCGGCCGGTTTTCTGATGGCGCAAAAAAAGCCGGCCTGATGGCCGGCCGGTGTTTGCGCAGATGATTAATGGATTACTTTCCCAGACTGGCATAGACTTCGTCGGGCAGCTTCTCGCTAAGCGGCTGCTCCAGATAGGTCTCCGGTTGCTGCAAGAACAGCTGCAGCATCTTGATGCTCTTGGCAAAGTAGTAGCCGTCGGCAATGCGCTCATCAACGGTGAAGCCGAATTCGACGCCGGGGCGGAATTCAACCTGGCCGTTTTCGAAGAACGGCAGGTCTCCGGCCTTGCCGACTACCAGGAACATTGAAGTGGTTCCCCAGTTGGTCAGATGGTGGAAGCCGGAGGGCAGGCCGATGGAGCCAAGGTTGGCCAGTACGGCAGATGAATGGTAGATGTCGGATTCAACCAGAGCGGGAATGACGACGCCCTTCTTTTCCAGCCAGGCGATGAAGGCGATGATCGGCCGGGAGATGAACTTGGGCAGCTTGTTGAAGGTGTCCATGACACCGGTAGTCTCATCGACGTATTCCTTGCTCTTGAGCTTGATCAGCTGTCTCTTCAGTTCCTCGTGGACATCATCAATGTTCCATTCCGGCTTGGAGCGGACAAAGCACAGAACCTCACCGCCCTTGTCGCTGAATTCCTGCTTGACGGTAAAGGCGGCGCTGACATCGTTGCGCTTGTACATCCGCTTGTCGTGGATGAAGATGTTGAGCTTGCTGCGCAGATGAATGGTCTTCAGGGCAGCGGTAACGATGCACTGGTACATGTTGTACTTATAGTCCGGATTATTGGCGTTTTTCTTCTTTACGTATTCATTAAGGTTGGTCAGATCGATCTTGAAGGAAAAGAAGGTTTCGTTATCACATCTGTTGGGGAACATGAACGGCATGATGAAATGCATCGAATCAACGTCCTTCAGGTACTTGGCATCAAATCTGTCTCTAAAACTCATGGGTTTAATTCTCCTTTGTTTTCCTAACCATTTTAGCACATATTTGCCAATCGGCTTCAAGAAAAAGGAAGCCGGCCGGGTTTGTCAAAGCCGGGCCGGCATACTAGAATATAACTGAAAGAAAGCGGGAATGACTTAATGAGTAAAATCGGAGTATTCGGCGCCGGCACCTGGGGCATTGCCCTGGCCAGAATGCTGGCAGGAAGTGACAATGAAGTAACGGTCTGGTCGGCCCATCAGGAAACCGTTGACCGGCTGAAGCTGACCCGCCGGCAGAAGAATCTGCCTAATGTAGTGCTGCCGGAAAGCCTGGCCTATACAACGGACGCGGAAGAAACCTGTCGGGATAAGGATATCATTCTGGTCGTCGTTCCTTCGATCTATGTCCGGGAAACAACGCGGAAGCTGGCTCCCTTTGTAAACAAAAACCAGATCATCGTCGATGCGGCCAAGGGCATTGAAGCCGGTACGCTGATGACGATGTCAGAAATCATAAATCAGGAGATCGAAAGAGTTCACGGAACTTCCATCTGTCCGGTGGTAACGTTGTCCGGTCCAACTCACGCGGAGGAAGTGGCGGCGGAATTGCCTTCCACCATTGTAGCGGCCAGCCAGGATGAGGCCAGCGCCAAACGGGTTCAGGATATCTTTACCAGCGAATACATGCGCGTCTATACCAACAGCGACATCAAGGGCGTGGAGATCTGCGGTTCCCTCAAGAATGTCATTGCCCTGGCTTCCGGCATCTCCGCCGGCTTAGGCTATGGCGATAATGCCCGGGCTGCCCTGATCACCCGCGGCATGGTGGAGATTGAGCGGCTCGGCAGTAAACTTGGTTGTCATAAGGACACCTTCTACGGCTTGGCCGGTATCGGTGATTTGATCGTCACGGCTACCAGCCATCACAGCCGGAATAACCGCTGCGGTTATTACATCGGTCAGGGCTACAGCGTAGAGGATGCCATCAAGCAGGTCGGCATGGTCGTTGAGGGCATCAATACGATCTCTGCCGCCATCACGCTGTCGCAGAATCTGGCAGTTGACATGCCGATTGTCCGGGGTGTGGACCAGATCGTCAATCACGGCGCCGATCCCAGTGAGATCGTCCGTAAGCTGATGAACCGTGATCGCAAGAGCGAACTGCCCAAACCGCTGTTTGACCTGAACTATGAAAGGATCGAGGCTCCCCGCTCCGCAACGCTGACTCCATCCAGCCGGGTAGTCATGGTTCAGGGCGACTTTGATCTGCCGGACTTCCGCACCATCAATTTCCTGCGCCGCTCCCGCATGCTGGGTGATTACCTGCTGGCGGTACTCTACAGTGATGAGTACCAGGCTGTCTGCGGCCGGGAAAAGAGCGTGCTGAGCCTGCCGGAAAGAAGAGAACTGCTGCGCTCGATCGTCTATGTTGACGAGGTGGTCACGGTCAGCAGCCCGGAAGAGCTGAAGGAAATGATGAAACAGCATCATGTCAGCCTGCTGGCCATCCGTCAGGGAGAAAGAGAGGAAGCCGAGACCGACCGGGAAGTCGTTCATGTCCCGGCCAACTGACAACACAGTATGACAAGAAAAACAAGGGCGTTTCCCAATCCGTGGAAACGCCCTTGTTTCGGGGAAAGTTGCCAACGGATAAATATGGCGTATAATGAAGGACGGCGAGGGGCATCTCGTCGGAAGGGGTATGCTTAATGGGGTGCGGTTTCTTTGATTACAAATATTTCATTGAAAACTATAACGGTGAAGACTTTAACGGCATCATGCATGTCGTATACATACTCATCTGTCTGATTGGCATACCGATGCTGATCAGACACTACCGGCAGAAAGGCGATGAAGACATTACCAGGCTTATGCGCTTTTCCGCGGTCTTGTTGATCGTTGAGGAGATAACCAAGATAACCTGGGAGTCCTACTGGGACATCGTCAGCGGACATGGCTTTAACGCCGGCGGCATATTACCGCTGGAAACCTGTTCGCTGTTCATCTATTGCCTGGCGGCAGCCGGTTTTGGCAAGGGCAAAGTCAGAGAATGCGCCCTGGCCTGGATGGCATCGATTGGAATATTAGGGGGAATGAGTTACATCGTCGTGACCAATGTGCTGAAATGGTATCCTTTCTTTACCTACGGTGCCTTCCATTCCATGATCTTCCACTTCATGATGGTCTTCATCGGCCTGCTGATTCCCTTCAGCAACTACCACCTCTTCCGCAAGAAAGATATGCTGCAGGGTTATGTTCCTCAGCTGCTGCTGGCAGTAGTCGTGATTCCGCTGGATTACCTGATGGATTGGGACTACATGCTGCTGCATTATGCCGGCGGTGTTCCGTTAATTGAAAATCTGGCGGATAAGTTTACGGCGTTGGGAATGCCCTGGCTGACGACGCTGGTAATGCTGGTGGTCTACTTCCTGCTGGGCAGTCTGATCATCGCGATCAACATTCACTTCCAAAATAAGGCGATTGCCAGAGAAAACAAAGGGAGTCTTGATCTGGCCTGAGCATCAGAATAACCGATTCATTTGAAAATGCCATCCCGGCGCTGAAGCGATGAGATGGCATTATTTCTTTTCGCTAACTCTGATTGAGCCTAGTATTCAACCTTAGGACCACGGATGCAGTACTTGTAGATCCAGTTTTTGAAGTCATCGCTGCGGGTCTGCTGGTATTCCTTATAGTAAGTACGGAAGGCTTCACGGCGGTCCTTTCTGACGGTGATGATGCCGCAGCCGTTGTCAATCATGATCTTGTTGGCAAACATGATGGCTACCCGGACATCGCCGTCGGCAAACAGCCGCTTATCCAAAATGTAGAGCATCACATCGATGGCAATCTCGACATTGGCCTTGGCCGGCTGGTTGATCATGTCATGCAGCTCTTCGATTTGTTGCATGGTAAGGCCATTACGGATGTCATCATTAAGGCTGTCCATCAGGATGTCGTGGAGCTGAAGCATGCATTCATAGTCATTCTCCACTTCGTGTTCTTCCATGATGTACTCAAAAGCCCGGCGGAAATTGGCTTCTGCCGTTTCTCTCTGATCATCCTTCTCGTCATAGCGGGACAGAGCCAGGGCGTTGGCCACCAGTTCGTCAAGATGCTGGCGGACATACTTAACATTCATACTGCGGGACACCACGTACTTGTTTCTCATTATGCTTACCTCACAGCCCTTCGGCCTTAAGAACACTTATATTTTACCGCATATTGTTTCTTGTGAAAACAATAATCGGCGTAAAAAAAAGCCCGGTCAGGGCGGTAAAAGGAAAAGCTAAAATGGCAAACACACGATCCGTCAGATGTGGATCAGGCATCTTTCCTCATTTTCTGTTCGATGGTCTTTTGCAGGGCTTCCTCCTTCCGCCTTTTTGCCCGATAAGCTAAGAATATTGACGGCAGGGTTATGATAATAAAAAGCGTTATGTAAGTTTCCGGTTCCATGTCTTCTCCTTTCAAAAGAAAAGTATGTCTAATTCCATCATAGTTCAAAAGAAAAAAAAGAAAAGCCCTTGATTAAAGGCTTTTGCTGACATGGTCGGAATATCGGGATTCGAACCCGAGACCTCTTGAACCCCATTCAAGCGCGCTACCAAACTGCGCTATATCCCGCTGTTGCCTTTTTATTCTAGCACGAATCCGGCTGAAGAGATACCTTTTTTGCAATATTCTTAAATAAACGCCCGGGAAATTTCCCGGGCGTCATTTCATAAGTCGAATTGTGCCTGAATTACTTCTTCAGATTGTAGAAGGCATCCTTGCCCTTGTACTGAGCAACTTCGCCTAACTCATCTTCAATTCTCATTAACTGATTGTACTTGGCAATACGGTCAGTTCTGCTCATTGAACCAGTCTTGATCTGGCCGGCGTTGGTGCCGACAACCAGGTCAGCGATTGTGGTGTCTTCAGTTTCACCGGATCTGTGAGAGACAACGGCAGTCCAGCCGGCTTTCTTGGCCATCTCGATGGCATCCAGAGTTTCGGTAATGGTACCGATCTGGTTGACCTTGATCAGAACGGCATTGGCAGCGTTGAGCTCAATGCCCTTCTTGATGTAGGTGGTATTGGTAACGAACAGGTCATCGCCAACCAGCTGTACATGATCGCCAATGCGATTTCTGAACTTCTGCCAGCCTTCCCAGTCGTTTTCATCCAGGCCGTCTTCGATGGAGATCAGCGGATACTTTTCGGTCCACTTGGTGTACATCTCGATCATTTCATCAGAGGTCTTCTTGCCTTCACCGGATCTGTGCAGGTCATAGACGAACTTGCCATCAACCTTTTCGCAGAATTCGGAAGCAGCCGGGTCCATGGCGAAGCAGATGTCTTCACCCAGCTTGTATCCGGCCTTTTCAACAGCTTCAACCATCAGAGCCAGCGGACCTTCATTGCCTAAGGTTTCCAGCGGACCATGGCCACCCGGAACACATGAAGGAGCATAACCGCCTTCATCACCGACAGCTGTGTTGTATCCGTACTTCTTCAGAACGCTCTTCAGATTGTGGAATACTTCAGCACCCATTCTGATGGCTTCCTTGACGCTCTTGGCACCAACCGGCATGATCATGTATTCCTGGCAGTCAGCAGCGGAATCAGCATGCTTGCCGCCATTCAGAACATTCATCATCGGAACCGGGAGAACCTTGGCGTTGGCGCCGCCAAAGTACTTGTATAACGGCATTCCATAGTAGTCAGCAGCGGCTCTGGCACAGGCGATGGAGACACCGAGGATGGCGTTGGCACCCAGCTTGGCCTTGGTTTCAGTACCATCGAGTTCGATCATGGTCTTGTCGATTCTGGTCTGTTCAGTGCAGTCAAAGCCTAACAGTTTCGGGCGGATGATTTCGTTGACATTGTCAACGGCCTTTAAGGTACCCTTGCCTAAGTAACGGGCCTTGTCGCCGTCTCTTAATTCGAGAGCTTCTCTTTCACCGGTGGAAGCGCCTGACGGTACGATGGCTCTGCCGAAGGCACCGGAATCAGTGGTGACTTCAACTTCAACAGTAGGATTGCCGCGGGAGTCAAGAACTTCACGGGCATAAATATCAGTGATATATGGCATTCTAATTGCCCTCCTTGTATTACCGATAACATCATACCATATTTGTCGTTTAATGCGCCATCAAACCGCAAAAAACGGAAGGAATCTTGTTCCTTCCGCAGTGCTGGGATTTTTCCTTACTGACCTGCCGGTTTTCGCAGTTTCTTGCCGGTCCGGTCGGTCAGGGCCAGGTTGTCTTCGGCTTCCATCTTCTGCCAGTAAGTGTCGATGTTCTTGGCCAGCTGATGAGCGTTGGTGGGGTAGATGTAGTCCTCTTCATCGACCTCCAGGATCAGATCAATGGACAGCCCTTTCTTCTCCAGTTCGTGAACCATCCAGAGGATGTTTCGTAAAAGGTACTGGTTGGCATAGAAGTTGGTGCCATGGGTACCGCCGGTCTCCCATTCGCCGGAGCCGATGCAGTCATTGAGGTGGATCTTGAAGTTGTCCGAAGCGTAGGCGGCGATGGTCTTGAAGAAGGACATCTCCTCAAAACGGAAGGACATTTCGCTCATCATCAGATGGCAGGTATCCAGCAACGGATAGACCCGTCCGGGACCCAGGCGCTCACTGAGAAAACTGTTGATCTTCAGACACTCGATTGCTCCGACAAAGCGGTAACAGTTTTCCACATGGAAAACAACATCCTGTTTTTTCATATAGCCCAGGAAGGCTTCTAACCGGGGGTGGCTCTGCAGTCTTTCCAGTCCGGTTTCAGCATGAACGACCAGACCGGCCTGATGGCGGCGGCAGAGTTCATAGACTTTCAGGGCATATTCGCTGTCAAACTCGCTGACCAGATCATAGACATCGCAGCGCTCGATCGGATAGTGAACGGTAACGATCGGCTTGTTGAGGGTCTCAGCCAGTTCGAAGCGGTCGCGCTTATCACCGTAAAGGTGGATCTCATAACCGTCAAAGAGATCGTAAAGGCATTTGATCTTTATCTGTTCGCTCTCCAGAGCGAGTTTCATTAACTTGCGCATGTCTGCCTCCTGATTAATCGGAACACGGGAAAATTATAATACCATTACTGCCGTTCATTCAACGGCTTTCAGCGATTCGACCATCTGAATGCCGCGGAGATGGAAGTGCATGATGCCGTTAATGATCAGCGAGAAGGCCGTGGTCATGAAGAAGGCGATGACGAAGGAGATGGGGTTAATGGTGCGGCCGAACATGACTTCATCCATCTCGGCCAGATTCATGATCAGATCGTGCAGGTAAATGCCCGCCAGTAAGCCGGCGCCGGCACCGATGATGGTCATGATTATGCTTTCCCGGTTGACATAGCGGTCGACTTCCCGGTCAGTAAAGCCCAATACCTTGATGGTGGCGATCTCCCGGACACGCTCGGAAATGTTGACGTTGGAGAGATTGTATAAGACCACAGCTGCCAGGGCCGCCGCGGAAATTACCAGTACGACCACGATGATGGAGATGCTGGAGATCATGTCGGCAAAATTGGCCTGCAGGGATGAGTAGAAGGTAATTCCGGTGACATTATCCAAAGCCATGATCTGATTGCCCAGGGCGGTTTCAAAGCCGGCTTCCCGTGAACGGTTGCGGATCTGGTAGACTTCCGTGATCTTGGCCAGTGAGTTCCAACTGTCATACTGCTTCTGGGTCACATACATGTGATGGAAGACATAGTTTTCATAGATACCGGCAATGGTAACGGTGATCTCCTTTTCGTCGCTGTCGGTGAAAGTCAGTTGCTGACCGGTTTCCAGCTTAAGCTGGTTGGCCAGTTTCTGGGAAATGATGACGCCGTCATCCTGAAGTTTCAAAGCCTCATGCTTCTTTTCCGTATACAGGGAGGTGAACTGCTCAAAGGTGGTGATGTCGTCGACGATGTGAATGGTAACGGCGGCATCCTTATTTCCGATGCGGACGGTGGCAGAGATCTGCTGCTCACGGTAGATGTCTTCAACACCGTC
The DNA here is from genome assembly GCA_016280635.1 of Erysipelotrichaceae bacterium. GTDB lineage: Bacteria > Bacillota_I > Bacilli_A > Erysipelotrichales > Erysipelotrichaceae > UBA1783. The sequence goes on from JAEEHC010000060.1 coordinate 34,431, forward strand.
AAGGGCCCGGATCTGTTCCATCAGTTCACTGCTGCCCTTTTTCAGGGTTACGGAAGCATCATAGTGGTAAATATCCTCATACTGCGCCCGGGCGATGTCGGAAATGGAGTCGTTGATGCCGAAACCGGCCAGTATCAGGGCTGAGCAGCCGGCAATGCCGATGATGGTCATCATCAGCCGCTTCTTGTAGCGGAAGAGGTTGCGGGCGGTGACCTTATGCAGGAAGGAGAGCCGGCGCCAGAGGAAGGAGATCCTTTCCAGCAATATCTTCTTACCGGCCTTGACGCTCTTGGGGCGCATCAGCTGGCTGGGTGAGTCATTGAGCTGCTGGTAGATGGTGGCGATGGTTACCAGTACGGTGGAAATGATCATCGACAGCGAGGCCAGCAGGATCAGTTTAATTGGGAAGAGATAGTAGATGTCCTTCAGGTTATAAAGGGTATTCCAGGCCTTGAAGATGACCAGCGGGAAGACGATCATGCCGCTGAGGCAGCCGACCAGTGAGCCGGCAATGGAAGCGATCAGGGCATAGACGATGTACTTGCCGGCGATCTGCAGCCGGGAGTAACCCAGGGCCTTCAGAGTGCCGATCTCGGTACGCTGTTCATCGACCATCCTGGTCATGGTAGTGGTGCAGATCAGCGCCGCTACCAGGAAGAAGAATACCGGGAAGACCGAGGCAATGCCGTCCATGCGGTCGGCACAGGCCTCATAGTCGCGATAGGAATAGTGCGAGTTACGGTCCAGAACATACCATTGCGCCTGCAGAGAATCCAGTTCGTTCTGAGCATCCTCGAGTTTCTGCAGGCCTTCCTGCTTCTGCGTTTCGAATTCCTTCAGGCCATCCTGGTATTCCTGTTCGCCTTTTTTCAGCTGGGCCTTGGCCTCATTTAGAGCCTTACGGCCCTGCTGGACTTCCTTCTTGGAATTTTCCAGGGTTATCCGGGCAGCCTTAAGCTGGGTCATGCCTTCATCGTATTGCGCCTGAGCTTCGGTCAGCTGGTTATAGGCAGCCAACAGTTCGGGAACGGACTCCAGATAGGCATCGCGCTGCGCCCGCAGTTCTTCCAATCGCTGACTGTCCTGCTCGATCTGGTTGATCTGCCGGGAAACGTCATCAAGCTGCTGGCTGATCTGCCGGCAGTTATCTTCAGCGCTGTGCAGGGACTGCTGCTGGGAAGACAGCTGTTCGTTAAGCGAAGAGAGCAGCTGCTGCTGACCGGAAAGCTCACCGCTGAGCTGGGCTTTCTGCAGCTGCAGCTGAGCCTTCTGCTGCTCGCTGATATCCGGGTCGGTAAGCTGCTGGTCTATTTCGGCTATCTGACTTTGCAGCTGAGCGATCTTTGTTTCCGTTTCACCGATCTGCCGGCGGGTCTGGGTGATGTTGTTTTCAATGCTGGTCCTGACGGTTTCCGCGTTGGTGAGGTTAGTCTGCAGGGAAGTCTGCATCATTAACAGGGTCGGCAGGGAAGCCTGGTTGGCTTCCAGGGTGGCGATCTCAGCCATGATGCCTACTAGCTCATCGGAAGAGTTTAGCGCGTCATAATACTGCTGCCAGCCTTCATCAAGCTGCTTCTTGGCTTCCGCCAGTTTTTTCTCGTTGGCTTCCAGTTCCTTTTCGCCTTCGGCGATCTGCTTTTCCGCATCCTTGATCTTCGCTTCGTTTTCTTCGATCTCCTTGCGTCCGACTTCCAGCTGCTGGTAAGCTTCATCGAGTTTCTGCTGGGCCTGTTCAATCTGGTAGCGGTACTCCTTCTTGCCATCGTCGATCTCGCGCTGGTACTGGGCCATGCGGTCCTTGACGCTGTGGTTTTCCAGCAGTTCAATTCTTTCCCTCACCGGGTCAACGATGCGGAAGTACTCCTCGCCATAGCTGTCCGCTTGGCGGGCTCCTTCGATGGTTACATCGATCTCGGTATAGTATTCCGCGCTGACGGCGGACTGGTTGATGACAATGAAGGTATCGACGGTTCCCGAGCCGATGTTTGATGATCCCTTCTGGTAGGAAAGGTAAGCGGGCAGATAACAGGTACCAACGATCAGGTAATCGCTGTACTTCAGGCTGTCCTCGACCTGTTGGTCGTCGCGGTGCAGGCTGATGGTATTACCGATCGAAAAGGCTCCGAACATGTTGGAGGTGGCACTGGCGGCTTCAATGAGACATTCGTTATCGTTTTCCGGCATCCGGCCTTCGATCAGCCGGACCAGGTTGACATTTGTATTCTGGTCGTAGGAGATGACCTTGACGACCAGCTGGGTAGTCTTGAGGTTAGTCAGAGTATCCAGGGTAAAGATGGCCTGAGCGTCCTCGACCCCGCTGAGCTGACGGATCTCTTCAACATCCTTATCATAGAGGCCCAGGGTGGAGAAGACCTGCACATCCTGCAGGCGGTACTGGTCAAAATAGGTGTCGGCGCTATGCTTCATGTCCGGAGCCGAGGCTTTGATGCCGGCGAAAAAGGCGACCCCTAAGGCAACGATCGCCATGATGGACAGGAAACGGCCGAAATTACTGCGAATCTCGGCGATGATGTTTTTCAGAAACACCTGGGGCACTAGTATTCGATCTCCTCAACATCCATCGGATGTTCGTTTACTTCAATTTTTTCAATCTTGCCGCTTCTGACCCGGATGACCTTGTCTCCCATCGGGCAGATGGCCAGGTTGTGGGTAATGACGATGACGGTCTTGCGGCTTTTGCGGCAGGTCTGCTGAAGAAGCTTCAATACCTGTTTTCCGGTTACATAGTCCAAGGCCCCAGTCGGCTCATCGCACAGCAGCAGCTTGGGGTTCTTGGCCAGAGCGCGGGCGATGGCGACCCGCTGCTGCTCACCGCCGGAAAGCTGAGAGGGGAAGTTGCCGGTCCTTTCCTTCAGGCCGACGGCTTCGATGGTCTCATCGACATCCAGGGGGTGCTTGCAGATCTGGGTGGCCAGTTCAACGTTTTCCCTTAAGGTGAGGTTCTGAATCAGGTTATAGAACTGGAAGACAAAGCCGACATCATAGCGGCGGTACATGGTCATTTCCCGGCTGTTGAAAGCGGAGATCTCGTCTTCGTCGACGAAAATCTGGCCGCTGGTCACCGTGTCCATGCCGCCCAGCAGGTTCAGTATGGTACTCTTGCCGGCCCCGGAGGCACCGGCGATGATGACGAACTCGCCCTGGTCAACGGAAAAGGAGACTCCATCCAGGGCCTTGATCTCCACTTCACCCATGGTATATGTCTTGCGGACATCGCGGAATTCAATGAAACTGGTCATTTTATCACCTTCATCTGATGAATAAATTATAGCTTTTTCCCCAGTTTAATTAAAGAATGGGCTTAGGGGATTTTTCTTTATTCCATCCGTCAATTGCGCTAGAATTATCGCGTGAGGAGAGCAGAGTCATGGAAATGTTTCTCGAACAGTCGGTAAAGTTTGAAGAAGGCAGTCGGATCTGCGGGGTCTATGTGGTGAACAGTCAGGACCCGCAGTATCTCAGCGAACTGGCGGAAAGTGAAACGGAAGTCGGCCATGTCGAGTTTGACTATGACGTAAAGACCAATCAGCTCAGTTTTAAGGCGGTTGGCTGTGAGAAGTTCGCGGCAGCGAATTACCGCCAGCTGGTTGAGACGGTCTGGTCAAAGATCAGGATGATCCAGGCCTACTGGCGTTCCCCGGAATACCTCGTTCGCCGTAAGCTGGCCGAGCGGAAGGACGAAGTTCTGAAGCGGTACGATAAAAGGAAGAAATAGTTCCAGCCTTTTGATGGTGAAAAAGCAGAATAAAGGACCCGGGCGTGAAAACCGGGTCCTTTTGTCGCTTGGGGGGGATTTTATCAAGGCTCAACCGGAATCAGAACCTTGGTTCCCTTGGTGAGGAAGTAGTAGTTCTTGTCGGTTCCGTAGTAGAGGATGCCATGGCGGCTGTAGTCATCATTGGTCGCCTTGGAAGAACTGAAACAGCGGTCGATCTCCACTGGCTCAGCGCCCTTGAGTGAATAGTACAGGGTATAGCTGTTCTTAAAGTAGAAGTAGCCATCATCGCAGCAGATGGCGGTATAGGTTCCCTTGTTGAAGAAGGGCGAACAGGTCTTCCTGTCAGCATAAACGATCTGATTGTCGCTCACTGAGCGGTAGTAGACGCCGTCATGGACCTCGTCGTAGCCGTACAGGGTCTCCGCGTCGTAGTCGCCGGTAGCGAGCTCATCGGTCTTCTTTCCGTCATAGACGAAGACGGTGCCGAAGGAATCGGTGTAGACCAGCTTTTTGCCGCTGTTGGACAGCAGGACTTCATCAACATCCTCAGCGATCACCTCGGCATTGAGTTTGCGGTCAAAGCGGATGATGTTGTTGTCGGTGGTCAGGTAATAACTGCTGATGAAACTGCTCAGGCCATGGTGATAACAGTAGACATACTGGTGGTTTACATAAACCCGGCTGTTAGCGGTAGCCATGGTTTCCGGGTAGATCAGGGCAGCGATCTTTTCCGCATATTCACTCTCGGAAGTCTGCAGCCTGCCGTCACGGAAGATTGCGTACTTTCCCTCCTCCATGAAGGCGCACTCGCTGGCGTCATCATTGATGAAGATGCTGGAGGGGGAGGAAGCCAGAGAAGTAAGCTTGCCCTTGTGGAAGTGCAGCAGCTGTCCGCTGACATCAAGCAGCAGTACGCTGTCATCCGGACCGACAGCTACCAGATGGGCGACGGTGACCTCGCCAAGTTCATAGGCAGCGGTCTTGTTCCCGGTGATCAGGTGCAGGGTGCTTTCGCTGCCGGAGAGCACATAAGCAACGGTTTTTCCGGATACGGACATCTTTAGGTATTTGACCGTTTCGTTTTCGCCGGTGATCCTGAGCACCGTCTTATTGTTTTTCAGATTGACATAATGCCAGCTGTCATCGTCCCGGCGCTGATAACAGGCAAATTCGCCGCTGTCGGCCAGTACGAAATAGTCGACGCTTTCACCGTACGGCTTAAGGGCCTTGCCATTATACAGATACAGCAAGCGTTCATCGCCATTGGCGAGAATGAAGGCCAGACCGCTGCGGTCAAAGCTGTAGGTGAGTGAGGAGGTCCGGCCTTCGAATGGGCCGGAGGTCTTGTTTCCGGCGGCTACGGCATAGTTGCCGCTGTCCCGGGATACCACAAATAGACGGCTTTCAAGGGAGTGGATGGCCAGTTGGCTGCCGCCTTTTGGCCAGAACAGAATGGCCAGAACCGCTATGGCCAGGACGGCCGCTGCGGCAATGATGACCTTCTTGTCAAGTCGGACATTGAGGCTTCTGACGCCGGCTTTTTCCTTTTTCCTTAATGGTTTGCCGCAGTTGAGGCAGTAAACATAGTCTTCGCGGTTTTCCGCGCCGCAATACAGGCATTTCATAGTCTATACATCTCCGTAATCCGTGTAGGTATGGTTGACGTTTCCGTTGGAAACATTGAACTTGAGGGTATACTTGCCGGCCTTGAACTTGTAATATTCTTCACTTCCGGTCAATAACAGCCGCTGATAGGTTCCGCTGGGGCCGAAGGTCTCGACCGGGCCGTACCACTCATCGCCCTTGCCGACAGCCAGGGCAACGCGGAAACTGCCGGCCGGCAGTTTGGCCGTGGCCTTGGAGCCGTCGCGGATATAGAGGGTCTCGACCAGCGTATCACTGGCGTTGTAAATCTTGACGAACATGTCGTCGCCGTCAGAAGAATCATAGATCGTCAGGCTTACCGCGCCGGAACTGCCGGAGCGGTAGACGATGCCGGAGGAGGGGCGGGACTGCCGGCAGGAGTCCGCCATCTTCTGGGAATCGCGGAAATCGCTGATGCTGTTGAAGATGGTCATGGCGGTGTAGAACTTCTTTTCCCGGTAGTAACTCATCGCCTCGATGTAGTCACCAAGGTCGCCGGCTTTCCGGCTGATCAGCCCGGAGCTGTTCTTGAGCACGTCGGCCAGATCATCCAAAGCCTTTTCATCGCCGCTTTCCAGCCTTTCGACAGCGCTGAGGTAGCCGATGATCTGGCGGGCCTGGGAAAGGAATTGAGAAGCGACGCTGTTGGAAGAGATGATGTCATTGAGCATTCTCACGGCTTCGTCCGGCTCGTCGCTGACGAAGGCTCCCAGCGCCTTGCTGTAAGCTGCCATGGCGGCGGCATCGCTGATCTGGCCGGCTTTTTCAAAGTCTTCGGCGGCTGATTGGTAGTCGGAGTTCTTCAGACTGTTGGCGGCCAGTTTCTCCAGACCGTCAAGATAGGCCAGATACCTGTTGGCCTCTTCCAGTTTTCCAGCGGCCTTCAGGGCGCTGGCGGCATCCTCATAGCTGCCTTCCTGGAAGGCCAGGATGCCCTGACAGTATTGGACATATCTGGCGGCCTTTTGATAGTCGCCGAGCTCACTGAAGAGCTGAACAGCCTGCTGATAATCACCGTCTCTGGCAAGGCTAATGGCCAGATTGTAGCTTCTGCGCTTGGAAGCGTTGGGCAGATAGATGATCAGCGCTGCCGCGATGACGATAACGGCCAGGGCAATGGCGGCGGGAAGGCGGTACTTCTTCAGACCGTTAAGGGTCCGGTTTTCCCTGAGGGCCTTGCGGCAATAAGGACAGAAGTTGGCGCGGGCTGGGATGGATCGACCGCATTTCGGACAGGTGCGCATTTCCTCTTCAACCGGTTCTTCTTTTTCCTCAGCATCAGGGCTGACCTTGAATTCCTCAATGATCTCCTGAACCTGCTCATCTTCGTCAGAACTTTGGCTTGCTGTCTGCGGTGCCGGGTTTTCCGGCGCTTGCGGTTCAGGGATTTCACCTGGGTCTTCGCTGATGCTGATCAGTTCAGGGACATTTTCATTTTCTTCCGGCAACCGGACATCCGGCTGTTCAGCTGGGGTGTCGGCTTCCGGACTTGTCTGATCATTAAGCAGCGATTCCGTCAGGTCTTCGCCAAAGGTCATCCGGCCCTGCTGAAGTTCATGACGGAATAAATGACCGCATTGCGGACAGCAGGCAATGGCGGTGTCACTGACGGCAGCCTGGCGGGCTGCCAGCAGGTACTCCACGAGCGTTGCCGTCTTTCCACAATGCGGACAGGTACCTTCGGTGTTTACCAGAAGGTCAAGTTCGTTTCTGTTGGCTTCGTCCATAAATGATACCTCGTCTTTTCAGGTGATTGTCAGTCTGTCGGAAAACAGACAAAGGGGACTTAAAGAAGTCCGGATAACATGATGATGTTATGCTTGTTAATAATTCTATTGTATTTGCCGGGCGGGCTTTTTTCAACCCATACAGTCTGTCAGGCCGAAAGAAAAGACCCGCCGCAGCGGGTCTTCAGATAATGGCTTTAAGTCAGGCGTTTAGTACATGCCCTGGCCGCCGGCAGAAGCGGAAGCAATGGCGCTGGCCAGCTTGTTATTGGGGTCTTCCTTGGTGACAACACCGGCTTCGGTGGTCACAAACAGGGAGGCAATGGAAGTGGCATTGAGGACGGCATATCTGGTGACCTTGGTCGGGTCAACGATGCCGGCCTTGAACATGTCGACCCATTCACCCTTGCGGGCATCGAAACCGACATCGCCCTTCTCGGTCAGCTGCTTCTTGACGATCTCGTTTCCGTCAAATCCGGCATTTTCCGCAATCTGATGCAGCGGCAGCAGGATGGCTTCAAAGACGCAGTTGATGCCTCTCTGAACATCGACATTGTCGCTCTTGAGGGTTTCCTTGTTGTCGCGGTAGATCCGGGCCAGAGCGGCGCCGCCGCCCATGATGATGCCTTCAGCAACGGCAGCCTTGGTAGCGTTGAGAGCGTCTTCGATTCTCAGCTTCTTGTCCTTCAGTTCAGCTTCCGTAGCGGCGCCAACCTTGATGATGGCGACACCGGAAGAGATCTTGGCCAGTCTCTCGTTGAGTTTCTTCTTGTCATATTCGGATGTGGTCTTGGCGATCTGAGCCTTGATCTCGGCGATTCTTTCGTCGATCTGCTGTCTGTCACCGGCACCGTGAATGATCGTGGTGGTATCCTTCTTGACGATGACCTTGCCTGCTGAACCCAGATCCGGCAGATCGGTATCCTTTAATTCCATGTTCAGTTCCTTGGTGATGAACTTGCCGCCGGTCAGGGTAGCCATATCCTGCAGCATGTTCTTCTGGGAATCACCAAAGCCCGGAGCCTTGGTTGCGACGACATTGAAGGCGCCTCTGAGCTTGTTGACGATCAGGGTGGTCAGAACTTCATTGTCAATGTCTTCGGCGACGATCAGCAGGGCCTTGTTGGCCTGGACGATCTTCTCCAGTACCGGCAGGATCTCCTGGATGTTGTTGATCTTCTGGTCAGTGACCATGATCAGCGGATTCTCCAGTTCGCACTGCATCTTGTCTCTGTCGGTTACCATGTACGGTGACATGTAGCCCTTGTCGTATTCCATGCCTTCGACGATCTCCAGCTCGGTCTCAAATCCCTTGGATTCATCAACGGTGATGACGCCGTCATTGCCGACCTTCTTCATGGCTTCGGCAATGTAGTTGCCAATCTCTTCGCTTCCGGAAGAGATGGAAGCGACCTGAGCGATGTCCTGAGAAGTGGTAACGGTCTTGGTCTGTTCCAACAGCTTGTCGGAGATCAGCTTGGAGGCCTTTTCCATACCTTCCTTCAGGAAGACGGGGTTGGAACCCTTGTCAACGCATTCAACGCCTTTGTGCATGATGGCCTGAGCCAGCAGGGTAGCGGTCGTCGTGCCGTCACCGGCTACATCGTTGGTCTTGTTGGCAACTTCGTAAACCAGCTTGGCGCCCATGTTTTCAAACTTGTCTTCCAGTTCGATCTCCTTGGCGATGGTGACACCGTCATTGGTGATCAGCGGAGATCCGTAGCTTTTTTCCAGAACGACATTGCGTCCCTTGGGACCCAGGGTTACCTTTACGGTATCAGCGAGGGTATCAACGCCCTGCAGCATCTTGGTGCGGCAGTCCTTGGCAAACTTTACTTCCTTACTCATTTTTTTACATCTCCTATTCGATTACTGCCAGGATCTTGGAATCCGAGATCAGCAGATACTTTTCCTTTTCAAATTCAATTTCCGTGGTGGCGTACTTGTCAAAGATGACCTTTTCACCAACCTTTACGGCTACCGGAACCTTCTTGCCATCGACTTCCTTGCCGTCGCCTACGGCGATGACGACGCCGACATTTTCCGCGTCCTTTTCATTGGCGGACAGGATGATGCCGCTGGCTGTCTTGTTTTCCACAACCTCTTTTTTCAGCAGTACATTATCATTTAATGGTCTGATCATAAATGCCTCCTATTTCTGACTTGTTTTTAGCACTCTTAATCTTTAAGTGCTAAAAACATTATAATTCAATACTTTACCATGTCAAGAGCCGGGGTGTAATTTCAGCCGCCTGTGCTATAATGAAAACATGAAAAAAAAGAAGAACAGCGTCTACATTCTCATCGCCATCCTGCTGGTCGCCATTGTGGGAATCTATCTGGCCTACGACAAGCTCTACTACCCGAGCGCCAGGACCTATGCGACTTATTTGGCCGTGCATCAGGAACTGGAGGAGAAGGACGCTGAGCGCATCAGCATCACGACCTTCAACCATAAGGTCATCGTCAGACCTTCCGATGATGACAAGATCAAGGTCATCTACTATCAGAAGAGCGACAATGCCAATGTCCTGGTGATGGATGGCCGGAAGTTTGAACTGACCATGGTCGAAAGAGTCGAAAACCTCGACAACATCCTCTTCAAGAGCGACAAGAAGATCGATACCATAACCGTCTACCTGCCGGCTGAGCACGCTTATAATCTCGCCGTAGAATCGGTTGACGGCAGCCTGGCTGCCGAAGGAGTCAGCCTGTCGCAGCTGACCTTTGAAAACGCCTATGGCGATGTCACCATCCGCAACTGCCAGCTGGGCCGGGCGGAACTGACCATCAGCTATGGCAACATCACGCTGGCTGACAATGAATTCACCTCGCTGAAGACTTCGGCGGTCGCCGGAAACATTACCCTCAGCCTTAAACAGGCAGTTGCCGACTACAGCATCAAGGCCTCCACCACCTACGGCACCCTGCTGCTGAATGAGCAGAGGATAACGGTCATTGATGAGGAGGGTAACGAGGTCATCGTCAATGAACTGACGACGGAGGAAGACCGCAAGAAACCGGCAGTGCTGATCTCCTCAACCAGATCAAAGATCTACATCAATTCCATCGAACCGGAACCGGTGGAAGAAAATCCCGAAGAACAGCCGGCTGAATGAGGCCGGCTTTAAGTTGCTGCGATGGACACAATAAAGGATCAGCTGGCGCTGATCCCGTTTTTCAGTTTGTCCTTTAGTCCGTCAGCTGGTGCAGGATCTCGTCCAGGTCATAGTCATGAGCCGGGGCGGGAATCTGGAAGCCGTCATCCTGATAGCGGGGGATGATGTGGAAGTGCAGGTGCATGACTGACTGGCCGGCAGCCTCATTATTGTTGTTGACGATGTTGCAGCCTAAGGCACCGGTCTTTTCCGTGATCTGGATGGCCAGCTTTCTGACCACTTCCATCAGGTGGGCCAGGGTCTCACTGTCCACATCGTAGATGTTGCGGAAGTGCTGCTTGGGCATGACCAGGGTATGGCCTCTGGTGATCTGGGAAATGTCCAGGATGGCCAGGACCTTGTCATCTTCATATACCTTTTTGGAAGGAATGTTTCCTTCAATGATCTCACAGAATAAGCACATGGAATGTCTCCTTATTTCTTATAGTTTTCCCACATCCGGGCGGTAGCGTCGCTGATCAGCTTTACGGCCTTTTCCACATCTTCCCTGTTCCAGGTTTCCTTGGCGCCGCGGAACTGGGTGGTGAGGTCTTCGCGGTTGTCAAAGACGCCGACCGGCAGATAGAACTTCTCGCCCCAGGCCTCAACGGTCAGGGTGTCAGGTTTCTCGCTGACTTCCTTCATGTAGAGGATGTCGTCACAGCCGTAGTCGTACATCATGACCTTGTCCGGGGTCTTGTGATTGATGCTGGAACCCGGGTTGTTGGGATCGTAGCGGGCGTCGTTCTTGGCCCGGGACTCCTCCGGGGTAACCCAGATGTAGAGTACGGCGGCGTTGCGCAGCAGATCCGGCGACAGCATCGAATAGGTATACTGATAGCCGAAGGTTCCGGTCAGCGGCATGCTGGCACCGTCGTTGCCACCGCGGGAGAACTCAATGATGATGGTCTTGTCGGACAGGTCATCGGTATACTGAGCCTGCTTTTCATCCAGCAGCTTGCGGGCTTCATCCTCCAGTTCTTCAGCGATCTGCTTTCTGATCTTTTCATCCAGCAGCGAGATCAGCGGCTTCAGGCCGGCAGCTACGGAAGCGCGGTCAAATCTTTCAAAGAGGTATTCGGCAGCGGAGGCCGGATTAACGTAGTTGCGGTTGACCAGATCCTGATAGTCTTCGCTTAACAGGATGGACAGAACGCCCCAGACCCGGCCGTCGTGGGTCGGCGAATCGTCATCGGGATAGTAGAGGGAGGGCTGGCCCATGGTGGCCAGTTTCTTGTCGACGCCCCGCATCAGCCAGACATACGGGAAGTCATCCAGCTGCAGGTTCTTGCCGATGTGGAAATCCCTGACCATCTGTCCGGGGTCATTTTCGTTCATGAACTTTCTTAATTCCGACTTTCCGGAAGCCGGCAGAGCGTTCAGCAGTACAACGTCAAATACTTTTTTCTCCATAGTTTTTCTCCAATTGTTAATCACAATTCTTCTGCCTTCATTTTAGCATCTATTTGAAAAGGGCTTCAATAGCGCACTTGTGCTATAATGTCAGCGAAAGAAGAGGTATGCATGAAACTTTTGCTGATCATTAGCGTCATACTGATAAGTGCCTGCAGCGTTGCCGACCAGTCCGGAATGTTCAACGGAAAATACAACGGCAGCTGCTGGGGCTTTTACACCATCCTCAGCAATCTGCTGGTTATCATTTATCTGTTGGCGGCTCTGATCAACGAACTGTCTGGCATCCTGCCACTGGCGGAAAACGCCGTGGTCAGCTTTACGGTCATGATGTCCATCATCCTGACCGGTCTGGTCTTCCACTTCCTTTTGATGCCGAATTTGATCAAGAGTTGGAATGAAGGCAAGAGCAGCTGGGATCCCTGGCGCTTCAGCAACTTCGGCGTCCACTACATCACGCCGCTGGCGATGTTTCTGTACTTCTTTATCTTCATAGACCGCAGCGGCATGGAGGTCTGGGACGGTTTATGGTGGATGCTGATCCCATTGGCTTACGTCTTCTATGCCGTCTACCGGGCCAACCATGGCTACCGCTTCAACGACGGCGGCCGCTGGCCCTACTGGTTCATGGATTTTGATGCGCTGGGCATCCCCCGGGTCATGCGGAATCTGGTCATTCTGGAAGCCGGATTCGGCTTGCTGGGCCTGCTGGTTGCCGCCATCAGCATTAAATTGAGGTGAATTTTATGAGAAGAAGAATCAAACTTGACTATAACGCTCCGCTTATTCTGACCTTTGCCCTGTTGTCGGGTCTGTCCCTGGCGCTGGGCTATCTGACGGATTTTGAAAGCACGGAACTGCTGTTCATGACCTACCGCAGCTCCCTGCTTAATCCTCTGACCTATGTCAGACTGTTTACCCATGCCCTGGGTCACGCTGACTGGGAACACTATATCTCCAACATGTCCTACATCCTGCTTTTGGGACCGATGATGGAAGAAAAATACGGGTCCCGCAAGCTGCTCTACATGATGCTGATCACCGCCGGGATAACCGGTGTGGCCAATACCATTCTGTTCCCCCGGGTAGCGCTTTGCGGCGCCAGCGGCATTGTGTTTCTGTTCATTGTGCTTTCCAGCATAACTTCCACGGAAAGGGGCGAGATTCCGCTGACCCTGATCCTGATCATGGCCATCTACCTGGGCGGGGAAGTCTATGACATGATCTACGCCACCGATAACATTTCCCATCTGGCCCACATCATCGGCGGCTGCTTCGGAGCCTACTTCGGCTTCCGTTTCCTGAAGGAAAGTCCCGACCCGCGGACCTATTAGAATCAAAGAGAATGAGGAAGAATCGAGAGGATTACTTCCTCTTTTCTTTTCGGTTTTTGTATTGAGAAACGGCGCTGTTGTGTTCTATAATTAAATAGCAAAATAGCGAAATATAGAGGAGGCTAATCAATGGCAAAGGTATTTCAATCCATGGATGGTAATACGG
>JAEEHC010000061.1 GCA_016280635.1 Erysipelotrichaceae bacterium
CCGCCGATGTAGAAGATGTCGCAGTATCTGGCCATGACCGGCAGGGTAGCGTCATTTCCTGAGGCAGCCAGAGCGTAAGCCAGGCGGGCGCCATCAGCGTACAGAAGCAGACCGTACTGACTGCAGACATCATGAAGTGCCTTCAGTTCTTCTGCGGAATACAGAGTGCCGTATTCGGTGGGCTGGGAAATGTAGACCAGCGCCGGCTGAGCCATGTGCTCGTTGTTGGCGTCTCCGGTAAAGGTCTTCATGTAATCGCCAACCTGCTGAGCAGTGATCTTGCCGTAGCGGTGCGGCAGGGCCAGGATCTTATGGCCGGAGCTTTCAATGGAGCCGCCTTCATGGCAGTTGATGTGTCCGGTATCGGCGGAAATGACCGCCTGATACCTCTGCAGAGCAGCGGCGATAACGATCAGGTTGGCCTGGGTGCCCCCGGAAAGCAGCTGGACTTCGCCGTCCTTTAGCTCACAGGCCTTCAGAATCAATTCCTTTGCTTTGAGGGTATAGGGATCGCTGCCGTAACCGTCGCAGGCTTCCAGATTGCTTTCCTGAAGCTTCTCAAGAATGACCGGATGGCAGCCCTGCAGATAATCGCAGGAAAAGGGTAATCGTTCATTCATGGCTGGTAATCTCCTTATATGCAGATCAGATCTGCGGGTTGTTCAGATTGTACTTGCCGGTGTAGTACTTGTACAGAGCGGTGAATTCTTCGGAATCGCGCTTGTAGTCATGCAGGTACTGGTGGGTGTAGAACTCGTCGTTGGACAGTTCGATCATGCAGACGGCTATGTTGGAGCAGTGGTCGGAAACACGCTCGCAGTTGTTCAGCAGTTCACTGAGCAGTAAGCCCAGTTCGATGGTGCACTCGCCGGTGGTAAGACGGTCGACGTGGTTGTCGGTAATGGCATCGATCAGCTTGTCGATGCTTTCCTCCAGCGGTTCGACCTGAGCGGCGGCAGCCATGTCGTCATTGATGAATCCGGTAATGGCATTATCCAGGATCTCTCTGATGGCGGCATACAGGATGTTCAGTTCTCTGATAGCGGCTTCCGAGAAGCCGGACTTGCTGTTGTGGACATTTTCCGCGATCTGAACCAGGTTGATGGCGTGGTCGCCGATCCTTTCAAAGTCAGTGATCAGGTGCAGCATCTTGTTAATGTCCTCACTGGACTGCTTGGAAAGGGAGACCCGGGAAAGCTTGACCAGATAGCTGTCCAGCTGGTCCTGATACCAGTCGACGGTCTTTTCAATCTCATTGACCTTTTCAACTTCCTCTTCACTGAATTCAGTGAACAGATGCAGGGCCCGTTCCATTTCTTCCTTGGCCATCATGGCCATGACCATGGTGTTGCCCAGGCACTCGTTAACGGCAATGGTCGGCTGATTGATAAGTCTTTCGTCAATGAGGATCTGAGGAAGATCGCTGGGATCATCCTTGACGATCTTCTTGACGATCTTAATGATGACGGGTTCAAGAGCGAAGGCAACGATGGTTACCAGAATATTGAATAAGGTATGGACCAGGGCTACCTGAACGTGGCTGGCAGATCCCTGCAGGATGCTCAGCTTTCCTACAGCCAGCAGGACAGCGAGAACGGCCAGAGCACCGGTGCAGTTGACAACGACCTGCAGAACGCTGACGCGCTTGGCGTTCTTGGCGACACCAATAGCGCTGATCAGACCGGTCACACAGGTACCGATGTTAGCGCCGAGAATAAGCGGAATGGCCATGCCCAAGGTAATCTGTCCGGACAGGGCAAAGGCTTCAATGATACCGATGGCAGCGGCGGAAGACTGAATTACAGCTGTGAATACCGTGGCAACCAAAACCGCAAGAATGGGATTGGTGAACATGACCAGAATGTTGGCGAACCATGGTTCATTGGCCATCAGCTTCATGGCATCGGACATGAAGGTCATGCCGTACATCAAAACTGCAAAGCCTACAAAGATGGTGCCCAGATCCTTCTGTTTTTCCTTCTTGGCTGCCATTCTCAGGATGACGCCAACCAGGGCCAGGATCGGAGTAAAGAACTTGGGGTTGAGAACGGACATGATGGAGAAGCCGCTGCTCTCGATGCCGGTCAGGGTCAGAATCCAGCCGGTTATGGTAGTGCCGACGTTGGATCCCAGGATGATGGCAAGTGTATCGTTAAAGCTGATGATGTTGGAGTTTACCAGACCAACCAGCATGACCATTACGCCGGATGAAGACTGAATGGCCACGGTGATGATCATTCCCAACAGGAAACTCAACAGCTTGTTGCTGGTAACTTTCTTAAGAGTGAGTTCAAGTGAACCGCCAGCCATCTTCTCCAGTGAAGATGACATGACGCTCATGCCGTACAGGAAGAATGCCAGACCGGCCATGATCTGAAGTGCCGAATATATGTCCATGTTTTTCTCCTTTGTTTATTCTCTAATTATTTATTTATTTATCTGCCTCCCCTTAAATTCAGGCAGTTGTTTTCTTATTCCACAGGCAGGTGTACCTTAATTGAATTATAACATAACCGCGGTTGGCTGGCCGTAAAGTGATGGACAAATATGGTAAGATAGTAGTGGTGATAACTATGAAAGTAAGAATAATCGGACTGCCTCAGGGGGAAATGATAAAAGAATACCCTGAGAAGCTTAAGGCCGAACTTATCCTGAAGGAAGTAGCGGACCTTCTTCCCTACCCGGTGTATGGCTGCCGGATCGATAACGCCTACCGCGGACTGCTGCACGTGGTCTATCACGACTGTACATTGGAATTTCTCGACATCCGTTCTCAGGCGATGTGGCTGGTATACCAGAGTTCACTTGTACTGCTTTACATCAAAGCCGTTCATGACATCTTAGGCAAGGACACGCAGGTTACGGTAAACAATTCCCTGTCTAAGGGGCTCTTTACCGTCATCAAAAATCAGAAGCCGGATCCGGATGTCCTTGAGAAGATCGAAAAGCACATGCATGAACTGGTGGAGAGGGATCTGCCGATCATCAAGCGTCACCTCAACCGTCAGGAGATCGTCGCCCTTACCAAGGAGCTGCGGCAGAAAGAGACTGGCAATCTAATTGCCTCCATTCCTTCTCTGAACCATGTGGAGATCTATTCTCTTGATGATGAAACCGAGATCTTCTACAACTTCCTGGTTCCTTCAACCGGCTATCTGAAATACTTTGAACTGCGGCCCTACCGCAATGGCGTGCTGCTGCGCTATCCGCATCAGTCCGACCCACTGAGAATGCCGGAATACGAAGACCAGAAGATTCTTTATGATGCCTTCGGCGAAGCTTCCAAGTGGGGCAAGCTGATGGGCATCAAGTATGTTGATGATCTGAACAACCGAATCCTTAGCCACCAAACGCAGGACATGTATCTGATGCAGGAAGCCCTGCATGAAAAGAAGATCTCCGACATCTCTTATGACATTGGCCGCAGCAAGAAGCGCATCGTGCTGATCTGCGTACCGTCTTCTTCAGGCAAGACGACCTTTGCCAAGCGGCTGTGCATTCAGCTTAATGTATTAGGCATCA
>JAEEHC010000062.1 GCA_016280635.1 Erysipelotrichaceae bacterium
CTCACCGGGTTTCAGATACTTGATCTGCCAGCCCATTTCGGATTCCAGAGCGATCCAGGTAATGTAGTGGGCTTCCAGCATCGGATGGTCGACCTCACCGACTCTGACCTTGACCTTGTTGTCTTCAACTTCGACGAAGGGTACGTGTTTTTCCCGGGCACCGTCGGTAGTATTGGCAGTCAGCTCCTTCATTGGTTCTCCGCAGCAATGCGGGATGCAGGTATGTTCCTCAATCATGGCAACCATGTTGCCGCACTTGGGGCAGCGATAAAGTTTCATTATTCAGACCTCTTTTCCTTTTTATAATTCTATTTTACTCAATTAGGCGGCAGTGATACAAATATAATGATCAAAATATGCTAAAATATTCAGGGAGTGATAAATTATGGCATTTGATTCATTAAGCAACCGGCTGACCGCAGCCTTCAAGCACATCGTCGGCAAGGATAAACTGACGGAAAAGAACATGAACGCGATGCTGCAGGAGATCCGCGTAGCTTTACTGGAGGCGGATGTCAACTACGGTGTCGTTAAGACTTTCATTGAAACCTTACGCCAGAAGATGGTTGGCGTCCAGGTATCCCAGGCGCTTAACCCTTCCGAGCAGGTCTACAAGATCGTCAGAGATGAGATCGTCAGGCTGCTGGGCGAATCCCAGTCACAGCTGGCCTACAAGCAGAATGGCATAACCGTCATCATGGTAGTCGGTCTTCAGGGTACCGGTAAGACGACATCGGTCGCCAAGATCAGCAAGCTTATCCGTGATAAGGATGGCCGCAAACCGCTGATGATCGCTGCCGACATCATCCGTCCGGCTGCCATCGAACAGCTGCAGACCTTAGGTAAGCAGATCGATGTTGAAGTCTTTACTCTGGGAACACAGGTAAAGGCGGAAGAAGCCGTCCGGCAGGGCTTGAAATATGCTCAGGACAAGGGATATGATACCGTACTGATCGATACCGCCGGCCGTCTGCACATCGACAAGGAACTGATGAATGAACTGTCCGTGCTGAAGAAGAAATTCAAACCGGATGAGATCCTGCTGACTGTTGATGCCCTGACCGGTCAGGACATCGTCAATGTTGCCAAGAGTTTTGACGACCTGCTCAATGTAACCGGACTGATCGTTACCAAGTTTGACTCCGATGCCCGGGGAGGCGGCGTGCTGTCCGTCAAGGCAGTCACTGATGTCTCCGTTAAGTTTGTCGGTACCGGTGAAAAGATTGATGACATCGACATCTTCTATCCCGACCGCATGGCTTCCCGCATTCTGGGCATGGGCGATCTGGATACTCTGATCGAAAAGGCTGCCAGCCAGCTCGATCAGGAAGCGGCTGCCCGCAGCATGCAGAATCTGATGAACGGCACCTTCTCCCTGGATGACATGCTGGTGCAGATGCGTCAGATGAACAAGCTTGGTCCTCTGAGCGGACTTTTGAAGATGCTGCCGGGAATGAATCAGTTTGCCTCGGTACTGGAAAATCAGGACACTGAGGGGGTAATGAAAACCTATGAAGCCATAATCTGTTCCATGACTCCCTATGAGCGCCGCCATCCCGGTGAACTGCGCAGCTCCCATAAGAACAGAATTGCCAAAGGCTCGGGAACATCGGTCTCTGATGTCAACAAGCTGATCAATTCCTTTGAACGCTCCGTCAAGATGATGGCGCAGATGGGCATGGGCAAATACCGCAAGTTCTGATAAATTCGGGAAAAGGCCTGTCCCCTTGCCAATATGGTGAATATGCAAACATCTGTCGCTTTGGCAGATGTTTTCAGTTATCATTGATTGCATCAACAGCACCGGACAGAATTAAGCAGGGGCATGTTCAATCGAAAGATGATATGATAGATAATAATCATTGTCGACAGGCACTTTCCCTATTTGCCTGCATGAGCAGATTGATTTGAGTAAAGGAGATGGCGAGATGAAAAAAAGCATCAGAAAGACGATAACAGCCGTTCTGATCATGGTGATTGTCGTAGCCGGTTTTCTGCCCGGGACAGTCCGAAAATCGGCAGCTGACCAGCAAGAATACGCGATAGTGGTTTCTGCCAAAGCCGGGGCTACGGAGATCTATGCGGCCGAAACCCTGCAGGAGTATCTGTATGAACTGAACGGCAGTATTTACCGGATCATCACGGATGATCAGCCTTTTGACGGTTTTGCTTTCTGTGTTGGCAATACCTCTCTTTACGATACGGCAGCTGATCTGATGAACAAACCCGCTGATTCCTATGTCATTGCCCCGTTCAGCGGCGGCCTGGCTATCTTTGGGGCAGGCAGCCGGGGAACTCTCTATGGCGTTCATACCTTCCTGGAAGACTATTGCGGATACAAGTGCTATGGATGGTATCCGGTAATGGTGATGACTTCCGATAAGATGGAACTTCCGGAAGAGAAGATAGAATATACACCTTATTTTGAATATCGCAATACCGACTGGCGCAGCGGATGGATGGCAATTTATTCAGTTGCCCACAAGCTCAATGGCTGCTACCAGACAGATATTGCCGAGATGGGTGGAAATATCCCTTATCTTGGCGGAGCCTGCCATACCCTCACAAATGTTTTCTGCTCAGCTGCGGAATACTTTGAAAGTCATCCGGAATACTTTGCCCTCCGCGATGGCCGCCGGGTATCCGGCCAGCTTTGCCTTACCAATGAAAGCGTATATGAAATCGTTCTGGCCGAGGTATTGAGTCTTCTGGAAGCGCAGCATGATCCCAACGCGGACTTGCAGATCGTTGCACTGGAGCAGGCTGATAATCTGGATTATTGCGAATGTGAAAACTGCCGGGCTGTTGACGATGCCAACGGCTCCCATGCCGGTTCGCTGATCACCTTCGTCAACCGGATCGCTCAGGCCGTTGAGCAGGAAGGCTATGACAATGTCGTCTTTGATACCCTGGCCTATACCTATACCCGTAAGGCACCTTCTCAGGTCAGGCCAAGGGAAAATGTCAGCGTAAGGCTGTGCAGCTTTGAATGCTGCTTTTCCCATGCTTTGGATGATGCCGGCTGCCAGAGAAACAGGGAACTGATGGAGGACCTTGAACAGTGGTCGGAAATCTGTAACAGAATATATGTCTGGGATTATACGACCAATTTCGCCTATACACTGGGCGTTTTCCCGGATTTCCATATCCTGCAGAAAAACATGCAGTGCTTTTATGAGCATGGCGTCAAAGGCGTCTATGAGGAAGGCAACTATTATGTTGACCGCTGCGATACCGAATTCGGAGAACTCAGGACTTATCTGATCGCCGAACTGCTGGAAGACCCGTATTGCGAGTATGAGGAAAAAATGCTGGAATTCTGCCGCAATTATTATGGTGATGGCGGAGAATACATCAAGCTGGTCATTGATGAATATACGGCCTGCATAAGGGATCATGTGGACCTTTGCTGCCGGATGGGCGATACTTTCGCCATTGATGAAGCAGAAGCGGAAAAGATCGACCGGCTTTGGACGCTGGCTGAAGAGGCCTCAGGTGATTCAGCGGATGCTCTGACCGCCATTGAACGCAGCAAGCTCTCCTGGCGTTATGTCAAGGCCGTACTGGGCTTAAGGGAATTCAGCGGAACACTTGCCGACAACAGAGATGCCAGAAAAGCGCTGTACGATGATCTGATCGCCCATGATGTCAGGATGATCGATGAGTGGACCTGGATCGAAGAGGATTTCTCCGAATATGAGCTGATCCCGGTTGAAGAGTGGGAGTATGCCAGCCGTTTCTATTATCTGGTTTATGATCTCAATGGCGGTACGGATGGCCCGGAAAACCAATGGGCATTTGATGACATGATACCCGAGATCATTCCAAAGCGTAAGGGATATAAGTTTCTGGGCTGGGCAGACAGCGCTGAGGCGACTGTGCCGCGCTACCGTCCCGGAAGCAGAATAAGCATTGAAAACGACATGACTCTTTATGCCGTATGGAAACCGGATCACAGCCAGGATTACCGCATTAAGAAATTTCCCGGGATAATCGTCCCCATCAGAGCCGGCATCACTCTGGACAAAAAGGGCCTCAGTATCATCCGGTGATCTCTTGATCCGCTGTCCTGTCGCCGGGAAACGACAGAAGTATTATCCTGACGGCAGGAATAATTATGTCTGTTAAGTAAAAATGCTTGACAGGTCTTTTCCGTTAGGCTAATATACTAGAGGAAAATAACAAAGAGGTATATTTATGGTTAAGTTACGTTTAAAGAGAATGGGTGCCAAGAAGGCTCCGTCATACCGCATCGTTGCTGCTGATAGCAGAGCTCCGAGAGACGGTCGTTTCATTGAAATCGTCGGTTTCTACAATCCGCGCACTAATCCGGCCGAAATCAAGATTGATGAAGAAAAGGCCCTGAAGTGGCTCGCTGCCGGCGCTCAGCCGTCTGACACTGTCCGCTCCCTTTTATCAAAGCAGGGAATCATGAAGAAATTTCATGAGTCAAAGTAATTAAGATGATTGACTACGAGAAGACTTTACTGGATTTGGTAAAACCAATGGTTGATGAACCGGAGAATGTCCGCGTTCAGACGATGGAAAGCGTCAACGAGAATGAGGTTCTGCTTTATGTGTATGCATCCAGCGTTGACATTGCCAGACTTATTGGCCGCCAGGGTGCAATGGCCAGCAGCATCAGACAGATGATGTCCGTCTGCTCCTGCCTGGACAACAAGAAGATCACGATAAAGTTTGAATCATACTAGGATGCTTGCAGCATCCTTTTTTGGAGGTGGATCATGGAACTAGTAAAAATCGGCATCATTGTCAATACCTTCGGCATCAGGGGGGAACTGAAGATCAATCCCCTGACGGATTTTGCCGAGAAGCGCTTTAAGGCGGACCAGCAGCTTTACATCTGCAAGGATGAGAAGTTTGAACCGGTGGTAGTAAAGAGTTTCCGAATGCATAAGGGCTTTGCCCTGGTGCTGTTCCATGGCCTGGAGAACATCAATCTGGTGGAGAAGTACAAGAACTGCGAGATCTTCATTGCCAAGGACGATGTGCACAAGCTTAACAAGGGAGAGTATTACTACTTTGAGCTGAAGGGCTGCGCGGTTTATTCCGACAACAAGTTCATCGGTACGGTAAGCGGTGTAGACAGCGGCTATCAGACCATTCTGCGCATCGGCAACGATGAGGGCAAGCAGGTGCTGATTCCCTACGTTGACGCCTTCATCAAGAATGTGAACATCGAAAACAAGCGCATTGACGTCAATGTCATCGAGGGCATGTTATGAGAATAAGGATCCTGACGATCTTTCCCGAGATGTTTGAGGGCTTTCTGAACACCTCGATCATCAAGAAGGCCCGCCTGAAGAATCTGATCGACATCGAGGTCGTCGATTTCCGGGCTTACTCAAAGGATCATTCCCACCGCGTTGATGACTATCCCTATGGCGGCGGTGCCGGGATGGTATTGATGTGTCAGCCGGTCCTTGACGCCCTCAAGGAGCATTCTGATGCCGGTTCCTACATCATGCTCACTTCCCCCACCGGAAGAGTATTCAACCAGAAGATGGCTCATGAGCTGATGGAGAAGGATGACATCGTCATCATCTGCGGCCATTATGAGGGCTACGATGCCCGCATTTACGATTATGTTGACCAGCAGGTCTCCATCGGAGACTATATCCTGACCGGCGGTGAACTGCCGGCAATGGTCATTACCGATACCCTGACCAGACTGGTTGAAGGGGTAATCACCGCTGATTCAATCGTTGATGAGTCGTTTGAAAACGGCTTGCTGGAATACAACCAGTACACCCGGCCGGAAGAATACGACGGCAAGAAGGTACCGGAAGTACTATTAAGCGGCCATCACGAAAACATCCGCAAGTACCGCCTTCGGGAGAGCCTGAAGCTTACCTACCTCAACCGTCCGGATCTGCTGGAAAACCGGGAAATGAGCAAAGAAGAAGAGCGGATGCTGGAAGACATCAAACTGGAACTGCAGGAGCAGGAGAATGGGTGAGATCTGGTTTTTTCCCTTTGAGGAACAGTTCATCATCTGGCTGCAGAGCTTGGGTGAAGGTACCGTTTTTCAGACCCTGCTGATCTGGCTTAACAGCCTGTTTTCCCTGTTTGGCGAAGCGCTGTTCTGCGTGCTGTTAATGGGGATGGTCTACTGGGGCTTTGACAAGAAGAAGGGTGAAGTGATCGGTCTGTCGCTGATCATGGCCAACGTATTCTGCCCGATGCTGAAAAACATCTTCCGGCGCTTAAGGCCGTTTGTGGTCAGCGATGAGATAGCCTGTCTGAGGGAAGTGGGCAACTACTCATTTCCTTCCGGCCACTCCGCAAGCTGCGCCTCGGCCTATCCGGCGGCTGCCAATGAGTACCCAAAGGAAAAATGGCTGAAA
This sequence comes from Erysipelotrichaceae bacterium, assembly GCA_016280635.1. Lineage (GTDB taxonomy): Bacteria > Bacillota_I > Bacilli_A > Erysipelotrichales > Erysipelotrichaceae > UBA1783. Next base: position 6,369 of record JAEEHC010000062.1, read on the forward strand.
AGTATTGCGGTGATCGTGCCGCTGCTGTGCGCATTATCACGCAACTACCTGGGCGCTCACTGGCTGAGCGATGTCATCGTTGGCCTGGCTCTTGGCGCGCTGTCATTTGTACTGGTCGCTTATCTGCTGCACTGTCACAATGACCATCTGGTCATTTATCTGGCATTCATTGGTTTTTCCCTGATCGGCTTGTTGTATTGCCACACCGATGACTATTTCACCTTTCTGGGCATTCTGATCGGCTTTGCAGCCGGACGGATGTTTGAAGACAGATATGTCAGGTTTGCCAATACCGACAGATGGTATCTGGCTCTGATCAGAACCGCCGGCGCCGCGCTGGTCTATCTGGCCGGCAACGGTCTGCTCAAAATGGTGCTGGAAACGCTGGCTGAACCTGACAGCATCACGGGCTTATTATTGCGGACTGTCAGATACGCAATTATGATCTTCACTGTCATCGGCGTATATCCGCTGGCATTCAGCTGTGAAGCGAAAATTGCTACCCGTTTTGGCATGATGAAAGATTTGAAAAACGCGCGGAAAAGCCGGTAAATGAGTGATATTTTCTGTTGATTATTGATTTTCCCTATGATAATATAAATAGGCGTTAGCTGAGATAGTTCCGCTGACCATCGGTTCATGAACTATTGAATAAAGGCATGGAAAAGGAGAAAGTTATGAATTTGAATCTTGTTAAGCAGATTACCAAGGCCCAGATGAAGAACGACATCCCCTACTTCGAACCTGGCTGCACCGTAAAGGTACATGTCAAGATCAAGGAAGGCGACAAGACACGTATTCAGGTATTTGAAGGTGTTGTCATCGCAATCAATGGTTCAGGCATTGCCGAGACCTTCTCTGTCAGAAAGATGAGCAGTGGCGTCGGCGTTGAAAGAACATTCCCAGTTCATTCACCAATCATTGATAAGATTGAAGTTGTTCGTTTTGGTAAGGTTAGAAGAGCCAAGCTCTACTACTTACGCGGCCGTTCTGGTAAAGCAAGCAGAATTGTTGAAAAACGCAGATAAAAAACTGGGAAACCAGTTTTTTGTTTAAGGAGTGGAATGTGGAAAAGCTGAAAATCAAGGTTGCCGATTTCTTCGGCACACTTATCCTGCGCATCATGATGAGCCTGGATGACATCATTGACCTGCTGGTAACCGGATTGATCACGGTAGCGGTCTGTTTCGTGATCACAACCTTTTTCTTCATGCCGGTACGTGTTGACGGTACCAGCATGTATCCGACCATTGAAAACAAGTCAGTGGGCTTTTCCAGCATCATCTCCCGCCGGGTGGGAACCATCGAGCGCTTTGACATCGTGATCATCAGAATAAATGATGAAAAGGAAAATCTGGTCAAAAGAGTCGTGGGCTTACCGGGAGAGACCATCTGGTATGTCAATGATACTCTGTATGTCAATGGGGCACCGGTCAGCGAAGACTTCTTCGATCCGGTCTACACCCAACAGCAGAAAAACAAGTGGAACCGGGAGGATTTCACCGCCAATACCGATGTCATCACCCTGGCGGATGATGAATATTACTGTCTTGGCGATAACCGCATCGTTTCCATTGACTCCCGCAGCTACGGTCCCTTCAAGCAGGATCAGATCCTGGCCAAGGGCATCTTCGTGCTCTGGCCCTTTGAGCACTTTGGCTCACCAAAGCCGGCAACTGCGCAGCAGTAAGTCAACTCCGCTGCATAAGCGGAGTTTTCTTTTGGGAAAACAGGCAGTTCAGTTATGATAAAATATATATTGTATTATTGCTGAGGAAAGAAAAATGAAACTGAAAGTGCTGATGGATAACCATACCTACATCGATCAATACTATCTGGGCGAACCGGCTCTTTCCTTTTACCTGGAAAACGGCCGGGATCGCATCCTCTTTGACACCGGTTATTCTGATGCCTTCATGAGCAATGCCCGAAAAATGAACATCGAGCTTAAGACGGTAAACAAAGTAGTGCTTTCGCACGGCCATAATGACCATACCGGCGGGTTGCCCCATCTGCTTGCCCTGAATAGATGGCTCACCGTCATCACTCACCCGGATACCTTCCAGTACCGCCAGGATGATGCCGGTCTGGCCATCTCTTCGCCGCTGTCGAAAATGCAGCTGGAGGAAAGATGCGACCTGCGTCTGAGCAAAGAGGTGCAACAGGTAAGCGAAAATCTCTTCTACCTCGGGGAGATCCCGCAGTATCTGGACTTCGAACCGCGCTACAGCATCGGCAAGATCCAGGTCAGGGGCGTTCTTAACGATGATTTCATTTATGATGACTCAGCGCTTGTCTACCGGGGAAATAAGGGATTGTTTGTGATCACCGGCTGTTCGCATGCCGGCATCTGCAACATCATCGAACACGCCCGCAAAGTCTTAAGAGAAGAAAAGATTGCCGGAGTGATCGGCGGCTTCCACCTGTTTGAAGATGATGAGCGTCTGCATAAGACGATTGAATATCTGAAAAACTGCGACATTGACCAGCTTTACCCCTGTCATTGCGTTTCCCTGAAGGCGAAGATTGAAATGGGAAAGCAGCTGGACATCGGCGAAGTCGGTGTCGGCATGGAACTGGACATTGAGTAGAAAAGTCAGAAGAAAGGAGTGAGGTAGATGAGTGAAGCCAGAACGAACATCAACTGGTTCCCCGGTCATATGGCCAAGGCCAGACGGGAAATGAGTGAAAACATTAAATATGTTGACATGGTCATTGAAATCAGGGATGGCCGCATTGTTGCCTCTTCCGAGAATCCGCTGCTTCGCGAAATTGCCGGAAACAAGCCCCGTCTCATCGTCATCTCCAAGAAGGACAAGGCTGAGGATGAGGTAACGGCAGCCTGGATCGATTATTTTCACAGACATAACATCGAAGCGATCGCCCTTAATCTGGTGGCTGACAGGTCCATAAACAAGAAGATATCCGATGCCTGTCTGAAGATCATGGCGGAAAAGATCGCCAAGTATAAGGCCAAAGGTATGAAGCATGTCGAGATCAAGGCCATGGTCGTCGGCATTCCCAATGTCGGCAAGAGTACTCTTATCAACTCAGTCGCACAGAAAAAAGCGGCCAAGACGGCTGACCGGCCCGGTGTTACCCGAAACCTGCAGTGGATCAAGATCTCTCAGGATGTTGCCCTGCTGGATACCCCGGGAGTATTGTGGCCGAAGTTTGAAGATGAGAGAACCGCTTTCAATCTGGCCATTACCGGCGCCATCAATGATGACATTCTGCCGGTGGAAGATGTAGTCAGATACGCGGTCGGGCAATTGCTGATCAATCATCCGGAGAAGCTGGCTGACCGTTATGGGATCGATACCAATGCGGATGCCATTGAAACAATTGACCGGATCGCCAAAGCCAGAGGCTGCCTGTTGAATGACGGCGGTTATGACTATAAGCGCGTCTACGCTTTGATATTGAAGGACATCCGCGACAGTCAGCTGGGCGGCATATCCTGGGAGAAACCCAATGCAGACGGCCAATGAGTTTGAGAACCGCTATTGGTCAGTCGATCAGCTGGTAGTGGGAATCGATGAAGCCGGCCGGGGACCTTTGGCCGGCCCGCTGGTGGTTGCCGGCGTTGTCTTTCCCATGGGTTATCATTCTGATGAGATCTATGATTCCAAGAAACTTACCGAAAGAAAACGCGAGCAACTGTTTCCACAGATCGTTGAAGATGCCTTGTTCTATGACATTGAGATCGTAGATGTGGAAACGATCGACCGGCTCAACATTCTGGAAGCGACCAGACAGGCGATGAGCACCATTGCCATGATGGCCCCGGCCCCGGTCGTGCTTACCGATGCCATGAAGCTGTACATTGATAAGCCGGTGATCGACATTATCAAGGGCGATCAGAAGTCTGTCTCGATCGCCGCCGGTTCCATTCTGGCCAAGGTTACCAGAGACCACATCATGTACCAGCTGGATGAACTCTACCCGCAGTATAATTTCCGGAAAAACAAGGGCTATCCGACTAAGGACCATCTTAAGGCCCTGGAAGAATACGGGGTTCTGGAGATCCACCGGCGCTCCTATAAGCCGGTCATGGAGGCTCTGCAGGGCAAACTGTTTTAGGAAATGAAGACATCTTCTGCCAAATATCTGGCAGGAGATTTTTTATGCGCAATAGACTTATCAGACTGGCCATTGCCCACAGGGGAAACTACGGTGCCATTAAGAAGGCTCTGGAAAACAGGGAAGAAGCGGATCAAACCATCAGGATACAGCGGGCGGTAACGATACTGGACCAGGATTACCCGGATAGACTGAGACAGCTGAAATATCCGCCTTATGTCCTGTTTTACATTGGTAATAAACAGCTTCTTGAGGAAAAATGCCTGTCCATAGTCGGCACCAGGGAACCGAGTTACTACGGCATTCACGCTACCAGAGAACTGGTTTCACTGGTCAAGGACCGCTATGTGCTGGTTTCCGGCATGGCCAGGGGCATTGATGCCCTGGTCCATGGCGAGGCGGAAAGAACGATCGGAATTCTGGGAAACGGTCTGAATTACGACTATCCGGCCTGTAATAGCGAACTGTACCGCTACATGCGGGAAAAACAGCTGCTGATCAGTGAGTATCCGCTTGATACCCGGCCTCAGCGTTATCATTTTCCCTTCCGCAACCGGCTGATCGCTGCCCTTTCTGATGATGTTGTGGTCATGCAGGCCGGACGGAATTCCGGTTCACTGCTTACTGCCAATGAAGCTTTCAAGCTTAACCGGAGAGTCCATGCCCTGGTATACCCCTATGACGATGTCAGCGGTCAGGGATGCAACGAACTGATCAGCCGGGGAGCGCTGATGCTTGACGGCAAAAGCTTTGTCAGACTGGCTGAGAAAAAGTCAGGCAGTTGACAAATAAAGGAAAAATGGTAAAGAATATAAAACAGGTGGATTAATAGTATGGAAAAAATTAAGAATTTAGTAATAGTCGAATCGCCCAGCAAGGCGAGTACGATCGAAAAATATCTGGGAAAAGACTACGAGGTCGTCGCCTCCAAGGGCCACATCAACGATCTTGCTACCAGCGGCAAGGGCCATCTGGGCATCGATGTCGATAACGGCTTTGTGCCTACCTATACCATTTCCCCAGCCAAGAAGAGCATCGTCAAGGCCCTTAAGGAAGATGTCAAAAAGGCGGAAAACGTCTTACTGGCGACTGACCCGGATAGGGAAGGCGAAGCCATTGCCTACCATCTGGCCAACACCCTTAACATTCCGCTGGACCGGGACAACCGCATCGTTTTCCACGAGGTAACCAAACCGGCCGTCCAGAAGGCCATTGGCGAACCGCGTAAGGTCGACATGGACCTGGTCGATTCTCAGGAGACCAGAAGAATGCTCGACCGGATCATCGGTTTCAAGCTTTCCACCCTGCTCAACAGCAAGATCAAGTCCAAGTCCGCCGGCCGGGTACAGTCGGTAGCTTTGAAACTTATTGTTGACCGGGAAAAGGAGATCGCGGCTTTTGTGCCGGAAGAATACTGGACCATTACTGCTGAATTTCTGAAGGAAAAGCAGGATTTCGAAGCTCAGCTGACCAAAATCGACGGCCAGAAAGCCGAAATCGCTGAAGAGAAACAGGCCCTGAAGATCCGTGAAGACTGCCTTAATAATGAGTTCACCGTTGGTGAGGTCAATGAGGAAGTCAAGCACCGCAAACCCAAGCTGCCTTATATTACTTCCACGCTGCAGCAGGATGCCGCCAACAAGCTGAACTTCACCTCCAAGAAGACCATGAGCATTGCTCAGAAACTCTATGAAGGTGTCAATATCGGCTCAACTACCACCGGTCTGATAACCTACATGCGTACTGACGCTGCCCGTCTGTCGCCCGTTTTCATGGCGCAGGCGAGAGATTTCATTAAGGATAATTACGGGGAGAAGTACTGCGGATATTTCCACCAGAAGGTCGATAAGAACGCCCAGGACGCTCATGAGGCCATCCGGCCGACCAATGTGGAGAACACCCCGGAGAAGATTGCTTCCCATCTGACTAACGATGAACTGAAGCTTTACAAGATGATCTACTACCGGACGCTGGCCTGCATGATGGCTGATGCCCTGTTCAACAGCAAGACTGTCCGGCTGGACTGCCTGAATTATGAATTTACCGCTACCGGCCGCACCCTGATCTTCGACGGTTATCTGAAGGTCTATAAGGACTATGAGAGCTCTGAGGATAAGGATCTGCCTTTGCTGGAAAAGGATGAAAAACTGAAGGCCGAAGATGTTCTGGCCAAGCAGCATTTCACCGAACCGCCCTTACGCTATTCAGAGGCCAGACTGATCAAGGCTATGGAGGAAAACGGCATCGGCAGGCCATCCACCTACGCCACCATCATTGATACCATCATCAAGCGGGAATATGTGACTCTGCAGAAGAGCAATGAGGGCTCCCGGATCCGCGTCTTTGTGCCCACTGAACAGGGTACCCTGACGACTGAAAAACTGGACGAGTATTTCAGCTCGATCATCAATGTCAAGTATACTTCCGACATGGAAAAGCAGCTTGATGACATTGCCGAGGGCAAGCTGGCCAAGCTGGATTCCCTTAACGGCTTCTACGGTCCGTTCATGGACCTTCTTGATCATGCCAAGGAAAACATGGAAAAGATCGCTCCGGTCAAAGTCGGCCGGCTGTGTCCGCAATGCGGCAGCGAACTGGTTGAACGCAAGAGCAGATACGGCGTCTTCATCGCCTGTTCCAACTATCCCAAGTGCAAGTATCACGAAGACAAGCAGGATGAAAATGAACCGCAGGAAAAGAAGGACTACGGGACCTGTCCGCAATGCGGCAATCCCCTGGTGGAAAAGCGGGGCCGCTATGGCAAGTTCATTGCCTGCTCCAATTACCCTGAGTGCAAGTACATCCAGAAGAAGGAAAAGGAAAAGCCGGAGGAGACCGGTGAACTGTGCCCGGATTGCGGTTCGCCCTTAGTCAAGCGCAAGTCACGCTATGGCAAGGAATTCATCGGCTGCTCCAACTACCCCAAGTGCCGCTACATCAAGACCAGCGGCCGGGTAAAGGTGGTTAAGAAGAAAGATGAAGCCGACAGTTAATGTCATCGGAGCCGGTTTAGCCGGAAGTGAGGCCACCTGGCAGCTTTTGCGCCGGGGCTTCAAGGTCCGGCTGTACGAACAGCGACCGGTAAATACTACAGGAGCACACCATACGGACCGGTTCGCTGAACTGGTCTGTTCCAATTCCCTGCGTTCCAACGCCATTACCAACGCGGTCGGACTGCTGAAGCAGGAAATGCGCTTGCTGGATTCCCTGATCATGAAGATGGCAGACAGAAATGCCTTGCCGGCCGGCTCGGCACTGGCCGTTGACCGGGAAAATTTCGCAAATGACATAACGGCATTTCTGAAGAATGATCCCAATGTGGAAGTCATCAATGAGCAGATCACCCAGATCCCTGAAGGACCGACCATCATTGCGACCGGTCCGCTTACTTCCGACGCTTTGGCTAAGGCCATCGGCGATTACTTCCAGCTGGAAAGCCTGTATTTCTTTGACGCGGCGGCGCCGATCATAACCAAGGAAAGCATCAACATGGATATAGCCTACTACAAGAGCCGCTATGACAAGGGGGATGCCGACTACATCAACTGCCCCTTTACCAGAGAACAGTTTGACGCTTTCTACAATGAACTTATCAACGCGGAAACGGCGGAAGTACACGGCGTTGATAAGGAAGTATACTTTGAAGGCTGCATGCCCATCGAGGTAATGGCCAAACGCGGTCCTCAGACGCTGACCTTCGGACCTCTGAAACCGGTTGGATTGGCAAGAGAGGGAGAAAGACCTTACGCCGTCGTTCAGCTGCGTCAGGATAACGCCATCGATACTCTCTATAACATCGTCGGTTTCCAGACTCACCTGAAATGGGGCGAGCAGAAACGGGTGTTTTCGATGATCCCGGGACTGGAAAACTGTGAGATCGTCCGCTATGGCGTCATGCACCGCAATACCTATCTGAAGTCGCCGCTGATCTTAAGACCGACCTATCAGACCATCAAGAGGGATGACCTGTTTTTTGCCGGCCAGATGACCGGGGTGGAAGGCTACATTGAATCAGCCGCCAGCGGCCTGCTGGCAGGCCATAACATGGCACTTTATCTGGAAGGAAAGCAGCCACTGGTAATGCCGCCCACCACCATGATCGGTGCCATGGCCAATTACATTACCCATGCCGGGGAGAACTTCCAGCCGATGAATGCCAACTTCGGCATCTTCACTCTGGAAGGCTTTGTCCGCAAGCAGGACCGCAAGGAAGCTTACGGCAGACAGGCCCTTCCCATCATCGAAAAGTACGCTCGGGAGTGGTAGCCATGGAAGAGATCCTGGAACACTTCCTTGATTACATTGTCAACACCAACAGCGGCTCGCAAGATACCCGTCAGGCTTATGGCCGGGATCTGCGCCGCTATCTTTCCTATCTGAAGCAGGAAGGCATTACCTCCTATGGCGATGCTGACCGTACCGTCGTTCTGGGGTTTCTGAACTATCTGCGCACTGATAAGCAGTTTTCCGATATCTCCAACCGTTCCATTGCCCGCAACCTCAGCGCCTTAAGGAGCTTCTACCGTTATCTCAACGAAATGCAGATCGCTGAAGGCAACCCCTTTGCGGCCGTTAAGATCAAGGTGGAAAAGAACCGGCTTCCCGATTACCTGTTTGAGGATGAGGTCGATGCCTTATTAGGCTGTTTTGATCTCCATGATGAGATGGGCTATCGCAACCGCACCATCTTTGAAACGATGTACGGCTGCGGGCTGCGTCTTTCCGAGGCCTGCAACCTGAAGATCAGCGACATCGATTTCTCCAACCGGTTGTTGAGGATCACCGGCAAGGGCAACAAGCAGCGTCTGGTGCCGTTCTACGATCTGATCGGAAAGCTTCTTAAAAACTACCTGACGGTCATCAGACCGAAGTTCATGAAGGAAGATCACGATTATGTCTTCGTCAACCGCAATGGCAAGAAGATAACTCCCCGTGGCATCCAGTATCTTCTGGAAAAGACCGTGCTTGACAACAACCTGCCAATGCATGTTCATCCCCATACCCTGCGCCACTCCTTCGCGACCCATCTGCTGGATAAGGGAGCGGACATCCGGATCGTTCAGGAACTTCTTGGCCACTCCAATCTCTCGACGACTCAGATCTATACCCACATAACTTCCGAGCATCTGCGGGAAAGCTACGACCGGGCATTTGAAAAGCGTCATGACTGAATAAGGGCGATCATTGGAAAATGAGCGCCTTTTCTGTCTGTAAGGCTGTGCTATAATGGAATAAAGTAATTGATCAATATCATAACGGGAGAAAACAATTATGAAGATACTGTTTGTTACCAGTGAATGCGCGCCGTATTCCAAGTCCGGCGGTCTGGCCGATGTGGCCTTTTCCCTGCCTCCAGCCTTGAAACGGGAAGGCCAGGAGATCCAGATAATCACACCGTATTACAAGTGTGCCAGGGATCGCTTTTCAGATCAGATCAGTTTTGTCACTTCTCTTAATGTCACTCTGGGACAGGCCAGCCTGTACTGCGGATTACTGAAGGGTGAACTCAATGGCGTTCCGGTCTGGTTCATTGACAACCAGGATCTGTTCAACCGCGATAAGCTGTATGGCTATGATGATGACAAGTTCCGCTTTGCCTGGTTCTCCAAGGCGGTCATTGAGGTCATGCGGGTCATTGATTTCATTCCCGACATTCTTCACTGCAATGACTGGGAGAGTGCTTTGGCTATCATCTATCTGCGTGACCATCAGACAATCTATACCGAATACCGCAACATCAGAACCGTCTACACGATCCACAACATCGCCTATCAGGGCCAGTACGGCGCTGACCAGCTGACGACCACCTTTGCCCTGGATCCGGGCTGGTATGCCGGCGGTCTGGGCTATGAATATGAAGGACGCTCGGATGTCAACCTGATGAAGGGGGCCATGTTAATGAGTGATGCCGTTTCCACGGTCTCTCCCACCTATGCCCGGGAACTCCATCAGCCCCGCTTCGGCAAGGGACTGCAGGGGGTTTGCGACATGATCGAAGACAAGATGTACGGCATCATCAACGGTATTGACCCCGATCACTATGATCCGGCAAAGGATAAGCGGCTGCCGGCCAACTTCACTGTCGCGGACATGAGCGGCAAGCTGACCTGCAAGCATTATCTGCAGGATACCTTCGGCCTGCGCCGGGAAGTTCACTGGCCCTTATTTGCGGTCGTTGCCCGACTGGTACCTCAGAAGGGCGTCGATCTGATCATGGAATTATTGCCTCAACTGATGCAGAAGGGAATTCAGCTGATCATCTTCGGTCAGGGAGAACGTAAGTATACCGATTTCTTCCGGGAGTGTACATACCGTTATCCTGGCCAGCTGGGCTTCTCTGATGACTATTCCGAAGAGATGGCGGCCCGGGTCTTTGCCGGCGCTGATCTCTATCTGATGCCTTCCGAGTTTGAACCCTGCGGACTTTCCCAGATGATGGCCATGCGCTACGGCACCGTCCCGGTCGTTCATGAGACCGGCGGATTGAAGGATACCGTCAGGCCTTATTCCGATTTTGACGGTATCGGCGACGGCTTCTCCTTCAGCGAATACAATGCCAAGAGCCTGATGCTGGCGATCGATGAAGCCATCAAACTCTACTTTGCGGAACGCAAGACCTTCAAGAAACTGAGAGAGCGCTGCATGAAGAAGGATTTCTCCTGGGACAAGTCAGCGCAGACCTACATTAAGATGTATTCCGACATTGCCTCTTCCCAGCACGACCCCAACGTCACCTTCAAGGACGCCTATGACGCTCTGAAGGTCGTCTATGAGGATCTTGAACTGGTTCGCAACGAATACCTGGCCAGACAGGCCGATGACTTCAGCGTCATCGCTCAGGTCAGGATCGTCGGTCCGGGTGAGGGAACTTTCTATCTGAAGATCGATAAGAGCGGTCTGGAAATGCAGCCGTACAACTATGAAGGAGCTGATGTCAGCATTGCCACCAGCCTGGACAACCTCTTCAACATGGCTACCGGAGCGGTGTCAGCGGACAAGCTGTTTGTCAACGGCCAGATGAAGGTCGAAGGCAACATTTCCAAGGGCGCCAAACTGCGCAATCTGCTGGGAAAACCCGAAGAATAAGCTGACTTAAGCAGGTGTTTGAAAACATGAGACAGTAATGGCGATTTTGCTTGATTACTGTCTTTTTTATGGTATGATTATTAAGGCTCTTTATGAGCAATACACACACCATGGATGGGTCATTCCGTGCACCGCAAGGTGTTAATGATCTTCGAAGTGGTGGAGGAACAACGGAAAGAGAGGATTATTTAATGTCAGTTGTTACCATGCGTAAATTGTTAGAGGCTGGCGCTCACTTCGGTCATCAGACAAGAAGATGGGATCCGAAGATGAAACCCAACATCTACACCGTCAAGAACGGCTTCCACATCATCAACCTGGAAAAGACTCAGGAAGCGGTTGATGCTGCCTACAATGAACTGAAGGCCATCAGCGAAAAGGGCGGAAGAGTACTGTTCGTCGGTACCAAGAAGCAGGCTCAGGCCGTTGTCATGGAAGAAGCTTTAAGAAGCGGATCCTTCTATGTCAACCAGAGATGGCTGGGCGGCACCCTGACCAACTATCGCACGATTCAGAAGAGAATCAGAAGACTCATCGAAATCGAACAGATGGAAGAGACCGGAACGATTGAAAACTATCCCAAGAAGGAAATCGCTCTGATCAGGAAGGAAGCTGCCAAGCTGGAAAACTTCTTAGGCGGAATCAAGGAAATGAAGAAGCTTCCCGATGCCGTATTTGTAGTTGATCCCAAGGAAGACTACAACGCGGTTCTCGAATCCAGAAAGCTGAACATCCCGGTCTTCGGTATCTGCGATACCAACTGTGATCCGGCCTTAGTCGATCACGCTATCCCGGGCAATGACGATGCCGTCAAGAGCATCAAGCTGCTGGTATCCTTAATGGCCGATGCCATCATGGAAGCCAAGGGTCAGGTTCTGGAAGTTGCCTATACTCCTGATGAACAGCCCGAAGTCACCATGAGTGATGTCATCATCGCCGTTGATCAGCAGAACGCTGAAAACGAGAGAAGAAGAAAGCAGCGCAATGAAGAAAGACGTCAGCAGATGAACAACCGTCAGCGCCGTCCGTATGTCAACAGAAGAGAAAGACCTGCTGAACAGAAGACTGAAGAGACCGGTGAAGCTGTCGCCGCTGCCGCTGAAGAAGTAAAGGAAGCTGTCGAAACCGTTAAGGAAGCTGTTGAAGAAACAGCCGCCACCGTGGAGGAATAGTATGGCAAGTTTAATTGAATTAGTTAAGGAATTAAGAGAAAGAACCGGTGCCGGTTTCGCTGACTGCAAGAAGGCTCTGGAATCAACCGAGCAGGATCTCGAGAAGGCCATTGACTGGCTGAGAGAAAAGGGCATCGCCAAGAGCGCTGCCAAGGCCGGCAGAGTTGCTGCTGAAGGCCTGGCCAAGGTTCTGGTTGAAGGTAATAAGGCTGTCATCGTTGAAGTCAACTCTGAGACTGACTTCACTGCCAGAAACGAAAAGTTCAAGCAGCTGGTTGACCTGGTTGCTGAGACCTTACTGAAGAACCATGCCGAGACTCTGGAAGAAGCTCTGGATCTGCCGACTGCCGATGGCAAGCTGTCAGAAGCCATTGCTGCCCTGTCCTTTGCGACCGGCGAAAAGATGACCTTAAGAAGATTCGAAGAAGTCACCAAGACTGATGATCAGATCTTCGGTCAGTATCTCCATTTCGATGGCAAGAAGGCCTGCGTTGTCGTCTTAAACGGCAATAAGGAAGAAGTTGCCAAGAACATCGCCATGCAGATCGTCGGCATGAACGCTCAGTATGTTGACAGAGATTCCATGCCTGCCGATATCGTTGAGCATGAAAGAGCCGTTCAGACCGAAATCGTCAAGAACGATGAAAAGAATGCCAACAAGCCGGAAAACATCATCGCCAAGATGGTTGAAGGCAAGATCTCCAAGAGCCTTAAGGACATGTGTCTGGTTGAGCAGGATTACCTGCTTGATCCCAGCATGAACGTCAAGACCTATCTGGCCAACAACGGCATGTCCGTTGCCAAGTTCGTCAGATACGGTGTCGGTGAAGGCATTGAGAAGAAGGTTGACAACTGGGTCGAAGAGGTCCAGGCTGCCTTAAACAGCTAATCTGACTGAGATTAAAGAACAAACCGGTCCCATATTGGGGCCGGTTTTCCTTTGCCTTTCGGCTTTTTCAGGCACAGGTATCTTCTGCCTTGTGGATCAGTGCCACTTTTTCGGCGATGATAAGCCATTTGTCGGCTTCTCCATCATTCTGGAGCCGGCCATTAACCGCAATCAGATCACCGGGGTGATAGCTGTCCTTCAGCGTCTCGATCATGCCGCGCCACAGCTGGACATTGAAGTAATCGGTGAGGTATTCTCCGTTTGCCTCCGCAAACTGCCTTTCCACGGCCATTACAAGCATGCCGTTCATCCTATCTTCGCTGTAATCGGCCTGCATGGCTTCGATCTTTCCGACAATAACAATCTGATTAAACATATTTTCCTCCCTGATAACAGTATTGTCAGGGAATTAATGCTATTCCTTGTTTTCCCCAACCAAATTACTTTATTGATTGAGTTGATACCGCGTTTCAAATATAATTATTAAAAAGAGGTGACCAACATGAAACAGTATCTTGACATGTGCAGATATGTTCTGGAAAACGGCATTCACCGTGATGACCGGACCGGAACCGGCACGATATCAACTTTTGGCTATCAGACCAGATACAATCTGGAAGAAGGCTTTCCCTTATTAACTACCAAGAAAGTACACTTTAAATCCATCGCTTATGAACTGCTGTGGTTCATCAGCGGTTCGACCAATATTCAGCCCCTGGTCAGAAACAAGGTCAGGATCTGGAACGAATGGCCTTATGCCAAGTTCTGCAAGAGCGAAGACTATCATGGTGAAAGCGTCGATGAGTTCGTCGCCCGGATCGTTGAAGACGATCAGTTTGCCGCCAAGTACGGCGATCTTGGTCCGGTTTACGGCAAGCAGTGGCGGGATTTCTTCGGCGTTGACCAGCTGGCTAATGTGATTGAAAATCTCAAGAAGGATCCCTTCTCCCGCCGCCATATCATGGTAGCTTACAACCCGGCGCAGGTAGAAAACATGGCATTACCGCCATGCCACGCCTTTGTGCAGTTCTATGTCAGCGCCGACAAGAAAAAACTGTCTCTGCAGCTTTACCAGCGCAGTGCCGACACCTTCCTGGGTGTTCCCTTCAACATTGCCTCTTACTCGCTGTTTCTAATGATGGTAGCCCAGGTATGCGGTTATCAGCCCTATGAAATGGTTCATACCTTCGGTGATCTGCATATCTACAACGACCATATCGATCTGATCAAGGAGCAGCTGACCAGAGAGCCCAGACCGCTTCCCAAGCTGATCATCAACCCGGATGTCAAAAACATTGAGGATTTCACCTATGAAGATTTCACCCTTGAGGGTTATGATCCCTGGCCTAAGATTGCCGGAAAGGTATCAGTCTGATGCTGAGCTTCATTGTCGCCTTTGACCCCAATCAGGGAATCGGCATCAGAGGTTCGCTGCCCTGGCACATCAGGGATGACCTGAAACTCTTCAAGCAGAATACTCTGGGTAAGAACATCGTCATGGGTCAGACTACTTATGAGAATCTGCCCCGCAAGCTGACTGACCGGAAGATCTTTGTCGTTTCCAATGATGAAAACTATCATGATGATGAAGTGACCATCATCAGGGATCTGATTCCCTTCCTGCAGCAGCATCAGGATGATGAAGAAGAGTACTTCATCTGCGGCGGCGCTTCCATTTACCGTCAGAGTTACCCTTATTGCCGCAAGGCCTTCATCTCGTTCGTCAAGAAGGAGTATGAAGTCGATACGCATTTCGGAGTATTTGACTTTGATGACTGGTACATTACCAGGGAAGATGATTACGATGAGTTTGTCTACCGCGAACTGGTCAGAAGGCAGCGGTAATCAGAATATCATTGATCAGAGAGGCTGTAAGGCCTCTTTGTTCAGGTTGCCATGATTTCTGTTAATGCCAGGCAATCTCAAGACAGTGCTTGCGAGATAAGGTATAATATTATGGAATGGATTAGGGAGGTCCCGTAAATGAATGAGTGGTATTCCGCAATCATGACAGCGTTGTTTTATCTGGCTGTCAGCATCATCTGCGATGCCTGGAAGTGGTCCTGGCTGATCTGGGTCGCTTATGCGCTACATCGCTTCATGGATAAGAACAGATAAAGGGCATTTTTCTGAGATTGGCAATGTCTCATTTGCCTGACAGGGCATTTGTGGGCTGGTGTTTGCCAATCGGTTTGGTTGTCAGTCTGGTTTCGGGAATTGCCTTATGACCAGAGAAGGACCGGCAACTTTGTTTCTGCCGGTCGTCATTGTGTTAGAATGAATAAGAAAACACTGTCCGCAGCAGAGTAAGAGATAAGCGGGCAGTTTATGAGAGGGGGATGCCATGGTGAGTGATGATGAGTTATATCGCGGCTATCTGAGCGGTGATGTTTCATCCTATGATCAGCTGATGATCATCCATGGTGATGCCCTGACCTTCTACATTAACGGTTACACCCATAATCTTCAGGATGCTGAGGATCTGATGATCGAGGCCTTTGCCCGGATCATGGTCAAGAAACCGCATATCCAGCCGGGCGGCTTTAAGGCCTATCTTTATAAGACAGCCCGTAACCTTACCATCCGTTTCCACCAGAAACAAAGGAATCAGGCCGCTTTCGGACTTGATGATCTGCCGGTTGAACTGGCAGATTCAAAACTTACGGAAGAAGTGGTAGCCGCTGAAGAGAAAAAAAACACGCTGCACATGTGTCTGGAAAGGATTGAACCGGAACTTAAGGAAGCGCTGTGGCTGGTATACTGTGATGGCTTAAGCTATGCTGAGGCCGCTGGGGTCATGGGTGTTTCGACCAAGAGAATTGACCATCTGCTGACCCGGGGCAAGCAGCAAATGCGCCGACAACTGGAAAAGGAGGGCATCCGCAATGCGTACGAATGAACAGCGAATTGAATTAATGCACCAGAGAGCAGCACAGATAAACCGGGAAAACCGTGACAGAAAGATCAGGCTGATCCAGGCTGCCAGTCTGTGCGGCGGCTTTGTTCTGGTCATCGTGATGGCTTTTGTGATCCGCAGCCTTGCTAAGTTAAGTGTGGAGGGTAATATACCATACGGCATGTCGGCCAGCGTCTTTGCCCGCAATGAGATCCTGGGGTATGTGATCATCGCCATCGTAGCTTTCCTTTTAGGCATCAGCGTTACCGTATTCTGTTTCTATCTGAGAAAGTGGAATGAAGAGAGATCATGAACAGCTTTCTTTTTGAACAGATCGAAAACGGCTTTCAGCTGACGGTTCTTCTCTTGATGACCGTCATCAGCATCTATAAATCTCTGAAAACCGAAAATGAAACCTGGTCGCTTATGGCGATGTTTTTCGGTGCCGTAACTCTGGGAAACATCTATTGGTTTCTTTACATGATGTTTTATCGGGAAACCCCCTATTACGGTTTCATTTCCGACTTCTGCTGGGTTGCCGCCTATCTGTTCATGATCCTGATGCTGGTACAGATCAGGGACCGAAGCTTCCATTGGAATGAGCATAAGGCCCTGTGGCTGATTCCGCTTTTTACCTTCGCGATGGCGTTATTCTACATGCGCTGGGGAGCCTATCTGACCAATACGGTCTATGCCCTGTGCATGACCGCCTTACTGGGCAGTGCCGTAGTTGGGATACTGACCTCGGTTAAGGGCAGCGCCAGAAGGCGGCTCTACTACGCCTGTCTGGCCTATGTCCTGGTGGAATACAGTCTCTGGACGGTCTCCTGTTTCAATTGGGACGTTGCAGTGCTTGACCCCTATGTGATAATTGATGTCTTGCTGACAGCGGTCTACATTTTGATATTTGTAATGAGCGGAAAGGCGGTACGGGATGAATTACATTGAAAACATCTACATCTGCCTCATGGCTCCCATTCTGATCTCCATTCTCTGCATTCAGAGCCGCGGTCGTCCGATGATGATCTTCGTTCTGGCCGGCATGACGGCCTGTCTGTTATCGTCATACATCAGCACCTTCATGGCCGCAGTATACGGCATGGACTATACGACCGCTTCCATCGCCGTTACCCCGGTGGTTGAGGAAGTAATGAAGCTGCTGCCGACGCTGTTCTATCTGTTGGTCTTTGAACCCAGAAAGCGGGAGATCCCCTATTGCCCGGTCATGATCGCCGTGGGCTTTGCGACCCTTGAGAACGTCTGTTACCTGGTTCAAAACGGTACCTCGCAATTCTTCAATCTGCTGATCCGCGGCTTCGGCACCGGAACGATGCACATGTTCTGCGGTTCGATCACCTTTGTAGGCATCATTAAGCTCTGGGACAAGCTGTGGCTGCGCTTTGTCGGAACCGTCGGCTTACTGGCTGTAGCCATTACCTACCATGGTGTCTACAACATGCTGGTACTGCAGCCCGGACTCGCTTCCTACATCGGCTATCTTATCCCGCTGATATCAGTAGCCATCAGCGTCTTCTACATCAGAAAAATGTCCTAGACATAATCAAATGATGACTTTATAAACCGGTTTTTCCGGTTTTTTTTCATTTTGCCCGGGGAAAAATCATAGGAAAGGTATCTATATATGTGAAAGCACATCAGCGGAAAGGAGGAAACCCGTTCATGAGAACAGATGAGGAAAGAATCAGATTGCTTCATCAAAAAGCCCGGCAGCTGCAGGATCAGCGTCAAACCCGGTTATGGGCAGCGGCCTCAGCGGGCTTACTTACCGTGCTGATCGCTCTTATGGTAATGACCTATAAACCGGGAATAACCGTTACCGGCGGCTTCACCGCTTCGTCGCTGTTAGGTGAGGATGCCGGGGGTTATGTACTGGTTGGAGTGATCTCGTTTGTGGCGGCGGTATGCATCACGGTGTGCTGCCTGAAGGCAAGAAATAAGGAAGAAAAATAAAAAAGAAGGAGAAAATATGAGAAAAGGAAAGAGAGTATTCAGAAAGACATTCATCTCTCTGCTGATGATCATGATGATCGCGGTAACGGCATTTGCCGTGTTTAACGGTCAGATTGTCAGGGCCGAGGATGAAGAGCAGCAGGATGGCAAGGCGATCTACCAGCAGATGGAAGCCATGGGAGACCGGGCTCCTCAGGACTGGCAGTCCGAAAAGGATCCCTTTGGCTACGGCCTGGACGTCCCGTTCTTCCTCAACCAGCAGCAGGAACTGCTGATGCTGAGGTCCAAAGGAGTCAGCGGCGGCAACAGTATGACCTCCTACGATACCTTCAAGTCGGGCAATACCGGCTACCCCTTCAAGGATGCCCAGAAGACCTGGAACAAGACGCTTGGCGGCAAGTATACCCTCAGTTTCATTCGCAGCGTGGCCTTCGACCCAACCGGCAGCGGCCGCAAGGACCATGTCGCCTATGTTGGTGTTTATGCTGCCAAGGTTAATGATCCCGATGACAATCCGCCGATCGTCCAGATCTGGGTCATGGATAAGAAAGGAAACACTTCTGAGCGCGTGGATTTTGCCACGGCCAAGTGGATGTGCAACGACAATACCTACAACAATGCCAACATGTGGGACTTCAACGCCATGAACTTCATTGACATTACGGCCGGCGACTATGACAAGGACGGTAAGGACAGCCTGGTCGTCTGGGCCTGTGCCAGCACTCCCACGCTTAAGGAAGTTACCTGCAACGTTTCATCCAATTCCATTTCCCTGTCCATTCGCAGCGGTGACGGTTATCCTGACAAGGACGGTGCCCTGTTTTTGAAGCCTTATTCGGACACTGACGACCGCTATGTCTATAACCGCATTCACGGTGCCATCGATACCGGCGACCTGAACGGCGACGGCATTGATGACCTGGTCGTTCTTAGCTATGTCAACCGGGTCGAAGATGACCTCCGCAACAAAGTCACTCAGTATTACCTTCCCAACCTGTCGGTTAGCTATGGTGTAGAAGGCTCCAGCAAGTCGATCGTCAAGGGTGAAAAGGCAGTCAGACAGAAGTATGCCTGCTGGTCTGACGGCTATGAATGGCGCATTGCCCCGGCGGCTGCCGGTCTGGCGGTGGGCGACGTCAATGGTGACGGCCGTGATGAGGCGGTTGTTGCCGGCTTCTACCACAAGGTCAAGGGCATTCTGGACGAAGAAGTAAAGAATGCCTATCACACTCTCGACAAGAATACTTTGGTAGTCTCAATTCATGGCAATGACTTGAAACAGTTATTAGTCAATACTGAACTGTCCACCAACAACTGGACCCGGGGCGGCAACGTTTACGGCGGTCTGTTCTTAAAGGACAGCACCGAAGGCGACCACTCCTGGCAGCAGACCGGTGTGGATACGGTGGCCATCAACGGTCCGGCCAATCCCGAGCTCGTCTTCATCAACGGTACGCTATACAAGGTCAGCGGTTCATCCATCGCTGCGGTCTATACTCCAACTTACTTTGAAAGTGCGGATGAAGGCATGGACGGCATGTTCACCGAAGAAACCTATGTCCGTTCAATGGCTGTCGGAAACTTCGACGGCAATGAGGAAGGCTACCAGCAGATCGCCTTCGTTCTCGGCGGGGCTGACTCCAACAATGTCGGCAATGTCAAGTATACTCAGGGTCTCATCGGCGGCATCTATAAGAAGGACGGCGTGGTTTCCCAGACAGCCGTGGATTACTACTGCACTTCGGACAGCGCCATCGAGAATAATTATTATCCGAGTTCTTCGAGCAGCTGTGAAGTCAATGACGTTCTCAGCTATGAACTTACGGCCTGGGATACCGACAGTGACGGTTTACGGGTCAAGTATGTCGGCAAGACCTATAACTATACTGACCCGGCGGTAATGGCCGTGCTTCAGGCTCCTCCGTATTTTGAGGAACTGAAGGGCGCGATGACCGGTTATGAGACGGCTTATACCATTTCCACTTCCTATTCCTACGCTACCGGCCACGGTAAGAGCACCTCATTCTCCATCGGTGCCGAGCTGGAGGTTGAAGCTGAGGTCATCAAGCTGAATGCCGGCTTAAGCTACGCGACCAACTGGGAGAAGACCTTTACCGATGAGCTGACCATCAGTGACGAGTATACCTTTACAGCCATTGGTGAGGACCAGGTCGTACTATACCGCACCCCGGTAACGACCTATGTCTATCAGGTTGAGGTAAACGGCGATTTCTCCGATGCCAATACCACTTCCCTGTCCTTCCCCGGTGTTCCGTCTAAGGCGCTGATGAGCGTCAAGAACTATAATGCCTTTGTGGATTACTACAACGAAGAAAACCAGAGACGGGCAGAGGCAGCCGGATTTACCGGTACCGTACCGAAGATGAAAAAGCTGACGGACAAGTATCTGGGCAATGAAGGTGATCCGTTTGCCTACATGAGTGATGTTGACGATCACAGTGACGTAACCATCCTGCAGAAAACGCCCAATGCCTTTGAGGTCGGCTCAAGTTCCACCGGCTATGCCTGGTCGCAGGAACACTCCAGCAGTGAAGAAGAGACCATGGAACATGGCTTCAGTTTTGAATTCAGCCTGGCCTTCCAGCTGCGGGCTCCGGTTGGCCATACCGGTGTCGCCCTGGCGGTCAAGACTTCACTTGAATACATGGAATCGACCAGTGTCAGCGAAACCAATGCCAAGGGCAAGGGTGTCAGCTGCTCGGTCGGCAACATGGATCCTGACAGCCTGAGCGAAATGAATGTCTCCCGGGCGACGGCCAATCAGTATGGCTTCAGCTATCAGCTGGTTACCTGGCCATCGGGAATCAAGTCGATTGAAAATCTCGATGACTGGGAAGTCGATGAAGGTGAAGAGACCACCAGAAACATTGATGTCCCGATCTACGGATACATGCTTTCCGGTGTCAAGGCCGGCGCTCCGGCAGTAACTGACCTGTTCGGCGAATTTGATAAGGATGACGACGGTAATGTGGTCATCCATCTCAGCTGGACAGACCCGTCAACCGAAGACCGGCCGATCGGCGGCTATACGATCTATCTGGATGAGAGAGACGGCAGCCTGACGGAAGTCGCGACTGTTGACGCTACTACTACCGACTACATCTTCAAGGATCTGGATGGCCGTGACAGCTATTCGTTCATGATCAGAGCCAAGAAGAGCATGAGCGATTCCGCGGGCAGCGTGGATTCCAACCGGGCTTACCTGTATATGGGCGCTCCGGCAATCTACTCCATTGAACTGAAATCCTCGGATGAATTCCAGGACGTCTACATCATTACCCATACTGACGGCACGACCACCGAATTCGTGGTAAGACACGGTGTTTCCATTGTTGATGTTTCCGTAACTTCGTCAACCGATACCGCTGACATCTATACGATTACCTGTTCTGACGGCTCGACATTCTCCTTTGAGGTCAAACATGGCAAGGATGGCATCAGCGTCGTAAGCACAGTCGTAGACAGCCAGGGAAATCTGATCATTACCCTTTCCGACGGTACGACGATCAATGCCGGCAAGGTCATGGGCAAGGACGGTGTCAGCATCGTTGCCACCAAGGTCAACAGTGCCGGGGAACTGATCATCGTTCTGAGCAACGGTCAGACATTCAACCTCGGTGTCATCGCCGGAACTGATGGCGTCAACGGCGTTGACGGACGGGATGGCATCGACGGTAAGGACGGTACCGGCATTACCGGACTGAAGATCGACGATCTCGGCAATCTGATCGTTACCCTTTCCGACGGTTCAACCCTGAATGTCGGCAATGTTACCAGTTCCAGTGGTGCCGGAGGCAGTATCCCCTGGTGGATGCTGGCCTGGAATACCCTTCTTACCGGCGGAGTGATCGCTACCGGCATCGGTTATCTTTCCCTGAATAAACGCAGAAAATACTGAACAAAACAGCCATATAACAACAAAGGAAAAGCCACGGACTGCATGTCTGTGGCTTTTCATCATTAACGGTTACAGGTTATGGGATGAGGAATGTAGAGTTCATCAAGATAGCGCTCATCTTCATCGGTAAGTTCAATATCCAGGGATTTCAGGGCGTCATCGAGGTATTTTTCCCTGGTTACCCCGATTATCGGGGAGGCGACGCCTTTGCGGTATTGCCAGGCCAGGGCAATAGCGCTCATTGGCAGCTGATATCTGAGGGATAGATCATAGACCCTTTCGGCAATCATCCTGTCATACTCCTCCATGGCATCATATCTGGTGCCTTCGGCATTATCCAGCTGATAGCGCTGGGTATCGCCGCCCCAATTGTGACGGGCCAGACGGCCGGCCGCCAGCGGAGCAAAGGAAGTTTGGGAAAGGCCAAACTGTCTGGCCAGGGGGATCAGATTCCTTTCATCCTCCCGGTATATGGGACTGTAATGATTCTGCAGGGTGACAAAGGGCTGAAAGCCCATTTCCTTGGCCTTGTAACAGTATTCTGCCAGCTGATAACCGTACATGGCGCTGGTGCCGTAATAGCGGATGTGACCCATCTTGACCTCCTCATTCAAGGCTTTCAGCGTCTCCTCCACCGGGGTGTCATAGTCAAAGCGATGCAGGACGAGAAGGTCGATGTAGGGAGTGTCCAGCCGTTTCAGTGATCCGGCAATTTCCCGGTGGATGGCCTGGGCTGAAAGATGGCCTTCATTGAAGTAGCACTTGGTGGCAATGACCACATCGCTGCGGTCATAACCTTTCAGAGCCCGGCCCAGAAAGACTTCCGAAGTACCTTCAGAATAGTTGTTGGCGGTATCAAAGAAGTTGATGCCGCTTTCCCGGGCCTTCTGGATGATCTCGGCAGAACGCTGGTAGTCCAGCGTCCACTGATACTGACCTCTGGAAGCTTCACCAAAGGACATGCAGCCTAAGCACAGCCTTGATACCCTGAGGTCACTGTTTCCCAATGTAATGTATTTCATGCCTTAATTATAGCCGTTTAAGCTTTTCATTACTATTGAAAGCGGCAGAGAGCGGTTTTCGATTATCACTTTCCCGGCTTCTTATAGTAAGATTAAGTTAATAAGAAAGCAGACATAAAGCCGCAAGAAGGAGTATTGTCTTATGGAAAAATATGATCTTATCGTGATCGGCGCCGGCAACGGCGGTCTGATGACAGCCTGCCGGGCTTCGCAGCTGGGACTGAAGGTCCTGGTCGTCGAACGTCATAATCTGCCCGGCGGAGCAGCCAGCAGCTTTGTGCGCGGCCGGTTTGAGTTTGATGCCTCGCTGCATGAGATTCCTGACTTCGGTCAGGGAGAGCACCGGGGTGAGCTGGGCAGGCTGTTCGATGAACTGGGCATCAAGGTGGAAATGGTACCGATAAAGGATGCCTTCCGCTATGTCGTGGAAAAGGATGGACAGCGTTCTCTTGATGTTGTCTTTCCCCATGGCCGCGATAAGGTCATGAAACTGATTGAAGAGATCTGTCCGGAAGATGTAGAGGCGATGGAGAATTCCTTTTCCGCTTATGGCGACATGGAAAGGGGCCTGGCTTATTTCGGCGCCTGCCGGGGTCAGATCGATCCCGAAGTGCTCAGGAAAGAGCATCCCAATTTCATGCGCATCATGTCACTTTCTGCCGGAGAACTCTTCAGAGCGCTGGGCATGAGCGAGAAATGCCAGCGCATACTTTCCGCCTACTGGCCCTATCAGGGAACGGACATTGAGACAGTTGATGCCAGCCGTTATCTGATGATGGTCTATGGATATTTCGTCAATGGTGCCTACGTACCTAAAATGCGTTCTCACAGCCTTTCCACGGCCATTGCCGACAGAGCAGCGCAGCTGGGCTGCCGGTTCCTGTACGATAAGGAAGTAACCCGGATTCTGACCAGTCAGGGAAGAGTATGCGGAGTGGAACTTGACGACGGCCGGGTCATTGAAACCCGAGCAATTGCCTCCAACGCCTTTCCGGAGGTTGTTTATGCCAGGCTGCTGGATGACAGATCTCTGGTACCGCCTTTTGAACTTAAGAAAGCCAATGCCCGCAAGTACGGCTTCCGGGCCTTCAGTGTTTATCTCGGACTGGATGCCCCGCCGGAAGAGATCGGTATCAGCGACTACACGGTATTCATAAGTACGACTGATGATTCCCGCCTGATCTGTGAGCAATCGCGGACGCGTTTTGGCCGGGAATACGCTCTGGACGTCTGCTGTCTGAACATGGCAGTACCGGACTGCAGTCCGGAAGGAACTACCGAGATAATCCTGACGATCTCCTATACCGATGATGCCTGGGCTGATGTCAGTGAAGAAGATTATGTCAGGATCAAGAGAGAGATTGCTGATCAGTTGATCGACAATCTGGAAAAGACCATGGGTTATCACATCAGAGAGCACATTGAAGAGATCGAAATTGCCTCTCCGGTAACCTTTGCCCGCTACATGTATTCTCCGCAGGGGTCGATCTACGGTTATGCTTCCCTGAAATGGGACGGCATGTCTTCCCGCATGCTGGCCAGCGGCATGGAACAGACCATACCCGGACTGTTCTTCGTGGGCGGCCATGGGTCCTCACTGTCGGGTTATTTCCCCACCTATACCGGCGGTAACAAGGCAGCCTTCCAGATCATGGGTTATGTCAGAGGAGGTGGAAAAAGATGAAGAAGGATTATTTGAACAGCGTACCGGCTGAAAGATTTGCGGCCATCATCCCCAACCGCAGAAGGGTTATCGAAAGCGCCTCAGCGGAAATGCCGCAATATGAATATAATGCCAATGTTCTTGCCCGCAGTCTGCATCCCAAAGTCCAGCATGTCATCGTAAAAGACATCGCGGAAATGCCGGCAGCCCGACTCTATACCCTTGTTCCTGATCAGGAAAAGGAAACGGAAAAACTGGCCTACTTCCAGGCTGGCCAATACATAAGTCTTGATCTGCAGATTGGCGAGTCCCGGCTCAGCCGGCCCTATTCACTCTGCAGCAGTCCTTCCCTGGCTCTAAGGGGTGAGTATCAGATTCTGGTAAAGACGATGAATAACGGCTTTGCCTCGGCATATATTAATGAAAACTTCCAGATTGGTACCAGAATTGATATCTCCGGGCCTTCCGGTTTCTTCTATCATGAACCGTTAAGAGACGGTAGTAAGGTCATCGGCATAGCCGGAGGCAGCGGCATTGCTCCCTTTGTCTCAATGGCACAGGCCATTGCCGAAGGCATTGCGGATTTCGATCTGACCATTCTTTACGGCAGCCGGACCGAAGAGGAGATCCTGTTCAGAAAACAGCTGGATGATCTGGCAGAAAAGTGTGAGCGAATTAAGGTCGACTACGTGCTTTCTGATCAGCAGAAGGAAGGTTTCCGTTTTGGCTTCATCAGTTCCGAATTGATCAGAGAGTATCTGACTGATGATAGTTCCGTATTTGTCTGCGGCTCTCAGGGCATGTATGACTACATCCGCCAACAGACCCAACAGCTTGATCTGCCCTTAAGAAGAGTCCGTTTTGACGCCTATGGTGAATATCGGCTTACCGGACGCGATCAGAAACATCTTGACAGGCATGGCGATCAAAAATATCAGCTCACTGTCAGAACCAATGACGGCTTTGTCCATACCATCCTGGCCCGGGGGGATGAATCGATACTGGTTGCCCTGGAGAGAGCAGGGATCAAGGCACCTTCCAGATGCCGCAGCGGCGAGTGCGGCTGGTGCCGGACACGGCTGCTTTCCGGAGCCGTCTACACCCCTCAGATGACCGAAAGAAGAAGGCAGTATGATAAGGTAGCGGGCTACATCCATGCCTGCTGCAGCTTCCCCTGCTCAGACTGTGAGATTACTGTAAACTGTCAGTAGGAGGGTAGAGATGAGCATTAAGGACTTTCTTGAAAGTAATAATGAAAGGTTGAATAAGCAGCTGCTTTTTACGGCCGAAATAGACAAAATGACCGCCATCAGCCGGCGGACACTGCTGATTGACAAGAGCAGAAGGGAAAACGATGCCGAGCATTCCTGGCACATCGCGGTAATGGCGATGCTGCTGCAGGAATATGCCGCTGAACCGGTCGACATCGGCCGGGTCGTACAGATGTGCGTCGTTCATGATCTGGTTGAGATCGAGGCCGATGATACCTTTGCTTATAATGAAAAAGGAAACATCGGCAAGGCCGAGAGGGAAAGGCAGGCCGCTGACAAACTGTTCAGCCAGCTTCCTGAAGAGCAGGGCCGGCTGATCCGCAGTCTATGGGAGGAATTTGACGCCATGGAAACACCTGACAGCAAGTATGCCGCCTGCATGGACCGGCTGCAGCCTTTCCTCCATAATACCCTGACCGACGGTCATACCTGGGGTAATGGCGCGGTATCACGCGCTCAGGTGGAAAAGCGGCTGGCTGTGGTGCGCGATTTTATGCCGAAGGTTTATGAGTGGGTCCAGGCAAACATACAGCAGGCCATAGCCAAGGGCTGGTTGGCGCCATGATGACTTATTGACAGCTGTTTGTCTTACTCAAGGCAACTGAAAAAAGGAATATCGCCGCATTTGCTTGATTGCTGATGTAATGAGAAAATGAGCAGCATTAAGAAAAATGTCCGGATTAATGTTTCCGGGCATTTTTCTTAATGATTATTTCCAGATTTCTTCGATCGTCTTGCGGACCCCATCGTTCATGTTGGATGGGCAGATCAGATCAGCGTGCTTTCTGGTTTCCGGGGTGCCGTTTTCCATTACGACGGCCAACCCGGCGGCATCGAGCATGCTGATGTCGTTTTCGGCATCGCCAAAGGCAATGCTTTCCTCAATGGGAATGTCCATCAGCTGACAGAAGCGCTTAAGGGCCTTTCCCTTGTCAACGCCTTTGATGTTTACTTCAATGAACAGCGGACCGGAAGAAGAAATGAGAAGTTCGGGAAAACGCTGGCTGATGGCGTCCATGACCTGTTGACGGTCAGCACCTTCAGCCAGATACAGCAGCATCTTCTGAGCATCGCGGTGACGCTTTGCGAATGCTTCAGCGACATCATGAGCACCCTGAAAGTTAAACTGCAGACCCTTCACGGCGACTTTCTTTATATACTCACAGATCTCGTCATTCTCATCGCCCTTGACGATCCTCTCGCCGTTGATGACAACGGTCTCAAATACCGGAAGATGCTGGATGAATCTCAGCACTTCCAAAGCCAGCTGATAAGGGATGGCATCTTCAAAGATGTATCTGTCCTGAATGTAGTCATATATGGTTCCGCCGTTGCAGCAGAGGGCGTAATTGACAAAGGGCTGACCCCGTAAAGCTTCCGGCAGTTCCCGGTGGGTGCGGCCGGTCGAAGGTAGAAATAATACGCCTTTTCTATTGATTTCTTCCAGGATCTCAGCGGTTTCAGGTGAGATGGTCTTATCATCTCTGAGCAGGGTTCCGTCTAAATCGCAGGCAATGACACGGTACATGGTTAATTCTCCTTAAGCTGCTGCATTACAGCCGTCTTCTGTTTTCAGTTTACTGTTCAGCCGGTTCAAAGTCCTCAGGACCGTGATGGCAGATCGGGCAGGTGTAGTCATCGGGCAGTCTGTCGGCATCGGTTTCCTCAAAATAGCCGCATACCTTGCAGATGAAGCCGCGTTTCTTCTGAACGGTAACAGCGGGAACATATTCGAATTCTTCAGCGCCGTGCTTGCAAAGCGGGCAGATGAAGTCAGCGGGAAGTTCCTTACCCTCATAGAAATAACCGCAGACCTTACAGCGCCAGCCTTCCTTCTGTTCCGGCTCGGCTTTTTTCTTCGGCTTGATGTGAGCGTGGTAGTAACCGTAGGTGCAGCTGGGCTTTTCGGAAAGCCGGGTTGCCTCAATTACCTTGCCGACAAACAGAGTTGAAGCACCCAGATCGACGCTGTGGATGACCTCGCAGCTGAAGATGGCATTGGTGTATTCGGGAATGTAGCGGACGCTGTTGGCAGTCCGGACATCATAGGGCAGGCCAGCGAACTTATCGGTATCCTTGCCGGAATGGAAGCCGAAGCGCTCCAGCAGGGAGAAGGGCACTTCCTCAGTAAGTACTGAGACATTGAAGACGCCGGCCTCCTCGATCATCTTTCTGGTATGGTTCTGATTGATCACCGAGATGGCAACCTTCTTTTCATCACCGGCAGAAACCTGCATGGCCGTATTGATAACGCAGCCGTAATCCTTTCCATTGACTCTGGTAGTTACGATCTCCACGCCATAGGTGAAGTTGAAGAAGGCTTCGTTAGCGACTTCCAGAACATTGGAAATGACGGGAGCGGGAGCGGCAGGCTGTCTATTTGGCCTGATGTCCTGAGCAATGGTCTCAGCGAGTTCTTCCAGCTGCGGCAGGGTTTCCTTTTTGACGGCTGACCTGATGGTGATCGGTTCCTTAATGAATTCTACGCCGGGCAATTTGGAGAGCAGATCGTGCATCAGTTTGCCGCTGGTGGGACCCCAGGAACCGTTTTCCAATAAGGCAACGCGGCGGTTGCGCAGTGAGTGGTTGACGATGTCGTGCAGCAGATTCTCCATGGTCACGAAAATGCCGGCGTTATAGGTCGTGGCGGCAAAGACCAGATGGCTGTACTTGAAGCAGGCTGCCAGGATGTGGCTGGCCGGAATGACGGAGGCGTCAAACATCTCTACCGGGATGCCCTTTTCCGATAACTTGCCGGCCAGAATGTTGGCCATGTTTTCGGTATGCCCGTAAACGGAGGCGTAAGCCAGGCAGACACCCCTGACCTCAGGACGGTAGCTGCTCCAGGCATCGTATTTCTCCAGGAAGTCACCGAAATGACTTCTCCAGACAAAGCCGTGCAGCGGGCAGACATATTTGATATCCAAAGCCGATGCTTTCTTCAGGATGCTTTGAACCTGGGGGCCGTACTTGCCGACGATGTTGGTATAGTATCTTCTGGCTTCATCAAGATAATCGCGGAAGAAGTCGACTTCATCGGCAAACAGATGGCCGTTAAGAGCACCGAAGGTGCCGAAGGCATCAGCGGTAAAGAGGATGCCGTCTGTCTTGTCGTAGCTCATCATGACTTCCGGCCAATGGACCATCGGAGCGTTGACGAAGGTCAGCTCATGCCTGCCGGTACTGAGGGTGTCACCTTCGCTGACGGTCTTGATGTGCTGAGACATGTCAGTATCGAAGAACTGGCTGATCAGAGCGGCAATCTTGCCGTTGCAGACGATGGTTACCTCAGGATGGCGCTGATATAGGGCTTCCAGAGTAGCGGCATGGTCAGGCTCCATGTGATGGACGACCAGATAATCGAGCTTACGGTCACCCAGACCATAGGCCACGTTTTCCAGAAACTGGACTTCTACGGCATGGTCACAGGTATCGAACAGTACCGTCTTTTCATCCAGCAGCAGATATGAATTGTAGGAAACGCCATTGGGAACATCATAGACGCCCTCAAAGCAGAACAGTCGGCGGTCATCGGCTCCAACCCAGAGCAGATCGTCGAGAACCTTACGGGTATTATGCATTAAAATTCCTCCTGTATGACAATTCCATTTTACTTCATCAACCTCTCATTTAACAGTTTTACGCTCCTTATTTGGCAGTGGTTTTTTCTTTTCTTATCAGGATCATGGTGTTTGGTTTATAATACACTTATGTTTGGAAATGTCGTTGTATCAGATAAGGGAAAACCGTTTCTTCTGGCCGGTCAGCTCTGGATGTACCGCAACAATCTGCTAAGCTGCGACAGTACGATAGCTGACGGTGATATCGTACGGATCATCGGTGAAGATGGAAAGTACATCGCCAGCGGTTTTTATTCGGCCTTAAGCCATGTTGCCGTCCGTATCATCAGCCGTGATGAAGAAGAAACATTTGATGAACAGTTCTGGCTCAGTCGGATCGCAAAATCCCTGGATTACCGTCGGAAGGTCATGAGTGATCAGTTCGATAACTGCCGGATCATCTATGGTGAAGCGGATGGCCTGCCCGGCTGGACAGTCGACCGCTATAATGACATCCTGGTTTCTCAGATCAGCTGCTCAGGGGTGGAAAAGTGCCGGGAGATGCTGTTTGGATTGCTGAAGGAGGCATTTAGTCAGCACGGTACTGAAATTAAGGCCATTTATCAGCGCAATGACATCAGGGTCAGAGAAAAGGAAGGCCTTCCCATGTATAAGGGCTTTTACGGTAATGCTGACCTGCCGACTACCACGGTGATCCGGGAAAACGGCATCCTGATCAGTGTTGATTTTGAAAACGGTCAGAAGACCGGCTATTTCCTGGATCAGAAGTTCAATCGCCTTTATCTGCAGAATATCGCTTCCGGTCGGCGTGTCCTTGACTGCTTCTGCCATACCGGAGGTTTTGCCCTTAATGCGGCCAAGGGCGGTGCTGAAGCGGTGACGGCGGTAGATGTTTCAAAGGGTGCGCTTCAACAGGGTTATCTCAATGCCCTGAAGAACGGACTGGAAAAGCGCATCGAATTCGTGCAGGATGATGTCTTTGCTTATCTGGATAAGTGCCGGCGCGGGCAGTATGATCTGATCATCCTTGACCCTCCCGCCTTTACCAAGAGCCGCAGGACCGTAGAGCACGCCTATCAGGGTTATCTGCAGATCAACCGCAAGGCCATGAATCTTTTGGATGACGGCGGCTGTCTGATCAGCTGTTCCTGTTCACGGTTCATGGAAAGGGATAATTTCAAAAAAATGCTTAGGGAAGCGGCCGAACTTGAGGGAGTAAGCTTTGAAACGGTTGAAGAGCGTTCCCAGAGTCCCGACCATCCAGTCTTGGCAGAAAACGGCGAAACTGATTATCTGAAGTTCTATGTTCTGAAGATCAGAAGAAGGGAAGAGCATCATGGTTAAAGTGATCTTCTTTGATCTGGACGGCACGGTGCTTTCCCATACCGGAGAGCCGGTAAGAGAATCGACCAGACAGGCGCTGAGAGAACTGGGCAAAAAAGGGATAAAGCGCATCTGCTGCACGGGAAGAAACATCGGTGAGCTTGCCGGTTTTGATTTGCACGGTCTGGAATTTGACGGCTATTATACCGATAACGGACAGGCTTTCTATGATTCGAAACTAAACCCGGTATCTTTCCGCTTTCTGAGTGAGCAGCAGGCTGATGAACTGGTCCGCTTCTTTGACCTGAAGCTAATGCCCACACTGCTGGCTACCCAGGAAAAGCTGATACTGAATTATCTCAACGATGATGTCCGTCAGGTACTGGCCCGCATTGACATACCGGTTTATGAAGAAGGCCGGTACAATGGTGAAAGACTGCTTAATGGAGTGGTTTATGCCCCGCAAGAGCAGGAAAAACTGATCAGCCGTTATCTTCCCAATGCCATCCTGGCCCGATGGGATGAACAGGCCGCTGACATCGTCTACAACCCCGGCGGCAAGGCGGACGCTCTGGAAGAGTACCTTAAGAAAAACGGACTGACCAGACAGCAGGTGGTAGCTTTTGGCGACAGTTATAATGATAAAAGCATGCTGCAGGCTGCTGGTATAGCTGTTGCCATGGGAAACAGCGTGGCGGAGCTCAAAGAGGTAGCCGACTATGTCGCTCCCCACATCGATGAGGGCGGAGTCTATGAGGCACTGCGTCATTTGAAACTTATCTGAAGGTAAAATAAAAGAGGAAAAATACTTTATGGGAAGTTGTGAATTTAATCACTTTCTTCCCTTTCTTTTTTATCGTAAGAGAGAAGGTGATGTTATATAATGTACTTAAAGTAAAGGGAGAAAAATGCATATGATGAAAAAATTGATGTTATCATTAATGTCTTTCCTTTTAGGCGTATCCTTACTGGTATCTCAGGCCATGATCACTACAGCTAAGGCGCGGGATCTTGACAAAGACCTGCTCACTGAAATACCGGGACTGGTGCTGGAAGAAGGAGAGTACCGAAGAAGAGGCAGTGACCCTGAGGACGGCTATGCCTATGCCTATATTGATGACGGCATTGACAACAGCCAGCTGCTTCACCAAAATGCCACCCCTCAGGGAGTTGAATATCTGGCCTCCAGCTACTCACTGGTCAGTAATGGCTATGTTACCAGTGTCAAGAATCAGAATCCCTACGGCACCTGCTGGACTTTCGCGGCCATGGCGTCAGCGGAAAGCGGCATCAAGAAGAAATATGGGACGACAACTGACCTGGCTGAGCTTCAGCTGGCTTATTTCTGGTATAACTGCTATCAGAAGGCTGATCAGCTTAGTCTGATCACTAATGACGGCAACCAGACATCTTCCCCCCGTGACACCCTTGACATGGGCGGCAACAGCCGCTGGGCCACATTGGCTCTGGCCAGTGGTATCGGCCTGTCCAACGAAAGTTCCTATCCATATGGGAATGCCGCTTCCTATGTTTCCAGCGGCACTTCAGCAGCCTGCTACAATACCACCTACCGGCTCAGGTCGGCAAGATGGCTGAACATGTCGGAAAAGGATGTCATCAAGCAGACCTTGCTTGACTATGGCGCGCTGGCGACTTCCTATTACCACAACGATGCCTATTATAATAGCAATACCTATTCTTACTATCAGAACGCAACTGATAGTACCAACCACGCTGTTACGCTGGTGGGCTGGGACGATAACTATGCAGTCTCAAATTTCAATTCTTCTGCCCGGCCTAGCTCAAAGGGCGCCTGGCTGATCAAGAACAGCTGGGGCACTGGCTGGGGTAACGGCGGTTATTTCTGGATCTCCTATGAAGATCCCAGCATTAAGGATAACATTGCTGTCTTCTTTGAGGTCGAAACTGATGCGTCATACGCTTCCACAACTTCAAATCTGTATCAGTATGATGGCAGCATGCTGCTGGCATCGGTAACAATGCCTTCAACAACCGCCTATCAGTCCAATATCTATACGGCAAAGTACAATAATGAAGTCCTTACGGATGTCGGCTTCATTACTGCGCAGGCAGACATGGACTATACTGTCTACATCTATACTAATGTTTCCGGTCTTCCGAGGTCAGGAAATCTGGCTGTTGAACAGAGCGGACATGTCAGCGATGCCGGCTATCACCTGATCAAGCTGAATGAGACGGTGAACCTCACCAAAAACCAGAAGTATTCAGTCATCATCAAATTCACCAATTCCAGCAATGTCAAACTGTGGGTAGATACGAATTCGTCACAGGTTTTTGATAATGAAACCGGTCTGACCTGTTCCATCTACAACGACGTCAGCAACGACCTGAGTTATATCAGTTCCAACGGCAGCAGCTGGCAGGATCTCTGTTCGACTCTGTCCTGTACCGTCCGGATCAAGGCCATCACCAGGGTCGTGCAGATGTATGAGATCCGGTTCGTCAATTATGACGGCAGCCTCTTACAGAGCTTACAGGTAGCATCCGGTCAGACGCCGGTCTATACCGGGTCTACTCCTACTAGAGCAGCAACGGCTCAGTACACCTACAGCTTTGCCGGCTGGAGCCCGTCAATCGTTCCGGCAAGCGCCAACGCTACCTATACGGCTACCTATAATCAGACCGTCAATAAGTACACCATTACCTGGAAGAACTATGACGGCACGGTTCTCAGAACTGACCAGGTCGCCTATGGACAGACACCTTTCTATAGCGGAGCCACGCCTGTACGGCCTTCATCAGCCCAATATGACTACACCTTCACCGGCTGGAGTCCGACGGTGACGGCAGTAACATCTGACAAAACCTACACGGCCACCTATTCATCCACTGTACGAAAATATACCATCAGATTTGTCAACTACGACGGCAGCCTGCTGCAGAGCCTTCAGGTCGCCTACGGATCGACCCCATCTTATACCGGACCGACGCCAGGCAAGCCTTCAACGGATCAGTATGAATACACCTTCTCCGGTTGGAGTCCGGCAATCGCCGCGGTTACGACTGACAAGACCTATACCGCAACCTATGACTCACAGGTCAGAAAGTATCTGATCGAGTTCTTCAACTATGATGGTGAACTGCTGCAGAGCGGAATGGTCAGTTATGGCGAGATGCCGGTCTACAGCGGACCGATGCCGACCAGGCCGGGGGAAGAAGGCGACGAATATGAATTCATCGGCTGGTATCCGCAATTGACGGCAGTCAGCGGACCGGCCAGTTATACCGCCCGCTTCCGGGTCGTCCTGAAGGAGACGGTAGTCATCACCTCGCTGGAAAACGGCGGAACTGACCAGGGCATAATCGTAAACTATGCTGGCAGCGTATTCGCGGAGAGATATGAGATCCAGGTCTCAGAAGACGGGGAGAACTGGCAGACGCTTACCGATGAGCAGACCGAGACCAGCTATCTTGATGAATCCGCAACCTGGATGGGCAGGACTTACTACTACCGGGTCAGAAGCGAGGCACAGGGACGCTGGAGCGATTATTCTGAAGTACACTCGCTGATGAGGAATCCCTTTGTCGATGTACCGGAAGAAACGGAAGACTTTGTACATGTCGCCTGGGCCTACAATAACGGCATTGTCAATGGCCTGTCCTCTGACCATACCCTGTTCGGACTTGGCGGCTACTGCACCAGAACCCAGTTCTGCATCATGCTCTGGAAGATGAACCATAAACCATCGACTGCCGGCATGAGCTGTCCATTTACCGATCTGGGCGGCCTCTCAGCCAATAACAAGAAAGGCATCATCTGGTGCTATAACCAGAAGATCGTCAACGGAACCAGCGCCACGACCTTTGCCCCCAATGGCAACATTACCAGAGCACAGCTGGCGATCATGGTCTGGAAGATGGCCGGACAGCCCAAGGTGACCGGCATGAGCTGCCCATACACCGATCTGGCTAGTCTGTCAGCAAATAACCAGAAAGCGGTCATCTGGTGCTACAATAACGGTCTGATCGACAGTATCACCGGAACTCAGTTTGCTCCCTCTACCAAGGGAACCAGAGCGCTGCTGACGGAAATGCTGTACGGGTGTGAGCAGGTACTGCATATATTTGGAAACAGCCAATAAGACATAATTGTACCGAAATGAGGGCGCCGGATGAGAATCCGGCCCCCTTTTTTTGTCCCGATAATAAGACGATATTCATATACCGGAAATATTTACTAATGAGCAGGGCATTATGATTGACATTTCATGATAATGTGCACATAATGAGGACGAAATTGTTTCAAATGGTACAGAATAGGCTATGTTAATAGAGGAAATAAGTAGAAAACATTTAAATCAGATCATCATGGCTTCCATGTTTGAAAACATGGACCATCAGAAAGTTATGGCCATCCTTAAGGATGATAGAACCGTCTTACGCCACTATAAGCGCGGTGAGACGGTCTTTGATCCCCGCCAGTATAACCGCTGTCTGGCCTACATAATGAAGGGTAAGGCAACCGTGACGCTTCAGAAGGAAGGACAGAACAGTCTGCCGATGCGCCGGCTTGATGAAGGCAGTTTTTTCGGAATTGCTGCCCTGTTCAACAGGTCTGACGAATATGTCAGCGAGATCACCGCGGTAACCGACCTCAAGATCATCTTGTTTGATGAAGACCTTATTGAGGAGTGCATCCGTGATTATCCCAATTTTGCGATGAACTATGTCTGCTTTCAGTCCGAACGCATCCGCTTTCTCAACCGCAAGATCAACCTGCTGGCTTCCACTTCCAGCCATAACAGTCTTACCGGATATCTGCTTAACGCAGCCAGCCGGTTTGGCGAAAAGTTCCGCCTGGAGGTCTCATACAGTGAACTGGCCAAATATCTCAACATGGGCCGCAGCTCACTCTACAGGGCCCTTGATGATCTTCAAGAGCGGGGAGTCATCAGCCGAAACGGCCGCAACATCACCTTAATCAATTATCAGGCTTTGAAGAAAAGTCAGTAGAAAGGCTATATATGAAAAGACTTATATTATCACTTACCGCATTATTGATGACTCTGACCTTATTGGCCGGATGCACGCCAAAGAAACCCGATCCGGTCAGTTATGAAGTCAGGCTGGGCGTTTTAAAGGGCCCTACCGGCATTGGTGCCAGCTATCTGTTGGAAAAGAATGAGAAGGGTGAGACCTTAAATAAGTATGATGTCAAGGTAGAGGCCGAAGCAACCGCCATGGTCTCTATGCTGGCTTCCGGCGAACTGGACATGGCCGCCTTACCGACAAATGTTGCCAGTTCTCTTTACAATAAGACTGACGGCGGCGTAAAGCTGATCGCCCTTAATACTGCCGGTGTTCTCTACATACTGGAAAAGGGCAATACCGTCAGCAGCATCGCCGATCTGAAGGGAAAAACGATCTATGCTGTCGGGCAGGGATCCAACCCGGAATACGTTCTCAGATACATCCTTGAAAACAACGGTCTGAAGGAAGGGGAAGATTATCAGATTGAATTCCGCGACAGCGCCGAACTGACGACCAAGGCAGCTGCCGGGGACATTGAGGTATGCATGCTGCCGGTACCGGCTGCCACGACCGTGCTGACCAAGAACAAGGACATGCGTTCTGCTGTCGATCTTTCCAAGGAGTGGGACGCCCTGAACAACGGCAGTGTTCTTACCATGGGATGTGTTGCCGTCAGAAGCGAGTACTATCAGCAGAATAAGCAGGCCGTTGAGCAGTTCCTTAAGGAATATGAGGAATCCATCAGTTATGTAAAGGCCAATGTTCAGGAAGCCGCCCAGTTATGCGAGAAGTTTGAAATCGTTCCCGCTGCCGCCATCGCGGCCAAGGCCATTCCTGATGCCAACCTGATCTTTGTTGCCGGCAAGGACATCAGAGCCGCAATTGAAGGTTACTATAAGGTCCTGTTTGAGGCTAACCCGCAGTCAATCGGTGGAAAGTTGCCTGGCGATGACTTCTATCCGGGCGAATAAGCACCTCATAAGATTATTATCACTGGCGTTCTGGCTGCTGATATGGCAGCTGTGCGCTCTTAAGGTCGGAAAGGAACTGATCCTCCCCGGCCCTTTGGCCGTTGTCAGGGCAATGGGAGCTCTGGCTGTTCAGCCAAAGTTCTGGCTTAACACGCTGACCACGATCATCAGGGTAATCACCGGATACTGCCTGGGCGTTTTAACTGCCGTCATTCTGGCGGTTGTGACCTGCGGGAGTTTTCTGGCCGACAGCCTGATTTCTCCGGTTATCAGAACAATAAGAGCTACTCCGGTCGCCAGTTTCATCATTCTGGCCCTATTGTGGATGGGTAAGAGCAATGTTCCCGTTCTGATGGCCATGCTGATGGTCGTTCCGGTAGTCTGGGAGAACATCACGGCTCAGTATCGCGCTACTGACAGGGATCTTCTGGAAATGGCTGCTGCCTACCGGCTCAGTAAATGGAAACGGTTCCGCTACATTTATGTTCCCTCAGCCTTTCCGGGGTTTCTGTCGGGCTGTCTGAGCGCCATGGGTCTGGCCTGGAAGAGCGGAATTGCCGCCGAAGTACTGGCCCAGCCGGCTCTGGCCATCGGCTCAAATCTTTATTACTCAAAGCTGTATCTGGAAACTCCGGATCTGTTTGCCTGGACGGCAGTAGTGGTAAGTCTGAGCATGCTGATTGAAAAGCTGATAAGAAAGCTGCTTTTCAGAGGTGTCGGTTATGAAGGTAAATGATCTGTGGTTCAGCTATGAGAACAAACCGGTCTTCAAAGGCCTGAATCTGGAAATCGGGGAAGGCATAACCTGCCTGATGGGGGAAAGCGGCATTGGCAAGACGACGCTTCTGAAGCTCATTGCCGGGCTGCTGGAACCGCAAAAGGGCTCGGTTGACTCAAAGCCCGAAAAGATCTCTTTCATGTTCCAGGAAGACCGCCTGCTGCCCTGGCTGAATGTAAGAGAAAACATCCTGCTGGTCAGCGAAAGAAGAAAAGAGATGGAACAGCTGCTTGAAGAACTGGAAATCGACGGCTCCCTGAAGATCAGCGAACTCTCCGGCGGCATGGCGCGCCGGGTAGCCCTGATAAGATGCCTGCTTTTTGACAGTAAGATGCTTTTGATGGATGAGCCATTTAAGGGCATGGACGGCAAGCTGGTTGAAAAGGCAGCCTCAATAATCAGACGGCAGAACAAACCGGCGTTGATATCCACTCATTCTCTTGATGAAGTTAAAGCACTTTCGGCAAAGGTCATAACTCTTTAACGGGAGTGTTTTCTTTTGATTTTGAACAAAACAAGAGCGGTTCATTCAAATGTTTAAACTCCCATGGTGAAGTAGGGGCCGATATGAATAACGGAAGGGTGAATGGGCTTTCATTTGGAAGCGTTTTTTTCTATAATAAGAATGTATTATTGCGCATATGTAGAAAGGAATTATTTATGGCAAAACTTAGTACAAGTGCAGTTGCTAAGATCCTGGAAATCTGCGATCGCTACACGGATGAAAAGACGCCGTTAATGATGATCTTAAGTGACATCCAGAACGAATACGGCTACATTCCTCTGGAAGTTCAGGAACTGGTATCTGCAAGAACCGGCATTTCGGTTGCCGAAATCTACGGTGTCGTAACCTTCTATTCATTCTTCTCCCTGACTCCAAAGGGAAAGTACATCGTCGGTTGCTGCTTAGGTACGGCCTGCTACGTCAAGGGCGCCCAGCAGATCATCGACAAGTTCTCTGAAGTACTCGGCATCAAACCGGGTGAGACCTCCGAAGATGGCCTGTTTACTCTCGATGCCTTACGCTGCATCGGTGCCTGCGGCATCGCTCCTGCAGTCAGCATTAACGGTCAGGTCCATCCCAAAATGACGGTCGACCAGGTTAAGAAGATCGTTGATGATCTGCGCGCTGAGGGAGGTGCAGCATGATTAGGACGGTAGAAGAATTAAATACCCGCAAGGCCCAGTGTACGGCCGCTCTGGAGACCAAGATCAATGGTTCCGATGGCAGACGTCACATCGTCTTATGCGGTGGTACCGGCTGTCTTTCCAGCCATTCCGCTGAGATCAGAGAGAGATTCATTGAAGTCCTGAAGGAAAAAGGCCTGGAAGACAGAGCAACCGTCAATCAGGTCGGCTGCTTCGGTTTCTGTTCTCAGGGCCCCTTCGTCAAGATCTATCCGGAAGACACGCTTTACCGGATGGTCAAGATCGAAGATGTTGAGGAAATCGTTGAATCCGATATTCAAAACAATACTGTAGTTGAACGCCTTTTATATGTTGATCCGGTAACCAAGGCCAAGGTTAGCAAGCAGGATGAGATCAACTTCTATAAGAAACAGAAACGCATCGCCTTACACGGCTGCGGTGTCATCAATCCTGAGGACATCAATGAAGCTCTGGGCATGGGTGCTTATGAAGGCTTAAGAAGAGCTCTGACCATGACCAGACAGGAAGTTGTCGATGAAGTCACCAAGTCCGGCTTAAGAGGCCGTGGCGGTGGCGGATTCCCGACCGGCCGTAAGTGGCAGTTTGCCTTAAACGTTGACGCTGATCAGAAATACGTTGTCTGTAACGGTGACGAGGGTGACCCGGGCGCATTCATGGACCGTTCCATCCTCGAAGGAAACCCCCTGGCTGTCATCGAAGGCATGGTCATCGCCGGTTATGCCTTTGGCGCTTCCGAAGGTTATTTCTATGTCCGTGCTGAATATCCGATCGCTGTTCACCGTCTGAAGATCGCCATTGAACAGGCGACCAAGGAAGGCTTGCTGGGCGACCACATCCTCGGCACTGACTTCTCCTTCAGATGTCACATCCGCTTAGGTGCCGGCGCCTTCGTATGCGGCGAGGAAACCGCTCTGCTGAACTCCATTGAAGGCAAGCGCGGCATGCCCAGACCGAGACCGCCATTCCCGGCCGTCAAGGGCTTATGGGGCAAGCCGACCTGCGTTAACAACGTTGAAACGCTGGCCTGCGTTCCCTACATTCTGAGAAACGGCGCTGAAGCCTTCGCTTCCGTCGGAACCGAAAAGTCCAAGGGAACCAAGGTCTTCGCTTTAGGGGGTAAGGTCAATAACGTCGGTCTGGTCGAAGTTCCGATGGGCACGACCTTAAGAGAACTGATCTATGACATCGGCGGCGGCATTCCCAACGGCAAGAAGTTCAAGGCCATTCAGACCGGCGGTCCCTCCGGCGGCTGCTTAACCGAAGAATATCTCGATGAACCGATCGATTTCGATAACCTGGTAGCCAAGGGATCAATGATGGGTTCCGGCGGTGCCATCGTCATGGACGAGGACAACTGCATGGTCGACGTTGCCAAGTTCTACATGGAATTCATCTGCGATGAATCCTGCGGCAAGTGTACGCCCTGCCGTATCGGCACCAAGAGAATGCTGGAGATCCTGACCCGCATTACCGAAGGCAAGGGTACGATGAAGGACTTTGACGAACTGGAAGAACTGAGCCAGACCGTCAAGACCAACTCACTGTGTGCCTTAGGTCAGACTTCCTCCA
>JAEEHC010000063.1 GCA_016280635.1 Erysipelotrichaceae bacterium
CAAGGCAATATCCATCGATGTAGGGATCAATAATTTCGCAACATGTGTCACAAGTGAAGGGAGAAGCTTCATCTTAGATGGAAGAAGACTCAAGAGCATCAATCAGTGGTACAACAAGAACAATTCAAGGTTACAGTCAATCAAGGACAAGCAAAGGATACTTAACAAGACTAAGCAGCAGTCTTCTCTTGAGAGAAACAGAAACAATCGTATCAACGATTACATAAGTAAATGTGCCAGACATATCATCAATTACTGCTTAGATAATAATATCGGTAATATCGTTATCGGATATGATCCTACATTACAGAAAGAAAGTGATATCGGAAGAAGAAACAATCAGAACTTTGTGAACATACCTTTTGGAAGACTGAAAGACAAGCTTGGATATCTTTGCGATTACTATGGTGTCAATCTGATAAAACAGGAAGAATCATATACAAGCAAAGCATCCTTCTTTGACAGAGATGATATACCTGTATACAACGATGATGATACAAGGGAACATGTATTCTCCGGTTCAAGAGTAAAAAGAGGCCTGTATAAGACCTCGAATGGCATGTGTATCAATGCGGACATTAATGGAGCATTGAATATACTTAAGAAAAGTAGTGTTGTGAGCTTAACGGCTCTATACAGTAGAGGGCAAGTGGACAGCCCGTTAAGAATAAGGATAGCCTGATCATAGTACACTAACTATTGTCAGGTGAACAAAGCTTAAATATCAAACTTCTTAAGAAGCCCATAAATCTTTAGTTTATGGGAGGTTCACTATAGCGAAAAGAAAAGGCTGCGTTTTGTTCATTGCTCATGAAAGAACGCAGCTTGTATTGCCAGTTTACGATTCAGGACAGCAGAACATTGCCTTGGTTTTCCAATTCGTCCAGAACCTGCATCAGCTGCTGGCGCTGCTTTTCCACCTGCAGCCGGGTACCCTGGTCCATGACTCTCTCAAAATCAGCCATTTCCTTTTCGATTCGCTGGCGGTCAGAACCCTCAGCGGATTCATAAAGGCGATTGGCCCGGAAGATGGCATACATGTTTGCTTCTTCCTCCCGGGGATTCTGGCGCAGGTAGGAGAGCTTTTCCAGCCTCTCTTTTACCTCTTCATCGCTCAGCTTGTTTTCGTCGTTTTGAATGACGACACTCTTTTCCAGCCCGGTGGAAACGACCTTGGCCCGTACTTCCAGCAGAGAGTTGACATCATAGGTATAGGTGATGTCGATGGCTTCCTGCCCCTTAGGGCCAACCGGCACTTCCAAATTCAGCCAGCCGATCAGAAGATTGGCCCGCGGCAGCCGGCTTTCTCCCTGCAGGATCCGCACCGTAACTTCCTTTTGATTGTCATGGGCAGTATAGACTCTTTCGGTACGGCTGACCGGAATGACGGTATTGCGCTCAATGATCGGCAGATAGCGCAGTTCCTCATCAAACCGGCCGCTGTCACTGATGACTTCAGTACCTAGGGTAAAGGGGCAGACATCGGTCAGAATGATCTCTTCGATGTCTTCGTTTCTTTCTTTCATGGCTGCCGCGATGGCGGCTCCCTGAGCTACCGAGGTGTCAGGATCAACATAATAGTCCGGAAAGATTCCGGTCATTTCCTGCACATAGCTGCGGATGGTTGGCAACCGGGTTGCCCCGCCGACCAGAATGATGCGGCTAAGGTCAAACAGGGTGATCTTGGCGTCGCGCAGGCTCTTCTCGATTGGCTTGCGCAGCCGGTCCATTAAGGGAATGCAGTTTTCAGCAAACTCATCAAGAGTGAATTCCTCGCTGATCGGCCGGCCCTGCAGCATTACGGAAATGAAGGCGCTGCTTTGGGACGAGAATGAGCACTTGCATTGCTCGGCCGCCTTATACAGGTCGCCGAGTTCCCGTAGTGACAGGTCAGACTCGTCAAGGCCATTGCGCTGCAAAAACATTTCCATTAAGGTCATGGTGAAGTCTTCGCCGCCCAGCTGGTTGTCGCCGGCAACGGCATAGACCTCCATGATGTTGTGATAGTATTCCAGAATGGTGACATCAAAGGTACCGCCGCCCAAATCCAGCACCATGCAGCATTCACTGTCTCCCATTTCCCCGACCCCATAGGCCAGAGCGCTGGCCGTGGGCTCATTGATGATGCGGTTGACCTTCAGCCCGGCCATTTCCCCGGCCTGCTTGGTGGCCTTACGCTGGTGGTCGTTGAAATAGGCGGGTACGGAAATGACGGCTTCTTCAACCTTTTCTCCCAGATAGGTTTCTGCGTCCTCCTTCAAAGAGCGCAGAATGAGGGCAGAGAGTTCTTCGCTGGAAAGCTCGGTATCGTTAAGATGATAGATTCTGTCAGTCCCCATGGTGCGCTTAAAGAGGCGGGCCATGGCCTGCGGGTGCAGATATCCGTATTCTCTGGCCGTCTCACCGATCAGGATCTGACCCTGCTCATCGACGGCGACGACTGAGGGCGTCAGTTTCTGATTCAGACGGTTGGGAATCAGTTCAGCCTTTCCGTTGCGGAAACAGGCTGCCAGAGAGTTTGTCGTTCCCAGATCGATTCCAATAATCATTCTCTTATTTCACTTTCTTTTTCAGCCGGTTCAAGGCCATGATGAAGTCTTCTTCATCAGGATAGCCTTCATGGCCTTCGCGGGCCAGTTCGTAGGCCTTCTGATCTTCGCCAAGGATCTCGTAGGCTTCCATGGTGAAGATGTCAACATCCTTGCAGCGGTGTTCGGGGCAGAAATCACACAGGGGTGTTCTGCGGCATTCTTCGATCAGCTGGTTCATTTCTTCCTTTTTGCCCAATAAGGCCAGAATGCGGATCTTGCGGGCCAGAAACAGCAGCCTTTCCGGTTCAAATTCCGTCAGCTTCTGGTCGATCTCCTTCAGCGCTTCCAGAGCGTGGAGACGGGCATTTTCTTTGTCCCCGGCGTTCCAATAAGCCTGAGAGAGGGTGCCTTCCAGCCGGGACAGGTCATTGCCGCTGTTTTCCCGGCGATGCTTCAGCCATTTCTCCGTGTTTCTGACCTGAGCCTTGTAGTCTTCCTTGGCCTGGGAGAAGATCTGGTTCAGTTCCAGCAGCCGGTCCTGATCAAGGTGGTCGGCGTGCAGCATCATGTACAGGTTGGCGGCGCGGAAGTCATTGCGGTACATCCGCAGCTGAACCTGGCTGTCGTGCATGTTCTGGTTGGTCCTGTCTTTCTTGGCCCAGCGCTTCAGGTGCTCTTCTGCCTTGTCAAAGCGGCCGGA
This sequence comes from Erysipelotrichaceae bacterium, assembly GCA_016280635.1. Classification (GTDB taxonomy): domain Bacteria; phylum Bacillota_I; class Bacilli_A; order Erysipelotrichales; family Erysipelotrichaceae; genus UBA1783. The sequence goes on from JAEEHC010000063.1 coordinate 3,232, forward strand.
CTGAGCATAGATCTGGAAGATGATCCGGTTGCCGAAGGGGTAGTCGTACTTGCTCATGGCTGTCTGGATGGTTTCAATGGCCTCATCAAAGCGCCGCATCTTTCTCAGGATGACCGCCTTGCGGGCATAGTATTGCTGGGGACGGTTGGCATTGGTCTTTTCCGCGTTAGCGATGGCTTCATCAGCCTGTTCAAGAGCCTTTTCCAGATCACCCTTCATGGCGTAGACAAAACTCAGGCGGTAAGGTGCGTCGACCTCTTCGGGTTCCAGCTGCTTGAGGGTGAGGAACTGCTGTTCAGCTTCGTCAAAGCGGAACATGTATAGATAGCACATGCCGGCATAGAAGTAGCTGGAGGGACCGCTGCCTCTTTCAATGGCCTTCAGGAAATAGTCCAGCGCCTTATCGGCATTCTTTTCCAGATCCTGATATTCAATGCGTCCCAGTTCGTATTCCACACTGCCCTGATGATGAGGGTATTCCAAGAGCTTCAGATAGATCTCCCTGGCCTTCGGGTAATCCTTCATGCGCATTAATACCCAGGCCTTATAGTCCAGTAAGCCATAGTGCTTTTCATGGCACTTCAGACCGCGGTCGCAGAGTTCCAGAAGCTGCTGCTGGTCTTCCTTCTTGGTGGCATCGAGTGTCTTGCCCTTCAGGCAGAGATAGTTATAAAGCAGTTCGGCACCGAATTCGTAGTTGTCTTCTTCACCGTTGGTGGCCTGCAGGGACTTCTCATAGAATTCCATGGCAGCCTGAGGATCCTTTTCCTCTTCCTTGAGAAGGCCCTGAATGAACAGGACGGAGGGATCGTTCTGCAGATCGTTTTTCAACAGGAAATCGATGATCTCTCTGGCACCGTCCAGGCCGTCGTTTCTTATCATGATCCGGGCTCTCAGGGTATAGATCGTGATGTCGGTGCGGCAGAGATCCAGAGCGTGGTTGACGGCGTTGTAGGCTTCCCGGTCATTGCGCTGGTGGAACAGGGCCAAAGCCAGCATCAGATATCCCTGATAACCGGCTGGATACTCCCTGATCAGCTGCTGACAATAGTCGGCAGCACTTTCATATTCATGATTGTTGAGGGAGATCTGGGCCAGATGGGTAAGAGCTTCAGCTTTGTGATGCGGATACTGCAGGGCCTTGCCAAAGGCTTCCCTGGCCTTCTGCTGATCGTTGAGGCGGAAATGGCAATAACCGATGCGCATCCATATCTCACCGATTCTCCTCTTACGGGTCTTGTTCTTTTCGGTATCCTCCGGCAGCTGGGTGGCAACTTCAACCAGTTTTTCCAATAGCGGGATGGCCTTTTCAAACTGATCGTTATCAATTACCAGGGCACTGTTTATGTTGTAGTAGTCAAAGCGGTCTTCATAATCCTCGCTGATGGCTGTGATGGTCTTTCTGGCCTCTTCCTTCATTTCATTTTCCAGATAAGCCCAGCCAAGATCGGAAAGCACGTCATTGTCCTTTGGGTTTTCGGCCAGTTTCTGCTCGAGTTCCTTGATGTAGGTCTCGTTCCATTCCTGCCGCTTTCGGTTGATGTCATACTGCATCTGGGCATTGGCACCGTTTTCCCTGAGCAGGCTGTTGAGGATCTCGATGGCATCATGATGCTTGCCGTTGGCAAACAGGCAATGAGCCTTGTACCAGCGGATCATGACATTGTCAGGCTCTTCCTTTTCCAGCTGTTCAGTAAGCGTAAGGCATTCTTCATAACGTTCGCCATTAAGAAGATAGCGGGCCAGCAGATTGCCGATGTGCAGGTTTCCGGGATACTGCTTCTGCAGTTCGATGAGTTCGTCAAGTGCCGTCTCATCGCCCTCTTCGATCCGGACCGTCAGCATCCGGGCGATGCCGTAGGGATGGCTTTCCGGAAGCGCAAGCATCTGCCAGCCGGCTTCCTTTCCCTTCTTATGGTCTTCGTTTTCGAAAATCTGAAAATAGAGGTTGATGTATTTCTGACAGGCTTCTCCATCCACGCCCGGCTTGAACATGTCCAGCGGAAGGGCATCGTCAAAGTTGATGCCATTGATGATGACATAGTCGATGAAGTCTCGAGGATACTTTTCATAAAGTTCCTCAACGCGGTCCTTCCAGGAAAACTGCGAGTCCAGATAGACCCAGACTTCATGAGGAAGCAGGTAGGTATCCATCAGGAATTTAAGCAGAGCTTCCTCGCATTCCATGCGGGTATCGATGGAAAGGCAGACCTTCTCATTGAGCAGTTTCTGCCATTCGCTCAGCCGGATGCGTCTCTGGAAGTCATCGTAAAGAGCCGAGAGTTCGTCCTGCCATAATTCGACGGGCGTCTTTTCCCGGTTTTCCTGGTGTTCTTCGGCATAGGCCATGGCCTGCTCATAAGCTTCCCTGAGCTGCTTGAATTCTTCCGGCTTATCTTCCGGGTTAGTATCGGACAGCAGGGTGCGGTAAGCATCTCGGATGGCCTTGCGGTCGGTTGTCGGTTCAATTTTCAATATCTTCCAGAACATGGCAATCTCCTCTTTCCTTTTCCGCCTGGGCGCGGCGGTAAAACCCTTCAATAAATATTATATATGAGTCGGACAGATAAGAACAAAAGAAATCCCGGTAGATCCGGGATTTCGGTTTAACGTTTCTGTAGAGATAAACTGGATTAACGGTAGTACTTCATGTTATTGAAGAAGTTGTTGACGGCTTCGTTGAACTGCTGCCACAGATCTTCTTCGTTGTCCTTACCGCAGAAACCTACTTCTTTCCATCTGGCTCTTAAGCCCTTGACTCTTTCGACCATCTCGTCGGAGAAGCCGCTCTGAGCAACGCACATCTTGGCTTCGGCAAGCAGTTCCTGCTTCTTGGCAACTCTTTCCTTGTAAGTCTCTTCGAGCTGAGCATAGTGAGCTTTTCTGTTGGCATAGAATTCGTTTCTGGCAGCGGAGAACTGCTTCCAGAGATCATCGTCGTAATCTCTTCCGGCACTGCCGGCAGCTTTCCACTGATCCATTAAGGCATTCATGTCATTGCCGCCCTTGCGGAAATCGGTGGACTGAGCCAGTTCCTTGGTCTTGGCAATCAGTTCTTCCTTAACAGCCTTGCTGGCAGCAAATCTTTCGGTCAGGTTCTTGTAGTATTCCTTTCTCTTGTTGGAGAATTCGTTTCTGACTTCCTTGAACTGTTCCCATAAGTTGTCATCAGTTTCCTTGTCGGTCATGCCGGCAGCCTTCCACTGATCCATGAGGTCGTTCATTTCTTCGGTAGCCTTCTTCATGCTGGTAGCTTCCAGCAGCTTCTTGGCTTCTTCAATGATGGTTGCTTTGGTTTCAGCGGCTGACTTGTTCAGCTCAGCGCTCTTTGCCAGGATAGACTGTAAGTACGAATCAAACTTGCCGTAGAGCTCTTCTTCGTAGTTTGATTCATATTCGTCATTTCTTTTCCACTTTCTACGGAGAGCATTGACCTTGGAGAGAGCGTTGGTAACGGTCTCGCTTTCGGCAAGTTCCTTAGCCTGTTGCACCAGTTTTTCCTTGTGCTCAAAACTTAAATCTAAATCATCGTAACTCATAAA
>JAEEHC010000064.1 GCA_016280635.1 Erysipelotrichaceae bacterium
ATTTCTTTTCCACTTTCTACGGAGAGCATTGACCTTGGAGAGAGCGTTGGTAACGGTCTCGCTTTCGGCAAGTTCCTTAGCCTGTTGCACCAGTTTTTCCTTGTGCTCAAAACTTAAATCTAAATCATCGTAACTCATAAATACACCTACCTATATAGCTTAAACACTTAACATTTTATCATCATCACTGCTAAAAAATAAAGTGTTTTTGAACAGTTGCCTTCAATATTTCACCCGCTTTTCCAATGTAGGCCCTTACATTAATGCCGTGCAGGCGGTAACCGGCAATTCATGCGGCTTTGGTGTTGTGCTATAATGGTTCTTACCTGAGGATAAAGCATGAATGAGGAACTTATTGAACAGATAAAAAACCAGGCGCTGCAGGACGGCGTGCCAATCATGGCGGATGAGGGAATTGATTACGTCAAGCGGTTTCTGCGGGACAGTCAGGTCACCAGCATGCTGGAGATCGGTACGGCGGTGGGCTACAGCAGCATCGTCTTTGCCAGCTTTGTTGAAGGCCTGCGGATCGTCACGCTGGAAAACGATCCCGAACGCTACCGTAAGGCGGTGGAAAACATCGCAAGAGCCAATCTGGAGGACCGGATCACGGCGATCAATGCCGATGCCCGCACCTATCATCTGGATGAGAAGTTTCAGTGCCTGTTTCTGGATGGGCCCAAGGCGCATAATGAAGAGCTGTATAAAATCTATCGGGACAATCTGACCGATGATGGTATAATAATCGTAGATGACGTCTACCTTTACGGGATCCTTGATGACCCGCAGAGGAAGATCAAGAGGCGGCTGCGTCCGCTGGTAACAAAACTAAGAAATTTCCGTGAGGAAATGCTGTCAGACCCGGCCTATGAAAGCGAATATCTGAAGATAGGTGACGGTCTGTTGATCTGCAAGAAGAGGGAGACTATTTCAAATGAGTAATGCGAGTAATTTTGTCGAGTTCCTGAACAATTCACACTCACCTTTCCATGCCGTCGCTGAAGTTGAAAGAAAACTGAACGACGCCGGTTTCATCAAGCTCAGAGAGAATGCAACCTGGAATCTGGAGAACAACCGGTTCTATTATGTGGTAAGAAATCAGAGCAGTCTGATCGCCTTCAAGATCCCGGAGATGATCAATGTCAAGTCCGTCAACATCGTGGCTTCCCACTCTGATTCCCCGGCTCTGCGTATCAAGCCAATCCCGGCCATCAAAGACGCTCATTATGGGAAATTGGGCGTGGAAGTCTACGGCGGGGCTATCCTGGCTACCTGGCTGGACAGACCGCTGTCCATTGCCGGTCGGGTAACCGTCAAGGAAAACGGCGTGCTGGTCAACCGCCTGGTTGACTTCGCTGAAGAGAGTGTCATCATTCCCAATGTGGCCATTCACCAGAACCGCGAGATCAATAACGGCTATAAGTGGAACGAACAGATCGACCTGGTACCGATGGTCGATGACAGGGATAACGAAAAGTATCTGGAGAACCTGATCTGTGAGAAGCTGGGCTGCGACCGCGACAACATCATGGGCCACGAGCTTTACCTCTACAATCAGGAAAAGGCCAGACTCTGGGGCAGCAGCGAACAGTTTGTCTCCGGTCAGCGCATCGATAATCTGGAAAGCGTCTTTACCTCAACCGAAGCCTTCCTCAATTCCTACAGCAACAACTCCATCAATGTCATCGGCATCTTCGATAATGAGGAAGTCGGTTCAATGACCAGACAGGGCATGGCTTCCAGTTTCCTGGCGGATACCATCGAACGCATCTTTGCCTGCTTCTACTACTCCCGCAACGATGTCAAGGCCGTGCTGGCCAACTCCTTCCTGCTCAGCGCTGACAATGGCCATGCCGTTCATCCCAATCATCCTGAACTCTATGACGGCGTCAATGCGGTCTACCTCAATCAGGGTGTGGTCATCAAGACGGCTGCCCGCATGAGCTATATCAATGACAGCACCTCCTGGGGTGTCGTCAAGCAGCTGGCTGACCGGTCCGGTGTCCCCTACCAGATGTTTGCCAACAAATCGGGAAGCCGGGGCGGCGGCACGCAGACGGCGATCAGTTCCGTGACCTTGCCGATCATGGCTTCCGACATCGGTCTGCCGCAGCTGGCCATGCATTCCTGCTACGAGACGGCCGGCGCCAAGGATGTCAGCTACATGATCGATCTGATGAGCGAGTTCTTCAATTCCACCATTACGGTAGATGAAGACAAGGTCATCATCAGCAAGTAAACAAGACGACAATCCTCCTGCCGCGGCAGGAGGATTTACTTTCAGACAGAAAGGGGTAAGGAAAATGCTGAGAGACGAACTGATAAGGTATTATTACCCGGGAAATGGTCATAACTACAGCTGCGCGGAAGCGATGATGCGGGCCATGAACGATTATTATGGCCTGAGTCTTCCTGAAGAAATGTTCTATGCGGCTTCGAGCTTCAGCGGCGGCTGCTGGCAGAATGAGATGTGCGGCGGCCTGGCCAGCATCGCGGCGGTTCTGGGCATCATGTATTCCCGTAACGGCCACGGTCATGACTCCGTCGAATTGAAGAAACTGATCATTCAGCTCTTCAGTCAGGTCAGGGGGAAATACGGCTGCACCAACTGCGGCTCGCTGAAACCGCTGATCCACGTGCCTGAGCGGAAGTGTGAACCGGGACTGGTGTTCATGTGTGACATCGCCGAGCAGCTGATCAGCGAAAATGAGATCATAAACAAAAGAAAGGCCTGACGTTTGATCAGGCCCTGTTTATGCGGTTGATTACTTTGCTGCTTTGGGTTTCGGAGCGGGCGGCGCGGCTTCCTGCTTTTTCTTTTCCTCGGCATAGAGGAAATAACTAAGTACCAGCGGTAGCCCGATCATGCCGGACAGACCGAAGATCTTTAGACCCAGCACCATGACGATCAGAGAGACCAGCGGCGGCAGCCCCAGATTGGAACCGACCAGACGGGGCTCCACAAACTGCCGGATGACGGTGATGATCAGGTAAAGTACCAGAATGCCGATGCCCTTCCAGTTGCCCAGGATCAGGTAGACGATGCCCCAGGGGATCAGAACCGTGCCGGTGCCCAGGATCGGCATGATGTCTACCAGGGAGATGATCAGACCCAGGGTGAAAGGTGAACCGATGCCCAGGATCAGAAAGCCGATGGTCAGCTCCACGCAGGTCAGCAGGATGATGATTCCATAGCTTCTGATCAGCAGGAAGATCTTCTTGTTTGACCATTCCTTCAGATAGCCGAGCTTGCTGACAAAGAGGTCGACCTTTTCGTAGTCAATGATGAAATAGAATGAGGAGATGATGAAGATCATGACGCTGAACAGCAGGTTTGGAACCTTGGTAACTCCGGTAGTAACCAGCGAAAGGACGGTGGAGACCAGAGAACCGAGAGAACTCTTCAGAACGCTGAAACCGGTCTCCAGCAGGTCGGACACATAGGGGATGTTATCGCTGAGTTCCATCAGATGATCGTAGAGCTGATTGAGCAGCGGCTCAATGCTGTTGTTGTAAAGAGCAGGCAGCGTATAGATCCAATCGACCAGAATGCCGAACAGACCGCTGAAGAAGATGACCAGCACAACGGCCAGCACGACATACAGGATGATGAGCATCCAGGTCTTGGGGCCCTTGGTGATCCGGTTGGCAATGGTGGCAAAAAGGAATCCGAAGACAAACGGCAGCATCACCGGCATCAGATAGGCGAATGAAATGTAGATGATCAGGCCAATGCAGCCGTAGTAACCGAAGTTTATTAAGAAATCCTGTTTGGCTTTCATGCAAATTCCTCCTGCAGTTATTATTCTATCACAAAACCGCAGAAGCGGAATTGGGTGAATGCGGATGCTGCGTTGAAAATTATATCATGAAATGAAAAAGCATAAACTGAATAATGAAAAAATATTGAAAACGTAAATGAAAGAATATACAATACTTTTATTACACTAATATTCAGGGAGGACTATTATGAAGAAACTTTTGACTTTACTGCTTGCCGTATTACTGGCCTTCGGCATGGTTGGCTGTTCCGGCAATAACGGCGGTAACGGTGGTGAAAAGGCCACTGCTTTCAAGCTCGGCGGTTCCGGCCCGTTGACCGGTCCGGCAGCTATTTACGGACAGGATGTCTATGACTCAGTGAAGCTGGCCGTTGAGGAAATCAACGCCTTGGATACCGCAGTCAAGTTTGACCTGAACTTCCTGGACGATGCTCATGATCCCGAACAGGCCATTTCCTGTTACGGCTCACTGAAGGACTGGGGCATGCAGGTTTCCCTGCTGTGCGTCACTTCCAAACCCTGCGCTGCCGTTGCTCCGCTGTATGACGAAGATAATCTCTTTGCGATCACACCTTCCGGCTCTTCAACGACAGCCATTTCCATTGACAATAATTTCTATGGCAACGTCTTCCAGATGTGCTTCACCGACCCCAACCAGGGAATCGCTTCCGCTGATTACATCGCTGACAAGGCTCTGGGAACCAAGATTGCCGTAATCTATCAGGATGACATCGACTATTCAGCCGGCATCTATGAAAAGTTTGCCGAAGAAGCCGCTGCCAAGAACCTCAATGTCGTTTATGTCGGCTCCTTCCAGACCGGTACCAATGAATTCGGTACCTATCTGCAGAACGCTCAGGCCGCCGGTGCTGATGTTGTCTTCTTACCGATCTACTATACTGAAGCATCCATGATCCTGACTCAGGCTGACAGCATGAGCTACAAGCCGGTCTTCTATGGTGTTGACGGCATGGACGGCATCCTGGCCGTTGAAGGCTTTGACACCAAGCTGGCGGAAGGCGTCTATCTGCTGACACCGTTTGCCGCTGACGCTGAAGATGATCTGACCGTCAAGTATGTCGCCAGCTTCCAGAAGAAGTACGGAAGGACTCCGAACCAGTTCGCCGCTGACGCCTATGATGCCGTTTACGCACTCTATCAGGCTCTGACCAATGCTGGATGCACACCCGACATGAAGGGCTCCGACATCTGTGATGCTCTGGTCAAGCAGTTTACCACCATGTCCTTTAACGGTCTGACCGGTTCAGGTGTAACCTGGAAGGCTACCGGTGAGGTCAGCAAGTCACCCAAGGCTGTCATCATCAAGGACGGCACTTACGTAAACGCAGAATAAGTATTCGGAATTGATTCAATAGCACAAAGGTTGCTGATGATTCGGCAGCCTTTGTTTTCCATGAAAGGGGGTAAGCAGAATGACCTTTCTGCAGTTTCTGATAACCGGCCTGAGCCTGGGCAGTGTCTACGCGATCATTGCCCTTGGATATACCATGGTCTACGGCATTGCCAAGATGCTCAACTTTGCCCATGGCGACATCATCATGGTCGGAGCCTATCTGGCTTACTTTGCCATGGGCAAATACAACCTGCCGGCCCTGGTAGCCGTCATGATCTCCGTTCTGGTCTGCACGCTGCTGGGCGTGGTGGTTGAACGGCTGGCTTACAAGCCACTCAGGAAAGTCTCTTCGCTTTCCGTGCTGATCACTGCCATCGGCGTCAGCTACCTGCTGCAGAACGGAGCCCAGCTGCTGTGGTCTTCGGCACCCAAGATGTTTACCTCCATCATCCCGCCAAACACCATCAGGCTGTTTGACGGCCAATTGACCATTACGCATCTGTCGATCTTTACGATCGTAGTCACGCTGGCGATCATGATTGCCCTGACGCTTTTCGTCAATAATTCCAAGATGGGCAAGGCCATGAGAGCCTGTTCGGAAGACAAGGATACTGCCAGGCTGATGGGCATTAACGTTGATACGACGATATCGGTCACCTTTGCCATCGGTTCCGGCCTGGCTGCCATTGCGGCCGTGCTCTATGCTTCCGCCTATCAGTCAATTTCACCGACCCTGGGCTCAATGCCGGGCATCAAGGCCTTTACGGCCGCTGTCTTCGGCGGCATCGGCTCAATGCCGGGAGCATTCCTGGGCGGTCTGCTGTTAGGAGTCATTGAGACGTTGGTAAAGGGCTATCTGACTACCCAGCTTTCCGATGCTTTTGTCTTTGGTATCCTGATCATCATTCTGCTGGTCAAGCCCAACGGCTTACTGGGCCATAAGTACAGTGAGAAAGTGTAGGTGGGCGCCGTGAGTAATCTCAAGAATCTGATAACCCGGAAATTCTTTGCCGCCGGCAAGCTGAACCGGACTTTCTCCTATCTGCTGGTGATCATCGGCTACCTGCTGCTGCAGTCGCTGTCCAACGCCGGAGCGCTTACCAGTCACTTCAGCAGCCTGCTGGTTCCGCTGACCTCCTACATCGTCATCGCCATCGCTCTGAACCTGACGGTCGGCTTCTCCGGGGAACTGTCCCTGGGTCATGCCGGCTTCATGGGTGTCGGCGCCTTCAGTGCCGTAATCGTTTCCGGTCTGCTGACCCCCTATCTGCCTTCGGCGCCACTGCGGCTGATCGTTGCCATGCTGGCCGGGGCGATCGTGTCAGCCATCTTCGGAGCGCTGATCGGCATACCGGTACTGAAACTGGAAGGCGACTATCTGGCCATCGTTACCCTGGCCTTTAACCAGATCATCAAGACCGTCATCAACAGCATCTACCTCGGTTATGACAACAACGGCATTCAGTTCAGCTTTGTCAACAACAAGATCTCGCTGGGGCCGGGTGCGGTAACCATTCTCAAGGGACCGATTGGAGCCAACGGCATCAAGCGCATTTCGACCTTTACGGCCGGTTTCGTGCTGATTCTCATCACCTTGCTGATCGTCTACAACCTGATCAACAGCCGCAAGGGCCGGGCCATCATGGCCTGCCGGGATAACCGCATCGCGGCGGAATCGGTCGGCATCAACGTCATGCATGTCAAGTTGGAAGCCTTCATCATTTCCGCGGCCCTGGCTGGGGCAGCGGGAGCGCTGTACGGCCTCAACTATTCCACGCTTACTCCTGCCAAATTCGACTACAACCTGTCGATCATGATTCTGGTCTATGTCGTTCTTGGCGGTCTGGGCAACATTGCCGGAACGATCATTTCCACCAGCATCCTCTACATCCTGCCGGAGCAGCTGCGTTTCCTGCAGGACTACCGGATGATCATCTACGCCGTGGTACTGATCGGCATCATGCTGATCACCAACAATGACTGGTTCCGCTATCAGCTGGCCCGGCTGTCGCGAAAACTGAAACGAAGAAGAAAGAAAGCGAAGGGAGGTGCCGGCAATGACTAAGATGGTTGAATACCCCAGCGGTGCCATCGTACCGGAAAGAGACATAGGCTACCGTCCCGTACTTGAAGCCCTGCATCTGGGCATTGACTTCGGCGGTCTGACCGCCGTGGATGACTTTAACCTGATTGTCGGCAAGACCGAGATCGCCGGTTTGATCGGCCCCAACGGGGCCGGCAAGACAACGGTCTTCAACCTGCTGACCAAGGTCTACCAGCCCACCAGAGGAACGATCCTTTTGGATGGGCAGGACACTTCCAAGATGACGACTGTCGACGCCAACCGCGCCGGCATCGCCCGCACTTTCCAGAACATCCGGCTGTTCAACAACCTTTCCGTTGAGGACAACGTCAAGGTTGCCATGAGCAAGGACTTCAGCTATACGACCCTGGGCGGCATCCTGCGCTTACCGCGCTATTACCGCCAGGAAGAGGAAGCCCATCAGAAGGCTCTGGAACTGTTAAGGATCTTCGACATGCAGGATCTGGCGGAAACCGCCGCCGGCAACCTGCCTTATGGGGCTCAGCGGCGGCTGGAGATCGTCCGGGCGCTGGCTACCAAGCCGAAACTGCTGCTGCTGGACGAACCGGCAGCCGGCATGAACCCGGTAGAGACCGAGGAACTGATGAACAACATCCGCAAGATCAGGGACGACTTCAAGATCGCCGTCATGCTGATCGAACACGACATGAAACTGGTCATGGGCATCTGTGAAGGCATCGCCGTATTGAACTACGGCCGGATCATTGCCAAGGGTACCCCGGAACAGATTCGCTGCAACCCCACGGTCATTGAGGCCTATCTGGGCAGTAACAGGGAGGTGTAGAAGATGGCAATGCTGGAAGTAAGGAACATCAATGTCTACTACGGTTCCATTCACGCCATCAAGGGCATCAGCTTTGATGTCGATGAAGGCGAGATCATCTCACTGATCGGTGCCAACGGCGCCGGGAAGACGACCATCCTGAACACCGTTTCCGGGCTTTTGCCAAGCAAGAGCGGGGAGATCAATTTCATGGGTCAGAACCTCTTGAAAATTCCGGCTCATAAGATGGTCACCCTCGGTCTGGCTCATGTTCCTGAGGGAAGGCATGTCTTTACCCGGATGAGCGTCAGGGAAAACCTGGAAATGGGCGGTTTCAGCGTTCCCCGGGAAGAACTGAACGGGCTGATGGAAGAAGTCTTCCGCCATTTCCCCCGGCTGAAGGAAAGGGAAAACCAGATTGCCGGAACGCTTTCCGGCGGTGAGCAGCAGATGCTGGCGATGGGCCGGGCGCTGATGAGCAAGCCCAGACTGCTGATGCTTGACGAGCCTTCCATGGGTCTGTCTCCGATTTTGGTCGATGAGATCTTCTCGATCATCCGCCAGCTGCATCAGCAGGGAACTACCATCCTGCTGGTCGAACAGAACGCCAGAATGGCGCTGTCGATTGCTGACCGCGGCTATGTTTTGGAGACCGGCAAGATCGTACTGTCGGCCGCTGCCGATGAACTGCTGCACAATGACATGGTGCGCAAGGCCTATCTGGGCGGCTAGCAAAACATAACAGGACACGAATTGAAAATGACAGGTTTCCGCCGTAGGGCGGGAATCTGTTTTTTATCGGCGGGTGATGATATAATTAGAATATCTTTGGAAGATAACGGAGGTATTACAATGGTTGATTATACAGAAGGTTCCGGCAAGGAATATCATATTGGCGTTGGCCCGGAAGACGTTGGCGAATATGTCATCATGCCCGGCGATCCCAAGAGATGCGCCAAGATTGCCGCTTATTTTGATGATGCCAAGCTGGTAGGCGACAGCCGCGAGTTCGTTACCTATACCGGCTATCTGGATGGTAAGAAGGTTTCGGTAACCTCGACCGGCATCGGCGGGCCCAGCGCTTCCATTGCCATGGAAGAACTGGTAAAGTGCGGAGCGCACACCTTCATCAGAATCGGTACCTGCGGTGGCATGCAGCTGGATGTCAAGGGCGGCGATGTCGTGGTGGCGACCGGCGCCATCAGAGCGGAAGGAACCACCAGGGAATACGCTCCGATCGAATTCCCGGCCGTACCGCATCTGGATTGCGTAAACGCCTTGGTACAGGCCTGTGAAAACCTCAAGGTCACGCACCATGAAGGCGTGGTCCAGTGCAAGGATGCCTTCTATGGTCAGCACCGTCCCGAGACCCTGCCAAATGGTCAGGAACTGTTAAGAAAGTGGGATGCCTGGCTGCAGCTTGGTGCCGTTGCCAGTGAAATGGAATCGGCGGCGCTGTTCATCGTTGCCGCCTACAAGCGGGTACGCGTCGGCAGCTGCTTCCTGGTCGTTGCCAATCAGGAAAGAGAAAAGGCCGGCCTGGAAAACAAGCAGGTCCATGATACTGATCTGGCCATCCGGGTTGCCGTTGAGGCAATCAGGATCCTGATGGCCAAGGAAGCCAAGTAATAGATGACTCAGCTGGAAAATGTCTGCCTGTCGCAAGACAGGAAACAGGTCATCATCATCGATCAGACCCAGCTGCCCAACCGTCTGGAGTATCTTTATCTGGATAAGCTGGAAGACTGCTACCAGGCGATCAAGAAACTGCAGATCCGCGGCGCTCCGGCCATCGGCATCTTTGCCGGCTACAGCATGTATGTTCTGGCTCAGCAGTATGTCGGGTTGCCTTATGAGCAGTTTAGGGCAGAGTTCATCCGCCAGAAGGAATACCTTAATTCTTCCCGGCCGACGGCTGTCAATTTGAACTGGGCTCTGGAAAGAGTGCTGAAAGTTGTTGAGGATAACCGGGAGGCAGGAAATGAAAAGATCGTGGAACTGCTGGGCAGAGAAGCCGAGAAAATCCACGAGGAAGATAAGGAAATGTGCCTGAAGATCTGTGAGTATGGTCTTACCTTACTGCATGATGGCGACGGCGTGCTCACCCATTGCAACACCGGCCCGCTGGCGACCAGCCGGGGAACGGCGATTGGCCCGCTGCTGTTAGGTGCCCAGCGGGGAATGAACTTCCACGTCTTTGCCGATGAGACCCGGCCGCTGCTTCAGGGAGCCCGGCTTACGACCTTTGAATTAATGAACGGCGGTGTGGATGTGACCCTGATCTGCGATAACATGGCTTCACTGGTCATGAAGAACGGCTGGGTAGACATATGCCTGGTCGGCTGTGACCGCATCGCGGCTAATGGCGACTTTGCCAACAAGATCGGTACCAGTGGCGTGGCCATCCTGGCCAAACACTACGGCATTCCGGTCTACTCATTAGGTCCCAGCAGTACCATCGATTTGAACTGCCCGGATGGCGATCACATCAAGATTGAAATGAGAGAACCTTCCGAAGTTGCCGAGATGTGGTACAAGGAAAGAATGGCTCCTGAGGGCTGCAAGTGCTATAACCCGTCATTTGACGTTACCGATCACAGTCTGGTCAGCGGCTTTGTAACTGAAAAGGGCATCGTCTATCCGCCCTTTGAGGAAAACTTCCGCAAGCTGTTTGGCTGAAGAAGCATCGCAAAAGAAACAAGGCAACCGCCGCGTGAACTGCCCCACAAAAAGTGGACACTTATAAAAAAGACCGGGATGAAAGGTATGACAACCTGAACTGTTCAGGAGTCATGCCTTTTAGTTTGCGCTGAGACCGACGTTTATTGTAGAAATCAATGTAATCAGCCACTGCTTTGATA
>JAEEHC010000065.1 GCA_016280635.1 Erysipelotrichaceae bacterium
CATTTAGTCACAACAATCAACCAACAGGCCACACTAAAACCAGGCTCCGCGGAGCCTGGTTTTAGACACATAGTTTGGCATTGACCGGACACACACTTTGGAATTTCCAAACTGTGTGGACACACAGTTTGGTCAATACCCTTCTTATCAGATGATGACGATGTTGCCAAAGCCCTGCTCTTCAGCCAGCTGCTTCAGTGAATTCATGTATTCTTCTGTTGGCTCAGGATAGCTGCGGTATTGTTGGCGGACACCAAAGTGGCGGAACTTGATCAGCTTGTAGCGGATGGCTTTTCTTTCCAGATAGGGTTTAAGGATCCTTCCGGCTACCCTTATCGTTTCCTCATTTTCCAGTACTTCGGGAATGCAGACGGTGCGGATCTCCTCCAATTTATCAATTGAAGCCAGATACTCCAGATTGTCCAATACTCTTTCAATGCTCTGACCGGTCAGCCAGCGGTGCCGCTCATCATTATCGGCCTTGACGTCCAGCATGACCCCGTCTGAGACTTCCAAAAGCTCAGGGTGAGCCCGGAAGTCATAGGAACCATTGGAATCCAGCAACGTGGTCAGACCGTGTTGCTTAGCCAGGGTAAACAGTTCTCTGACTACCTCAGCCTGTAAGGTGCACTCCCCGCCGGAAACGGTAATGCCGCGGATGAAGGGCAGGTTGGGCTCGATTTGCTGCCAGATCTCTTCCGCATTCATGTAGCGGATCTTTGGTGAGGCATTATTCTCGCAGGTCTTGATGCAGGTGTCGCACTGAACGCACTTTTCGCTGTCCCAGACGACCCTGCCATCATGAATCTGCAGGGCGTCAGCCGGGCAGGTTTCTACGCACTTGCCGCAGTTAACACACATGTTGATCGTCTCCGGGTTATGGCAATAGCGGCAGTTAAAGTTGCAGGACTGAAAGAACACCGCGGTGCGGTTTCCTGGTCCGTCAACGACGCTGGAAGCGATGATCTTATTAACCGGCGCTCTGTTCATCAAAACTCCTGACCTTCTTTTCACTCAGATGGCGGGCCGGGGTCTTATCGACCACCAGAACCACGGAATCATTAGCCACGGCTTCCCCGCGCTTCAGCTTTTCAACTTCTGATTTCTTCATCAGATAACCGGTTACCCGGATCAGATCTCCGGAGCCCAGATAAGTGGACATGTACTTGACACCGACCTTGAAGCCGCCCTTGAAGATGTCCAGCAGGGCATCGAGGTTGCGGAAAGCGGTCTCGTCAAAGGGGAAGATGTCGCCAACGCCGGAGGGGAAGAAGTGATGATAGAGACCGCAGTTCTTCAGATGTTCATAGAGCTCCGGTTCGTCGCCATAGGCGATTCTCGTACCGGCGGAGTTGCCTTCATCGTCATCCGCACCTACCTGGGAGTGCATGACGAAATGATGCTTATAGGAATACGGGCAGTAGTGCTCGTTGACGGCCTTTTCAATGGTTTCCAGAATGCGCACGCCCAGTTGGTCAGCCTCACGGTCGTGGCCCATGCGGCCGCTCTTGCCCTCCTTGGCCATCAGGTTGTTGACGCACTCGCATAAGCCTACTAACCCGAACAGCCCGACAAAGCGGTCCTTATGGACAAAGCCTTCCTTAACCATCCAGTCGGAATCAAAGAAAGCGCGCTTTTCCACGACATTGCGGATCTTGGCGTCCATGAACTTCAACTGGGTATCGATGCATAAAGGCAGGCGGTTTTCAAAGAAATCACGCAAATCCTGACAGTGCTCGGAGATGGTACCTAATCTCAAGCGGGTCAGCGTAAAGGCTCCGCCGCCGATCAGTAAGCCATTGTAACAGGAGGCAATGCCGTAGTTCTCCCCGACTCTTTCCTTATAGAAACTGTCCAGGGCAAAGGCCGGATTGGCACAGCGCAGGGCGCTGTCCAGTGCCTTTTTGGCAAACTCATCAGGAGTGATTTCAGGGTCATAGCGCAGTGAGACATTGGGAGTGATGTTCTGCAGCTGCGGCAGCAGTTCCAGAATGAGATTTCCGGTAACCGTTTCCTCAGGACCGAGATTGGCCTGAACGAAGCTGTCGGACATCGTCCGGTCAATGCTGATGAGAAACCATTTGAGGATCTCCTTGGCCGTTTTGCGTTCTTCCTTTAGCACAAATTCTTCCAGCAGATCATCAAAGCGGCCCAGAAAGACCGGGAAGCGGTCCATTGAATGGGCGTTATGGTAGAAGATCAGAAGGGCATTGACGGCCTCAAACAGGGTCTTGGGCGGATCCAGACGCAGAAACGACGAGCCCTCCATAAGAAACTTCTTATAGTCGGGCAGGATGTAGCGGGGAGCCTTGGGTCCATGGCCTTCATGCAGGTCGGAGATCTCCCGGCTGGCTTCCAGCAGATAGAATTCCTCCGGTGTTCCTTCGGGGTAATCCAGAAGGTTTTCGGCATACTTGGCCAGCGCTTCGGTGCGCTGCCAGTAAGCCAGGGTACGGTCATCCATGATCTTTTCGATTTCCTGCTGATACGGTTTCATTTCACTCATGCTCTTCTCTCCTGTCTTTACTGTTTATCTAATTATAGCTTATCTGCCGGACGGTGGCAGCGAAATCACTGTCCAGCGCTCATTCTTCCTGGTAAACTGTGCTAAAATGATTTCATGAACAAGAAACTGCTGGTCGCCATTCTGGCGGTAATCGTATTGTTGCTCTCCTGTGCCATGTACATCTACTATGACGCGACTTTTCTGGCGCAGTACGACTATAAGGTATCCTATCTTAGCGTCAGCCACCCTGATACCCGGGACCACAATTTCCGCATTCTCTACCTGACTGACCTGGAATACGGCACCTATACCGATGAAACGCATCTGCAAGCCATCAACGAGACCCTGAACGCTCTGGACTATGATCTGGTGATCTTCGGCGGCGATCTCTTTGACCGGGACTACACACCTCAGGGAAACGACATCACCGTTCTCACTTCCTTTCTGACCGGCATCAAGGCGCCGGAGGGAAAGTTCGCGATCTTTGGCGACTATGACCTGATCAGTGATTCCCGGAAGAACATTACCGCCAAGATCCTGCGTGAAAGCGGCTTTGAAATCATTGCGGACAGCGTCAAAGTCCATCTTTCCGCCAGCCATTATTTCCGCATCTGCGGCTATGAGCCAGACGCAGAAGTCAAAAATCCAAACATGGACGAGCATCTGGACATCGCGGTTATTCATTCGCTCAATCAGCGCAGCCAGCTCAGCGAGGCTGACCTGATCCTGTGCGGCAACAGCCACGCCATGCAGATCAATCTGCCCTTCTCCGGCCGCTATAAGCTGGGTTGGCATGAGAAAGACCGGCTTTACTACTCATCCGGTTTAGGCATGACCAAAACGGCTCACCGGCTCTTCTGCGACCCCGAAGTCGTGATCATTACCCTTAACTGACAAAACGGCCTGACGGCCGTTTTCATTATGATTGATAATTGTTCAGACCAGATAGGCCTTGGCCGCGCCCAGTGAACGGGCCAGTTCGACATACCTGTTGGCGTATTCTTCCTCGGTGGTAAACTCGCCCAGCACGGGCAGGTAATTTTCCCTTACCCCGAAAGGCCGGTAGCGGATGATCTTGTAGAAGCATTTGTCCCCGATCATTTCCGCGACATGGCGGACGGTCTCTTCATTTTCCCTGTCCCGGTCAGGGAAGATCAGCGTGCGCACTTCATAGAGCTTATTGACCTTCAGAAGATATTCCAGATTCTTCAGGATCAGGCTGCGGTCAAAGGAGATCAGATAGTCGTTCCACTTCTTCTCGTAGGCCTTGACATCCAGCATTACCCCGTCAGAAACCTCCAGAACCCGCGGATCGCTTTCAAAGTCAAAGGAGCCGTTGGAATCGATTAGACAGCTCTTGCCCAGTTTCTTGACTTCCGCAAAGAGTTCAATCAGAAACTCATTGTACTGCGTGCATTCCCCACCGCTGGTGGTGATGCCGTCAATGTAGGGAAGGCTTCTTTTCAACTGGGTCATGACCTCCGGTACGCTCAGCCATCTGATCTTCGGAGAAGAACAGTTGGGGCAGACCTTGATGCAGGAGTCGCATTGAACACATTTGGTTTCGTCCCAGACGACCTTTCCCTGTTCATCAAAGCTCAGGGCCTTCACCGGGCAGGTCTCAACGCACTTACCGCAACTGACGCACATTTTAATGGTCTCGGGATTATGGCAGAACAGGCAGTTGAAGGGGCAGCCCTGAAAGAAGATCGATGTCCGGTTTCCCGGCCCGTCGACATTGGAGAAGGGGATGATCCGGTTAACGGGTGCCTTCAGCATCCTCTTGCCTCTGTACTCTTCTGTCCAGGGCATGAGCGCCATCCTGAGCGCCCTTGCCGAAGACGGTGACATTATTCAGTGACTGTTTTCTCTTATTCAGCTTTTCGATCTCCGACTTCTTGACCAGATAGCCGGTGACCCGGACGACGTCATTATTCTCCAGATATCCGGAGAAGTAGCGCAGGCCGCGGGCCAGTGAGCCCTTGATGATCGGTAAGATGGCCTCCGGGGTCTTGACATAGGTCTCTTCAAACTTGAAGATGTCGCCGGTTCCGGTCGGGAAGTACTTGTGGAAGATCTCGTTTACTTCCAGCTGGTCCAGCATTGACGGCTCAGCGCCGATGGGGATCCGGGTACCGGGAGCATCATCCATGCCATCGGTGTCTATTCCTACCTGAGCGTGCAGGCGGTAATGATGGTCAGTGGCATCGTTATAGGGAGCGACGTGTTCGCTGACGCGCTTTTCAATGTAGTCCATGATGCGCACACCCAGCTGAGTCGCCTCCTCATTAAGGCCGAATCCCTTCTTCTTATCGGTTATGCCCAGCAGATGATTGCAGCACTCGGCCAGACCGACCAGACCGAACATGCCGACGAAGTTCTCCTGCTTTACAAAACCTTCGGTGGAAAGGAAGTTATCGGTAAAGAAGGTTGACTGCTCGACGATGAACTTGACGCGCTTATCCATGTATTCCAACTGCAGGTCGATGTACTTAGGCAGGACGTTGCCCAGGAAATCATCGACATCCTTGGCCGGCAGTGAGCATTCATAAAGGCGCAGCCTAGGCAGCGTAAAGCCGCCGCCGGCCTTCATCAGGCCGTTATAACAGGAGGCGATGGCGTATCTTTCGCCCCACTCCTTCACAAACATCCGATGGTTGGCAAAGGAGGGCTTGGCAGTCTTGAGCATGCATTTGATGCAGGCCAGAGCAAAGTCATCACTGGTCAGTTCAGGATCATATCTTAAGGTCAGGTTGGGGACCGCCAGCTGCATCTCCTCCGTCAGTTCCAGGATCAGCCGGCCGGTAACGCTGTCTTCCGGTCCGATGTCGGCGTGCACAAAGGAATCGGTGAGCACCTTATCGATCTGTAACAGGAAGAGCTTCAGCACCTTCTTGGCAAAGGCCCGGTCTTCCCTAAGGACAAAGGGCTCCAACAGCTTATCCAGATCCCCCAGATAAACCGGGTAGGCGGTGATGGAAGGAACATGGCTGTAGAAGATCTCCAGCACGTTGACCGCTTCCAGCAGGTCCTTGGGCGGATTCAGTTCCAGAAACTGACAGCCTTTTTCGAATAGCAGCTCATAATCCGGGCAGATGTAACGGGGCCGATAGGGCATCGGTCCTTCGCCCAGATCGCAAAGCGCCCGGTCCTTCAGTCCCTGATAGTACTCATCGGAATAACGCAGCGTATCGTCGGTGCTCTCGCCTAACTTGGCTAAAGCCAACAGTTGCTGCTTATAGGTAAGGGTTTCGTCCTTGATGATGTTTAATGCCTGACTCATGTTTTTAACCTCGCATTTCACTTGAATTATTTTAGCATGAATTGCTTCATTACCCTTTGAAAAAGCATCGGCTTCGTCAACACTTTCCCCAGGGTGGCACAGTGAGGAAAGTACTATGGTTTTGGCCGTAAAGTACTGCCTTAACCTCTCAAGTGCAATTCTACAGATTATAATATTTCGCTGTATGAGAAACTGACGCCAGTGATTCCGGACCTAAATACTTTCTGATTTTCTCTATTCCACAGGTTTCTTCGGTTATTAGAATTTCCAAGACACTAACATCAGCAACATTAGCGATCCTTTCATCTTCAGAAATCTCCATCTTCTCGACAAAATCAAATGCCTGTTTTGCTTTTTCATGGTCTTTCTCCAATAGACTCAAGATATATGGGGAAACAACGAGACCAAACATTATATGCATACCGATGGATCTTTCTGCTCCCGTTTTTTCTTCGAGCCTTTTAAACTGCTCGTGATCTTCAGGAAACAGATTAATGAACTCATCATATAAATCCTCATATTTCATAACCTATCCTCCAATTTCCAAATTGAACGAGTTAGTTTACTGACCGGTTTTTTCCATTATATATCCTGCCCAAGACGCTTTTCTAATAACCTCGTAAGAAAACCCATCAGCCGGACTTGACTGATGGATTAATTGAATAAATCTTTATTGGCCCTTACGTGCCCGACTAATGTACTTTTCCATCTGCTTAAACCGCCGCTTCATTCCCCACTTAAACAGCAAGCCGCTCTTGCGATCCTTCTCACGGGAGTTGAGTTGTTCATAGCGGATTAGCACATGCTTATTGTCAATGGCCTCCAGCTGGTAGTCCATCTCATAGCTTTCCTGCGGATAAGCGGTCATGATGTGGATATTGCGGTTTTCCACCGGCTTGCGGATATGCACGACCACATCCTGTTCCCGGCCGCTCTTCTTCACCTTGCGGTGATACTTATAGCCGCTGGCCAGGTCCTTTTCGCTGATTTCCTTGCCGGCATACATCCGGGTTTCCGCGATCACGGAATCCAGAAGCGTCTTATAGACTTCTTCAGCGGAAGCCTTCATGCGGAATTCAGTCTTCATTTTCCGGCTCCCTGGCGACCGTAACATCGATCTTATCAATGGACTGATCGTCCATGCTCAGAATCTTAAAGGTCACATTCTTGATGGTAACCGACGGGGTCTCATCCTCATCAGGCACGTAGCCAAGTTCGTCCATGACCAGACCGCCTACGGTATCATTCTCCGAATCATCCAGTTCTACTTTAATGAGCTTGCTGAGGTCATCGATCAGGGCAGCGCCGTCCACAATGAAGTGGTCTTCCGAGAGCTGCTGGATCTCCTGCTCCTCATTGTCAAATTCATCCTCGATGTTACCGACGATCGATTCCAGCAGGTCTTCCATCGAAACGATGCCATAGGTTCCGCCGTATTCGTCAAGGACGATGGCGACCTGGACCTTTTCCTTCTGGAAGGTCGTCATCAGGTCATCGCACTTCATGTTCTCATAGACAAACAGCGGTTCCCTGATGAAATCGGCAATGTGGAATTCACCGCGGTTTTCATCAGTCAGGTACTTGAAGACGTCCTTGACATAAAGGATGCCTTCAATTGAGTCAATGTCGCCTTCATAGACCGGGATGCGGGAATAACCGGTGGAATTGAAAGCCGCCTGGACTTCCTCCAGACTCTGATTGATTTCTAAAGAAGTCATGTCGGTACGGTGGGTCATGATCTCACCGACCGTGCGGTCGTTGAATTCAAAGACATTGTTGATCATGTCCTTCTCTTCATTTTCAATGAAGCCCTTTTCGTTGCCGGCATCGACCATGATCCTGATCTCTTCCTCAGCGGACTCGGAGTCGCCGTCATGTTCCCGGATTCCCAAAAGCTTGGCCAGACCATTGACAGTCTTGGAAACCAGAAAGACTAATGGTCTAAGAACCTTGTAGCAGAAATCAAGAATCCCCGCTTCCGCAAAGGCTACCTTTTCCGGGTTGGTCATGGCCGCCCGCTTGGGCAGCAGTTCACCGAATACCAGAGTAAGGAAGGAAAGCAGCAGGGTGATCAGGAAGATGGAGATCATCCTGACAGTATCAGTGGACAGACTGGTATTTTCAAACAGTCTGACGACATAGTCGGCAAAGGTATCGGCCGCTACGGCACTGGAAAGGAAACCGGCTAAAGTAACGCCGATCTGAATCGTCGAGAGAAAGGCCGTGGGCCTCTGTATCATTTTATATATCAGCTTTGCCTTGCGGTTTCCCTCATTGGCCATCTTTTCCAGTTTGGCGTCGTTGAGGGAGACAACAGCTAGTTCGCTGCTGGCAAAGAATGCGTTTATTCCAATCAAAACGATCAGCAACAGGATATAGCCAAATACATCCTTATTGCCAGCTGTTTCTACAGCCTCAGTAGTTGCTTCAAGATAAATCAAACTGCACAAATGCGGGTCCATAAAAGAATAAATCAGCTCCTTTGTAAACATAATAATCTTATTCTCTATGCCCGTTATTTGTCAAGTTGTACACCGTCTGAGTCAGCCGGATGAGAAAAGCCGGCTCCGGTTTCAGAGTCGGCTTGTTTCTCATTCTATGCGGCTTGCTTAATGCCGTTTGGATCAGCGGGATTCTTCGTATGTATGATAGATCGTTTCAAATACATACAGCATCCGTACCAGTTCCGCTCTGGTGCCTTTGACAGTGGGCTGGAACTCGGTTTCAGTAATGCCATCGATCAAGCCGTTATGGTAGCACCAGATGATTGCTTTCCGGTTATTGGCGCTGACATCACTGATGTCGGTAAACGGATTCTCCAGTCCGGCAACCGACGGCATGTCAGCCATGCGGTAAAGCATCAGACAGAGCTGGGTTCTGGTTATCTTGCCCTTCGGGGCAAAGGTAGTGGGGCTGGTGCCCTTGATGATGTCATTGTTGTAGCACCAGATGATGCCTCTGCGGTTATTGGCCGTCAGACCCTCGAGATCCTCAAACGGGCACTCCAGACCGGTCACATCAGGCTTGTTGTTCATTCTCCAAAGCATCAGGGCAAACTGTGTTCTGGTGCAACGGCCTTCCGGTCCGAACCTGGTGGTGCTGTTGCTGATGCCGTCAACGATATAGGCATTGTAAGCCCAGGCAACATGGGTGAAGGTATCGGTTCCTTCAACGATGTCTTCCACGAAGGGATTATAGACGACAGTGAGCAGGCTGTAGCCGGTAGGAACGCTGTCTTCATAGATTCCTCTGACCTGATAACGATATTCCTTACCCATGGTTCGGCCGACATCATCAAGATATGATGAGGCAATCACGGTGGCGATCAGAACATCGTCTCGGTAGAGTTCGTACTTGTCAGCTCCGATGTCCGTCCAGCTAAGTTCAATACCCTCAGTGCTCATGGCCGCCAGCGTCAGCGCCAGTTTGTCCTTGTCGAAGGTCTTCTCTTCGCTGCAGGTCGTGCCATCCGCGAAGGTTCCGGTAGCCTTCAGAGTGATGTAATCATCGCCCTCTTCCAGTACGGTCACTTCGCATTCCACGGTTTCTCTGTGGCTGGCGTCATGCTGGCAGACTCTGGTAGCCGTAGCTTCATCCGGATACGGCTTGCCGGCGGTCGGTTCTTTCCATTCAATGACCGGCTCACCCCAGAGGTGTCCGGTAGCCGGGATCTCTACTTCCTTCACATCGGCATATTTCTTGCCTTCGAAGCTTACGCTGGCGATATAAATCGTCACGCCCGCTTCCAGACAGGTTGCCGGCTCTCCTTCCGAGCTGATGCTGGCCGGGACATCCTCAATGTGGGAAGCATCATTGCGGCAAACGAATCTGGCAACGGCGCTGCTGTAGTCAGCGGCCCAGATCCATTCCGTCAGTTGATAGTCATGGACCAGAGCTGGGGAGGTTTCCTCATAGGTATCAGTGTACTGCTGACCCTCAAAGGTAGCGGTGGCGGTATAAACCGTCTTGCCTTCCTGTCCGCAGTTTGGGGCAGTCGTTTCCACGGTAATGACCGCTTCCACCGTCCGGATATGCGTAGCGTCATGTTCACAGGTGAAGAAGGCCAAGGCCATGCTGCGGTCATTGGACCAGATCCAGCTCGGTTCGCTCCACTTGTGGCCTAAGGCCGGAGTTATCTCTTCATAGGTTTCGCTGTACTGCTCGCCTTCAAATTCTGCTGTAGCCGTATAGACAGCCTTGCCGTCCTGCTCACAGGTAGCTTTGGTAACCGTTTCCTCTACGGTTGCCTTAATTATCTGGACATGCTCGTCATTATTCAGACAGGTCACATGCAGTTCGGCACTCTTGTGGTCTTCAGACCAGAGGAATTCAAACTGTTCATAGCGGTGGCCGAATTCAAATTCAACCTCCGTAGTCTTGCCGTTCAGCCCGTTGCAGACTTCCCTGACCAGAGCCAAACCGCCCTTGATCACATCTTCCAGGGAACTGACGCCCTGCAGGCTCTTCAGGGTCGCTTCGATGTCAGCCAGAGCGGCTTCATCGTAAACTCTGATGAACGCCCGGCTGTCGCGGACAACGGAAGCCTTGCTGGAGCCGATGGTCAGCTGAGTGCCTTCCTCCAGATAGATCTCCACGCCTTTAACGGCTTCTTCATCAGTCAGGGTAACGGCATCCTTGATGGCTTTCATCAATGCCGTGGTGTCATTCAGATCATTGAGCGTCAGATCAGCGGTTACCATGAGCTTCTTACCGCCTGCCTGAATGTAGCTGCCCTTCTTGATCTCAGCCCGGCTGTCATCCTGCGTCAGGTCTTCAACGGTCACGTTGGAACTGTTGACGATTTCCTGCCATACCTTTCGGGCATAGAAGGTATCATTCGGGGTAGCGGTGATCTTCCAGCCTTCATTCTTCAGGGTATAAGTCACGCTGTTGGCGCTGTCCTTAACCTTGGCGACGATGGCGGCCGTTTGCAGACCGGCAAACAGGTCCTTGACCAGTTCCAGGCTGACTTCACGGTCGCCTAAGTCGGTATGTACCGTTACGTCATGGTGTCTTTCACCCTCAACGCCCAGAGAAGCGACATTCTTCATCCAGACATCAACGGTGGCATTGCTGACGGAAACCATGGCCTGATCGATTACCAGATCAGCCCGGTAATCCGGATATACGGTTCCGGTTACGGCGCCGGTCTCACCATCCTTGGTCTGTGATGACACCCGGATGATGAATTTGTAATCCAGTCTTTCGCCATGGGGAACTTCGATTCTCTGTTTCCGGAAATGCGGATCGCTGAATTCAGCGCTGCGGTAAATGGTCTTAGCCGGTTCCGCGGCGCTGGCTTCTCTTTCCTCGGCCGTAATGGCTATGGTTTCCACCAGGTCATGATCGCGGTTGTCCGGGGCATTGCCGCAGGCAAGCCGGCCGGTCAGCGTCATGTTTTCAAAGTCCCAGGTATACTGAGCCTCGGCAGTTTCGTAATCATAATCATGCCCGGTAGCCGGAATGACGACATTTTTGGTTTCCGTGTAGGTCTCGCCTTCATATTCGGCGGTAGCGATGTAGGCGGTATTTCCTTCCGCTTCGCAGCCGGCCTTGGTAACTATTACCTCAGTTGTCGCAGCGACGGAGGAAACATGGGTAGTGTCCCGCTGGCATACCAGTAAGAGCTGTTCAGCTTTCCAGCCTTCCTGATCACTGCCGCTCCAGTCAAATTCAGCCTTGTAGTCATGAGCATCAGGGTCAACCTTTCCAACTGTCCTGGCAGTATATCTGACCCCTTCAAACTCGACTTCGGCAGAGTATTCACCCGCGGTCTTGCAGTTGGGTTCAACGGTCGTTACGGTATCCACGGTCTTCTCGCCGACCAGAGTATCATCAACCGGTGAATAGAATCTGGCCGTCGCGGTTGCGAAGTCATCAGACCACTGCCAGTCTACGCGGTAGTCAAAGTCCACTAAGACATTGATGCTTTCCGCAGCGTCAGCTTTGCCTAATACGGTATTGGCCATTTCCAGCAAGCCGATGATCAGCTGTCTTTCATCACCATCAGTCAGGCCGCTTTCCAGATTACTGAGGATGTTCAGTTCGGCAACATCGCAGCCTTCAACCGTCATCTTCACATCAGTGTTAAGAACGGCATGGCTTTCACCAACGGCAAGTTCACTGCCGGCCTTCAGAGCAAAGACCAGAGCGCTGTCCTGGGTGTCCTCAAGCTTGACATAGTCCCTGATGAGCTGTATCAGGTCCTTGGTCTGCAGGAGATTATCGAGTTTCAGATCGCCGTCCTTTTCAAAGACGAGCTTTTCTCTGCCTAACTGCATATAGGAACCGTTGGCAATAACGATGTAGCTGTCATTCCCAGCCTTGGTACCGGCATCAAGCTGTTCAGTAATGAGCATCCAGGCCGCTCTGGCAGTGTCGGCATTTACCGTTGCGCTGATCTGCTTGCAGCTGGAGGCTTCGGTAAACTCGCTGCCGCTGACCTGATACTCCGTATCAGCCTGCTTGCCATCAGCCTTTACGCTGACAGCAACCTTAACGCCATCAAAACCGAAAAGATGCTCGTCTTCAGCGCTTCCGGCAATTGCCTTAAGGACTTCATACAGATTCTTTTCGATGTTCTGATTGGTAGTCAATGTATAAGACATCTGCCGTTCGCCGCTGATGTTCAGGCTGGCAATGTCCTTCATCCTCAATCTAACGGTGGCGTTACTGGAATTCACTGCCTCGTTAGGCAGTTCAATCAGAAAACTGAAGTCACTGTAGACTTTTCCTGAAACTTCCGTAACCTTCCCATCATTCAGAGTGGACGCTATGGTCGCCTCTACTTTAACGGTTTTGTCGCTTGCATCCTCAGCACGTATTGTCCTGAGCGGCATGGTGTTAAGCATTACTGCAAGCGCCAAAATACACTTCAGAAATCTATTCATCCGTTCATATCCCCTTTCTGAGATAAATATCATTATTGATTCATTTATGGTCTATGGCTCATAAACAAATGCTTATGCATATTAATTATACATCATCATCTATTCAAGGCTGTGCTATTTTTTGTCTATATCATGCTTTTTTAAGGATGGAAACAAAAAATCAACATTTCATTATGTAAATTTCGTTTTCCTTTTTTCCTTTGTAAATTATACATATCAGGACCGTCTAACCCAAAATATCATTAATCCAATTAACTTCCTACCATGCCCGCAAAAAGGAGAACTGATGTTGCATCAGTTCCCTTTCATCTCATTCTCCGATCAGATGGTATATCTGATTGTAGCCGTACAGCATCTCCGTCAGCAAGGCTCGGGTTCCCTTGGCCTTGGGCTGGAAGGTAGTAGCATCGCCAATGCTGGGGATGATGCCGTTGTTGTAGCACCAGATGACCGCATTCCGGTTGTTCTTGGTCAGACCGTCCAAATCGGTATACGGACAGCTCTGTCCCTCAACGGACGGCTTACCGGCCATCTTATAGACCATGATAGCCAGCTGAGCTCTGTTGATATCGCCCTGCGGCGCAAAGGTCGTCGGGCTGGTACCGTTGATGATGCCTTGGTTGTAGCACCAGATGATGCCTTTCTTGTTATTGGTCGTAACATCATCGATGTCCTCAAACGGACAGGTCATGCCCTTGGTTGACGGCTTGCCGTTCATCTTCCAAAGCATGATGCAGAACTGGGTTCTGGTGCATCTGCCGGTCAGATTGAACAGGTTATTGGCTGAACTGATGCCGTTGACAATGTCATTGTTGTAAGCCCAGGCAACATGAGTGAAGTCATCAGTACCTTCCGGTACATCAATGAACGGATTTCTCAACAAACCGGCATTTTCCGCATATTCACTCCACTGACCTTCAGCGAACATTCTTACTCGGTAGTAGTATACTCTGCCCATCCAGGTGGCTGTCTTGTCAGTGTAGGAGTTTCCGGTTTCCTCATCTGTCAATGTTGTCCAGTTAGCACCGTCTTCGCTGACCTGAATCTCGTATTTCTGTGCTGCAGACATGTTTGTGTAATTGACAGTAATGCCACTGTTTGTTCCCTCATTAACCAGAGAAAGAATTCTCAGGGTTTCAATCTCAACAGCGTCATACTTGGCAGTATATGTTGCATCACCAGTTACCTCAACAAGAGTCGGAGTCCAACCGCTGAAGGTGTAAGTGTACTGTGCAGTAGCTGCCTTAGTCGGAGTTTCTCCATTGTAAGCAGGCATCTGACCATACTCAACCTCACTGCTCTGTAAGACTGTTCCATCATAATTGACGAACTTGATCAGGTACTTGTTCACAGTAGAAGCATAAGTTGCGGTGTAAGTAGCTTCGCCGGTAACTTCAGCAAGTGCCGGAGTCCAGCTACTGAATGTGTAAGTGTACTGAGCGGTTGCCGCTTTTGTCGGAGTTTCTCCGGTGTAAGCAGGCATCTGGCCATACTCTACTTCAGTGCTTTGTAGTACAGTGCCATCGTCATTGACGAACCTAACCAGATACTTATTCACGGTAGAAGTGTAAGTGGCAGTATAAGTCGCTTCACCTGTTACCTCTTTCAGCTCGGGAGTCCAGCCAGTAAATGTATAGCTGTATTGCGCAGTGCTCGGTTTAACCGGATCTGCATGTACCGGCATTTCTCCATAAGCCACTGCCGTAGTGTCAATTATACTGCCATCATCATCAAGCCAGGTGATCATGTATTCTCTGTTCTCCTGATCATAGACAGCTGTATAAGTTGCCTCTCCTGTCACAGTAACAATAGTCGGATTCCAACCATTAAATGTGTATGTATACTGAGCGGTCGCTGCCTTGGTCGGTGTTTCACCAGTGTAAGCTGGCAATTCACCATAAGCTACTTCACTGCTTTGTAGTACGGTTCCGTCGTCATTAATGAATTTGATTAAGTATTTATTAACAGTTGAGGTGTAAGTTGCGGTGTAGGTAGCTTCGCAGGTTACTTCAACAATGGTAGGAGTCCAACCACTGAATGTGTAAGTGTACTGAGCGGTTGCCGCTTTTGTCGGAGTTTCTCCATTGTAAGCAGGTATCTGACCATACTCAACCTCACTGCTCTGCAAGACTGTACCGTCGTCATTGACGAACTTGATTAAGTACTTATTGACAGTTGAGGCATAGGTGGCAGTATAAGTTGCTTCGCCGGTTACTTCAATAATGGTAGGAGTCCATCCGTTAAATGTATAAGTGTACTGAGCAGTAGCTGCCTTAGTCGGAGTTTCGCCAGTGTAGGCAGGCATCTGACCGTATTCCACTTCACTGCTTTGTAAAACGGTTCCATCGTCATTCACCCAGGTTATAACGTACTTTCTTATTGATTGAGTATACGTCGCCGTATATGTTGCGTCTCCGGTTACTTCCGTAATCTCCGGAGTCCAGCCGGCAAAGGTATAGACATACATCGCATCAGCCGGTTTCTCCGGAACCGGACCGGTATATTCGGGGATTCTGCCAACCGCGACCTCAGTACTCTGCAGTAACGTACCGTCATAGTTGATAAACTGGATCGTATGTCTTTCAATGTTTTCTACCCATTGGGCATAGAGATCAAGGTTACTGCCATGGATGACTTCCTGATCAGCGTATGAGGTGCCGGAACCGTCTGCAGCGCTGTTCCAGCCATCAAAGAGATAGCCTTCTCTGACAAACGGATTTGCCGGAATGGCCAGTTCATTGCCACAGATCTGGTATGTTTCTACAACATCCGGCTGTTCATTGGAGTGCAGGGTCAGGTTATAGAACGCTCCCTTTTCCCACTTGTCATGAACAGCGCAATAGAAATAGACATCGCTGGCTGAAGAACCTGCGGTCTTCGTGTATTCATCAGCACTGCCCTGATACTGGCTTCCATTATGCAGCCAGGCTGAATTAGCGCTGATTGACGTATAACTGATGCTTGAACCGGTCTGAACGGCCTGATAGGTCGTCGTTGCTGCCGGTGCCGCTTTGGTAAACTCAAATCTGCCGGTCTTTTCACTTGAGGTAATGTTGGCGCCGGAAGCGGTGGTGTACATGTTGCCTGAAGCGATGAAGGTGCCGTTGATGTTAATCATAACGTCAGTCATTTTGTTGACATTGAATTTGTTGGCATCTGCTCTGGTTGGTGAATAGTTGCTGGCGACCATGTCCGTATTGCTGAATACGAACTTTCCGCCGACCCATTCATCCCGGTCATAGACATAGGCATTCTTGTCCGCGCTGATGCTGACGGCAGCACCTTGGTCGATGTTCACCTCACATCCCGGGATCAGACAGACATCCTGATTGATCGCGACAGTCCCGGAATGAACATTAATCGTCGTATTCTCCATTAGCGGCAGAACATAGTCCTTGCTGTTGACGCTGATGTAGACATTCATGGAAACGGAGTTGATTGAGGCTGATCCTTCAATGTCGTAGTAGTTCCGGTCCACCGTGCCGTCATACTTCATGGTAAAGGTCGATCCGGATGACATGATGAACATGGAACCGCTATTGGAAATGAACTTGATGGTCGGTGTCTCCGTGGAATTGGAGATCGTTATGGAACCGACCGCATAGACGGTCGCTCCATATCTGACGACCAGTTCAGCTTCGATGTTCTGAACATAATACTGGCTGAACGGGAAGACCTTCTGACTGTTATCGTTCAAACTGAGCGTCGCCTGACCGCCCCGGATGTCGCAGATCTGGAACGGTTCATAAACGCTGGCACCGTTAAGCGCTTCGATGCTTCCTTCACCGGTAATGTAGCCCCAGCAGTACAGCCGACCGTTATTGGCAACCGTAATGCTGCTGCCGGCATTCAATCTGATCCAGCCGTATTTTCCGGAGGTAACGCCGGTGTAATTGTTGTTGTCTGAGTTGACCATGGCATTGACGCACAGGTTGCCGTTTATGGTCAAATGGGCTCCTTCAGCCATGGTCAGCGTCCGGAAGGGCGTCGGTTTTACCGGCGTAACATCCTTGTAGCTTTCCGGCTTGACGGTTGATACGCTCTGAGCCCCGTCAAACGGTACCAGCAGGGTCTTGCCGTAAGGCACCGTATATTCACCGGCAGGAAGCGTTCCGTCGCCGATCAGCGTGATCTTGTCAATGCTTTGAGCGCTGGCGTAACTGAGCGCCTGATTCAGGTCACTGAACCATTTCCCAGAATTGGTTCCGGTTTCCCAGATTGCCGTGGCGGCGCTTACGAAAACCGGCTTTACCGCTGAACTGTAGTTGAAATATTGGGCAGTTATGACCCGCGCATCACTGAAATAGACATCTTCGGTAACATCATACCATCCCATCAGCTTGTATCCGGGATCCGGCGTTGCTGTCAGCGCAAAGCTTAAAATGGTGTTGTGCTCATAGGAATCGCCTACCACGACCGGGTTGCCGTTGCCGTCAATGACGGTGTAGCTGCCGTTTTCGGCCGGCAGGAAAGTCGTAGTGACCGTTGCGTCAATGATGAGGTTGATGTTGCTTATTTCCACAGATGTCGTATAGGCGCCGGCAGTTCCGGACACAATAACGATGGTAATTGACTCGTTGACGCCTAATGACTTGCGGAAATCACCGGCCGCCGTTCTGGATACCCCATCAATGGTGACCGAACCGCCGGAGCCGATCGTCGGCTTGCCATAGCTGAACAACAGCGTCGCCGCGCTGCCGGAGGCGTTGGTAAGGGTAAGCGTCGAAGTCGTTACCGTTGCTGACGAACAGCCACCGCCGGCGGTTCCGGTTGCTGAACCGGAAAGGCTGTTGCCGCTGCCGGACCAGTTGCCGTCAGTATAGCTGGCATTAAGTCCCGGCACGCTGAAACCGCTGACTGCTGCCGCCTTTACGCTTATCCAGCTGACCGAGAGCGAGCCGATGGCCAGCAGGACGGCCAGTAACATTTTCATTATTCTCTTAACGATTCTCTCTTTCACAGTTTTCACCCCCTAAACTGTCAGGCTTTTTTTCTTTTGAATTCCGCATAGATACTGTAGCCGATCACAAAGACCGCAATGGACCAGAGGTGGGCCAAATGGATCACTCCCGGTCCCTCTCTCATGAACTCATTGAAAAACCGGAAGGCCGAATAGCTGACCATCAACAGTGGAAACAGCCGGCCATCGTCATTGTTATTATGCTTTTTCAGCACCAGGATCATGACGATGTAAAAGACGATTTCCATCTCCCTGGTCGGGTAACGCCAGCCGGTAGTGCCGATGAGCTTTCCATAGCAGCAACCTTCGATCAGGCATTTGATCCGCTGCAGGATCATAGACGGCAAAACATAAAGAGCGTAGCCGTCAAAGTAAGCTCTGCTTTCCCGGCGCAGCAGCAAAAGAAGAAAAAGCGGGGCAATCAGATAAAGCCCGTAAGTTGAAACCGCCCCAAAATGAAATCCCTGTCCGGATAGCAGGCCTTCCAGGGAGGCAAACAGCATGACCGAAGCCACGCTAACCACCGTAAAAAGGCAGCATCGCAGAAATACCTGCCTGCCTGTTTTTAAACTGAATTGATGATTGACATTTCTCACCAGCGGATAACCGGCGAGTATTCCAAGAATCAGTGAAATATAAAGTATGTTTTCCTTAATGAAGTTCATGACATGATTATTCAGTTATCCTGATTTAATTAAATAGTACCACTTAACCCGTTTAATCTCAAATGCCTCTTTGGCTTTACAACATTATTGTGTCCAGCTTACCATCACAAAAACCGGGAAGCAGTTCGTAGGAACCGCTTCCCGGCCTATTATCCAGCAATGGCTTTCTATTTCTCCAAAGCCCACTTCAGCATCTCTTCCAGGTGGGCATCCCAGTAAAAGTGGGAATGGTCGCCTTCATGCTCCTGATAGATGACCTTTATGGGATAATTCTGCAGTTTTTCATGGAAGGAGCGGTTAGCCGGCAGTAAGCCATCCTGCAGGCCGCAGATCATGAAGATCTCCGGATAGCTGGTTTCGCCTCTCGCTACTCTTTCGGAAAGCTGTCGCAGTACGACCGCGGGGTTCTTGTCGCTGTTACGGGCAGTCTGGAAATCACCGAAGACCTTATCCTCATCGCAGACCGAACCGCGCCGGGAATCGCCCGGTTCAAACTCAAACATGTGGATGGCAGCGGAGAAGGAAAGGATCTTGGAGAAGGTATCACTGTACTTCATTCCCAATCTCAAAGCCCCGAAGCCGCCCATCGAATCGCCGCCAATGAAGGTGTCTTCCCTCTTTCGTGACAGTGGCAGCATCCTTCTGGTCTCTTCGACGATTTCCTGTCCGATGAAACGGTCAAAGTCATCATTGACCAGTCCGGAATCGACATAGAAGGAATTCTCGGCACTGGGCATGACCACGGCAATGTTGTTGCGCTCGGAATACTTTTCCACATGACTGCGGTAAAGCCATTCATTGTAGTCAGAAGTCAGGCCATGCAGCAGGTAAATGGTCGGATAGCGGTAGTCAAGGGGGTTGGTGCGTTCCTTGATGGTGCCGTTATCAGTCGGCAGACAGACCGCGCAGGTGACCTTACGCTTAAGGACCTGTGAGGAAAAACGGATCGTCAGAATTGCCATATTGAGACTCCTTTCTGAGTTTTCTTTATTTGATTATATCACAGCGAATCGCTGTCTCTTTCCATGATCAATAGACACTGCCAGTTCTCCGTGCCCCGGTTCTGAGCGCTCAGCGCGCTGCTCAGATGCCATCCCAGCGCCGCCAGCTGGTTGAGCTGCTGCTCCATCTTCTCCGGGTCAAACCGATTATCCCAGCGCACCAGACTGCTGATTTCCTGATGCAGACTGATCACCTTATATTCTTTCATGATTACTCTCCTTTTGACATTTTTTACCGTCAGGTTGAATAAAGGCGAACGGCTAAGCCGTCCGCCTTGAAGTTTATTTACCTTGCAGTCATCAGATCTCGCTGAGGTCGACACCCTTGGTCTCTCTGACTTTCATCATCAGAAGCGCCAGGGCAACACCCATGACCGGCAGATAAGCCGTCATCAGGGCGACACCAAGTCGGGCTGAACCAACCCAGTTGATCACCAGGGCATTGATGATCCAGGAGATGCCGGTGCCGAACATGCCGATCAGTCCCATGCAGCCCATGACGGAAGCCCGGATGCCGGTCGGAACGCTTTCGGCGGTAATGATGATGTACAGCAGGTCGCTGATCGACCATAAGCCGGCGCAATAGAATCCGTAGCCGAAGCCGATCAGATAGGGTGATCCGCCATAGGCGCAGCCCATGACAAACATCACTAAACCGATCAGAGCCCAGATACCCAGGATGATCGAAGACTTCTTTCTTCCCAGAGCATCGGAGATGATGCCACTTAAGAAGGTGAAGATGCCGTTGATGATCGGCCAGAAGGCATAGATTACATTGGTGTCCTCAACGCTCAGGGCCTTGGTTCCCAGTCCGGCTTCCACGACCGTACCGTAAATGTTGGTAAAGCCGGTGCTTAAGGAGAAGATCACGCCGACAATGGCGATGGCCAGGGTCTGCTCATGGGTGAAGATGTATTTGAAGGCGGAGAAAACGGATACCTTGTTCTTCTTTTCCTCACGGGCAGCTTCCTTTTCTTCTCTGGCCCGGGTAATGCGCTGCTCCTTGGAGGAGCGCAGGTATTCCAGCCGCTTTTCAGCGTAAACCGGGGTCTCCTTGACCAGTAAGATTGAAGCGATGCCGACGACCAGCGTGATGGCGATCGGAATGATGTAGACTAACCGCCAGCTGGTGACATCATCGCGGTAATAGAACCACTTGATGAATAAGCCGATCAGGGATACCGACATGGTCGCGATTCCCTTGGTCAGCGAGGCTATCTTGGCCCGGTGCTGGGCTGGGGCACATTCCATGATGTACATTACCTGAACATCATTCGGAGTGAAGAAGGTCATGATGACCGTACCGATGATGAAGACAATGAAACTCTGGGAAATGGCGCACACCAGCATGCCGACGCCCATGCCGATGGTGTTGATGATCAGGAAGAGCCGTCTTCCCAGTTTATCCGCCAGCGACTTGTAGAACGGGGCAATGATCAGGATCAGATAGCAGGCCGTGGAGATCAGCTGCAGCTGTGAGCTGGCAGCGTCATACTCCGGCGTATTGATGGTCGTCTTGAACAGATCGTAGATGACAAAGCTCTGCGTATAGCCCTTGATCTGGCTGGTAAGCTCGTCAGCGATGTAGACAACGGTCAGGATCAGCACCAGCAGCAGGAAGTACTTGGGATGTCTGGCGAATTCCAGAGCCTTCTCCAGAATGGAGATTTCCTTTTCTTCCTTCAGCCGCTGCTTTTCGTCCTTGCTGAGGACCGGCTTTTCTTCTGACGGCTCTTCAGCGACCTCAGCCTGAAGCAGGTCAATGCTTTCAGGGGCCGGGTTTTCCGCTGCCGCGGTTTCCACAACCTGTTCGGTTTTTTCAGTTGTTGTTTCGCCGGCTTCCGGATTACGGAAGTCAAAGCTTTCAACGATCTCCGTCACGATCTCCTCGGGCTTTTCAGCCTCCGGTTCATTGACATTGATGTTCTCTTCTTTTTCGCTCATGATGTACTATTCCTCAGCCTTGGCCAGACCTTCCAGACGCTTCTTTTCCTTTCTGGTCTTATTGATGGAGTAGATGACAACGCCGACCAGAGTGGCAATATACGGCCACATCTTCAGGATGTTGTCGGAAATGCCGGTGGTTCTGGCGAAGTTACTGAGACCGTAGAAGAAGCCAAACAGCAGGCTGGTCAGTGCGGTTGGAATCGGATTGGCCTCACCCATTGAACAGGCGGCCAGGCCGATGAAGCCACGGCCGGCGACGATGCCGTTGGAGAAGTAGGACAGATAGACAGCGCTCATGAAGATGCCGCCCATGCCGCCCAGGCATCCGGAAATGACCAGAGCAATGGTCTTGATCTTATCGGAAGAGATACCGACGGATTCAGCGGCGTTGGAGTTTTCACCAACGGCTCTGATCCTCAAGCCCAGCTTGGTCTTGAACAGCATGAAGGCCATGACGGCAATCAGCAGATAGGAAATGTAGGTCAGGATGTTCTGGTTGAACAGGATCTCACCGACAACCGGAATGTCACTCAGATACGGGATCTTGACATTGGGCAGAATGCCGGACTGCAGGGAGTTCGTGGAGCTTCTGTCGTGGTTGGGGGTAACGATGGGCAGGAAGAAGGCGGTGATGCCGCTGCCCATCAGGTTCATGGCAATGCCGACCAGAACGATGTTGACTTTCAGTTTCAGGTTGAAGATGGCGACCAGATAACCCAACAGACCACCGACGATGATGCCGGCGCATAAGCCCAGCCAGGGGTTGGGTCCGCCGACGTAGGCAGCTACCAGGGTGCCGACGAATGATGACAGCAGCATGATACCTTCCATGCCCATCTGGGTCTCGTCAGCCTTCTGCGCAACCGAGCAGCCCAGGGCTGCCAGTAACAGCGGCGGGGTAACGGCTACGACGTTAGCGTAGAAGCTGGGATTGGAAAGGACACTCGCAAATGTTGAAATGATTCTATCCACAACTACTCACCTCCCTGCTCAGCCATCTGAAGGGCTTTTTCTCTTTCAGCCTCTTTGATGATCATCTTACGATAGGTTCCTGACAGGAACTTCTCGGCCA
>JAEEHC010000066.1 GCA_016280635.1 Erysipelotrichaceae bacterium
GCCTGATGCTGCCCTCGATCCAGAACATGGCCTATGCCCCGATCACCAAGGGGGTGGAAGATGTCGCCCGGGAAAGAGGCTACACCGTCATCCTGTGCAACACCAACGGTGACGAGGAAACCGAAAATCAGTATTTTGATAAGATGAAGAGCCGGATGGCCGATGGCTTCGTCATTACTTCCGCCATGCCCAACCACCAGCACATCTTCAATCTAGTGGCTGAGCAGACACCGGTAGTGCTGTGCAGCCGCTACTACCCTGAGGATGTCAACAAGATCGAGATCTGTTCCATCAACAATCACGACGCTTCCTATGCCCTGATCAGCGAAATGATCAGACACGGTTATCATAAGATTGCCATCGCCTTAGGCAATGAAGAGATCTTCTATACCACCGAACGGCTGCGTGGCTACAAAGACGCTCTTAGGGATGCCGGACTGGACTTCGATGAAAGCCTGGTCATGCACTTTGAGAAGGAAAACCGCGACTTCTACCGCAAGACGCTGGAACTCATCGATTCCGGCAAGGAGTTTGACTCCATCTTCTGCACCTCTGACACCAAGGCTATTTATGCGATGCGTGCTCTTTATGAGCGGGGGCTGAACGTTCCCAACGATATCGGTGTCTTCGGTTTTGACAACATTGACATATCCGACTCCGTCATCCCGCCGCTGACCACCGTCTCTCAGTCACCTTATCAGGAAGGCCGGTTGGCCGGCCAGTGCATCATTGAACAGATTGAATACAAGCGAAAACACGGCGTTCTGCCACCGCCGCGCTTCCATGAGATCAATCCTGAACTCATCATCCGCAAATCATCAAAATAGCCGGTTTTCCGGCTATTCTTTTTTCATTATTTCCACCGCTACCTTGATACCGTCCACCGCAGCTGAAGTAATGCCGCCGGCATAACCGGCCCCTTCACCACAGGGGTAGATCATCGGAATGCTGCTTTGCATGTCATCACCTCGAAGCAGGGTCAGAGGACAGGAAGTCCGGCTTTCCACGGCCGTCAGAATGGCATCCGGATCGTTAAAGCCATGGATTCGACGGTCAAAGTAGGGCATGGCTTGCTTTATCGTTTCCGAAACATAAGAAGGCAGGATCTCGTTGAGATTGCTGAGGGTATAGCCCGGCTTATAGCTGGGCTTGATCCGGCCAATGTGATCGGAGACAACATTGTTTTCAAAGTCTTCCAGACGCTGAACCGGGGCAAAGTGATTGCCGCCACCGGCTTCAAAGGCCTTCCTTTCCAACCGTTCCTGAAAGCGGATGCCCTCAAGAGGGTCGTCTCCAGGGAAGTCGGTGGTCAGCACGTTTACCAGTAATGCCGCATTGGCATTGTCCTTATTACGGCTGTATTCACTCATGCCGTTGGTAACTACCTGGCCTTCTTCAGAGCTGGAGGCCATGACCTCACCGCCCGGGCACATGCAGAAAGTGTAACAGCTTCTTTCCTGTCCATGGTATACCAGCTTATATTGAGCAGCCGGCAGTTTCAGTTTGGTCTTATCTCCATACTGCGCCTGGTCGATATCCCTCTGCAGATGCTCAATGCGCACGCCGACCGAGAAGTTCTTTCGCTTCATGTCCATGCCGTGGCGCTTCAGCATCGCAAAGCTCTTTCTTGCTGAGTGTCCCAATGCCAGAACCAGGGCATCGGTCTCATATTCGCCATCCTGACATCTGACCAGCAAGTAGTCACCACGCTGCTCAAAATCCTCAAAGCGGCAATTGAAATGGTATTCGCCGCCCTTTTCTTCAATGTATCTGCGGATATTGACCAGGATAGTTACCAAATTGTCGGTGCCGATGTGCGGCTTGGCCAGGTAGGTCACTTCTTCCGGAGCACCAAACTTACGGAAGGTTTCCAAAACTCTATCAATGTAGCGGCTGTTGATGCCGGTAGTCAGTTTGCCGTCGGAAAAAGTTCCGGCTCCGCCTTCGCCAAACTGCACGTTGCTTAGCTCATCCAGTTTTCCGGCTTGTCGATACATCCGCACCTTTTCCATGCGTTTCTCCACGCTGTCTCCCTGCTCGATGATGATCGGCCTGATGCCGTTATCAACCAGCGTCAAGGCGCAGAAAAGCCCGGCCGGGCCGGCACCGATGATGATGGGCCGGTAAGCTGACCGGCGGTTTACTTCAAACTTCTCTTCCGCTTTTTCCTGGACATGAGGCAGATGCGGATAGCGACTCTCGTCTCTGACTTCAACCAGCAGACTGTAAAGATAATGGACATCGTTCTTGTCCCGGCTGTCAATGCTCTTGCGGCTTATGCGCCAGTTTAAAACATCCTGCTTATGAATCCTGGCCTTTCTGAGTGCCTTTTCCAAAAGCTGTTCCCTGTTCAGATCTTCATATATCTTCAGTCCATCGATCCTTAACATAATAAAATCATAGCACATTTTCCCTGTCCTGACGGCAGGAAGGATGGTGTGGAATGAGTGCGGTTATGATACAATTATCAGGCGAGGTAACTGTTATGAGAATTCTGGTTGTCAATGATGACGGCATCAGCGCTCCTGGTATTCGGGCTCTGGTCAATGAACTGAAAAAGATCGGTGAGGTCACTGTTTCCGCTCCCCTGACGGGCATGAGCGGGGCCGGTCATGGCTTAAGCATCAATAAAGTGCTGCGGGTGGAAAAGCAGCAGTTTGATGAAGATGTCATCGGCTACGCCGTTGAAGGAACGCCCCGGGACTGCGCCGAACTGGGCATCAATGCCTTCATGAAGAATAAGGTCGATCTGCTGGTCACCGGCATCAATCAGGGCAGCAACCTTTCCAACAACATCCCCTGCTCGGGAACCTGCGGTGCTGCCTGCACCGGACTGGATTACGGCATCCCGGCGATCGCCATGTCTTTGGACTTTGGTGATGAGTACGATTACTCCTACAGCGCTGAGATCGGCCGGAACATGGCAGAATGGTTCATTAAGCAGCCCTTCAACCGCCAGTTTGTCCTTAACGTCAACGTTCCCAATCTGCCCAGGGAAGAAATCAAAGGTTATCGCATCTGCGGCCATGGCGGCAATTATCTCTACCATCAGGAACTGACCCCTCGATATGACGGCCGTTATTACTACTACGATACCTCGGCCTCTGA
>JAEEHC010000067.1 GCA_016280635.1 Erysipelotrichaceae bacterium
CGCGTTGTTACTGATTGTGCTGATTCCGGCGGGAATCATCTAGTCGTTTGAGTTTTTCCCTGAAAGGAATATAATTACAGAAAAAAGGAGAGTTTGGAAAGATGAAAGGTAAAGACATACTGAGAATGCTTCTGGACATTGTCCTGCTGGTAGTAGTGGCCTACGTTGCCATAATCGCGATTAAGTATCTGTTAAAGCTTATTGCAGCCGGAACAGCGGAATTATTAATATTGCTTTACATATTTGCGCCGCTTATCATAGTAGTTCTTCTGGTTATTATTGTGATCAAACTATTCAAGAAATAATAAACAAGCGGTAAATGAATAAAGGTCTGACCGTATGATCAGGCCTTTTTTCTTATTTCTGCAACTTGGACAGGATGGCGCTCTTACGCTCATCGTAGGGTCGGTAGCGGACAGCGATGTCCAGACGATTGGATTTATGAACCAGTGACTTCTGGTGGGTGAAACACTGGAAGGAAGCCTTACCGTGATAAGAACCGACACCGCTGTTCTCCACCCCGCCGAAGGGGAGATGGTGGTTAGAGAGCTGAACGACACAATCGTTGATGCAGCCACCGCCAAAGCTGACTTCTCTTTCCACAGTTCGGATGTGCTTCTCATCAGTAGAGAAAAGATAGAGAGCCAGAGGCTTTTTAAGGCGTTTCAATTCATTGATGACGCTGTCAAAATCATGATAGGTAAGCATGGGGATAATCGGTCCGAAGAGTTCCTGCTGCATCAGGCTGTTGGCACGATCGACATTACGCACTATGGTTGGCTGGATCTGCAGTCTCTGTTCATCATAACGACCGCCATAATAGATGTCCTGATCTTTCAGAAGATCCAGCAGCCGGTCAAAGTGCTTGCGGTTGATGATGGAAGGATAGTCAGCGATGAACTGCTTTTCATCCAGGGGATAGAACTGTTCGATCCAGTAAACCAGCCTTTCCGCCAACTTTTCTTCCACCGACTCATGGACATAGACATAGTCAGGAGCTACGCAGGTCTGACCGGCATTGATGAACTTGCCGAAGACCAGCCGCTTGGCAGCCAGGTCAATGTCAGCCGTCTCATCGACGATGACCGGTGACTTTCCGCCCAGTTCCAGCGCGATTGGGGTAAGTCTCTCCGCGGCCTTGCTCATGACCAGCTTGCCGACAGCGACACTGCCGGTAAAGAAAATGAAGTCAAACGGCATGTCCAGCAGTTGCTGGTTCTCCTGACGGCCACCCAGGACAACTGATACCAGCCGGCTGTCCAAGGTTTCGCTGATGATCGTCTTGATGATCTGTGATGTATGCGGGCTGTAGGCTGAAGGCTTTACCATTACGCAATTACCACCAGCCAGAGCGCCGGCGAGAGGCTGCATGGTAAGCAGGAAGGGATAGTTCCAGGGAGACATGATCAGCACGCAGCCATAAGGTTCGCTGACAATGCAGCATTTAGCCGGAAACAGGGAGAGGGAAGTGCGGACCTTTTGAGGCTTCATCAGTTTCTTAAGGTTTTTCTTAAGATAGGCGACTTCACCGTAAAAGATGCTGACTTCGGTCATCATGGCCTCCGTCTCCGATTTGTTCAGATCCTGGCTGAGGGCTTCGACAATGTCTTTTTCATGCTTCTTAACCGCTTCTTCAAGACGGCTAAGGGCTTCTAAGCGATCCTGCAGTTCCATTGTCCGGCCACTGTAGAAGTATTCTTTCTGACTGGCTAAGGTTTCTTCAATTGTACTCATGGTGGTATCTCCTGCTTATTGTCAGCTTAATTGTAGAAAAGCGAAGACGATGATGTCAAACGTCCTGAGAGATATCAGAGCGTCAGCGTAATTGTGTATAATGTATTCATGAGAATTCAGATTGAAAAGATGGGCATCAATGGTGAGGGAATCGGCTATTACCGCAATAAGCCGGTTTTCGTATCGGGCTGTTTTCCGGGGGAAAGCGTGGAATGCCGGATTATCGAAGACTGCCGCAGCTACTACAAGGCTCAGCTGCAGGAAGTCAGCAAGCGCTCAGACAAGCGCCGCAAGTCCTTCTGCCGCCACAGCCGCATTTGCGGAGGCTGCCCGCTGATTGAACTTGACTATCAGGCCCAGCTGGAAAACAAGAGAGAGCTGCTTAAGGAAGCGTTCTATAAATACGCTCATCTGGACATCGATCCAGCCTTAACGACAGCATCACCCAGCCAGCAGGCTTATCGAAACAAATGCTCTCTGCCGATAGTGCAGTCTGAAGGGCGTCTGGTCAATGCCATGTATCGGAGCGGTTCCAATCATCCGGTGATCATTGATGGCTGTCCTCTGCATGACGCCAGACTTGAGGAAATCCGCAAGCACATTCTGACGGTGCTTAACCATCATCGCTGCAAGGCTTATGACCATAAGCTTAAGAGAGGAATCCGGCAGCTGATGATCAGAGGCTTTGATGAACAGTACCAGGCTGTCATCGTAACCGGAGAGGATAATCTGAATAGTGAAATGATTGCGGAAATAAGGAAAGACAGTCGGATTGTCTCCCTTTATCAATGCGTAAATACTTCCCGAAGTCAGATTGACCTGCTTTCCGGAAAGATGAAACTGCTGGCAGGCCCTGACAGCATCGAGCTGAATTTAAATGATCACCGGTTCTATCTGACCCCACAGTCATTCTTCCAACTTAACCGTGAACAGGCGGTAAACATCTATCAGAAGGTCAGAGAACTGATGGGTGATAACTGTGGCACCGTCGTGGAGGCCTTCTGCGGCATTGGTGTCATGTCGCTGATGCTGGCTGACAGGTGTGAGAAGATAATCGGAATTGACATTGAAAAGAGCGCGATTACGGACGCAAGGAAAAACGCTGAAGAAAACGGGATTTCCAACGCCAGATTCATCTGCGCAGATGCCAACGAAGAAATTGGCAAGATAGCCCGACGGGAACCGATCGATGTCATGGTTATTGACCCCCCGCGTATTGGATTGGGTGAAGATTTCCTGAAAACGATCATGAAGAGTCAGCCGCGGAAGATAATATACGTTTCCTGTAATCCGGCTACTCTGGCCCGCAATGTGGAAGAACTGTCAGGCAAATACCGGGTTGAATTCATCCAACCATATGATATGTTTCCGCAGACACCGCATGTGGAGACGGTATGCTGCTTGTACCACCAAAAGAAAGACTTTATTTCCGTGCCGTATGAGCCGAAGAATGTGGAGTAAGACATGAGATTTGACAACGCGTATTTTATTACTGGTACGGCCTATGCAGGCAAATCAACC
>JAEEHC010000068.1 GCA_016280635.1 Erysipelotrichaceae bacterium
CACCACTGTCGCGGTGCCACTTGCCGGAACCTCTGCCTTAACTCTGGCGCGGAAATACTGGATCGCACTCACGTCCACAATGAACTGACCAGAGCCGAATACACGGCCGTTCGAACCGGTATAGGATGAATCGTAGGGCTTAGATGAATAGATCATGGACGAGTCCTCGGTCTTTCCAAGCCAGGTGGTCCAATCCGCCAGTTCCTGTGTGGCAGTCAGGGTAATCGTAGAACCATTGCGGCTGACCTGAACGGTGCCGCTCGGTTCGATCTTACCGCTGTTGGCATCCAGGATCTTGCCGATCTTTTCCACATCCGCCGCCGGAACGGTAAACGGTTCGCCAACGGTCAGTTCATACTGGCGTTCCCAGTCAGCCGACTGAGTCATCGAGGTCTTCAGGTTCTGATAAGCCTGATAACCCAGCTGATACATCTTATCCAGGTCAATGAATCCGGCGATCCCGATGACGGGAGCCGTACGCATTCCGGTTCCTCCGGTATGCCAGTTGCCTTCCTTGTCGTAGTAGCCGGCGCTGT
Organism: Erysipelotrichaceae bacterium; assembly: GCA_016280635.1. Classification (GTDB taxonomy): domain Bacteria; phylum Bacillota_I; class Bacilli_A; order Erysipelotrichales; family Erysipelotrichaceae; genus UBA1783. The sequence goes on from JAEEHC010000068.1 coordinate 537, forward strand.
CGGAGATAAAGTAGTACATGTAGTCTGAGAAGGGCAAATCATTCATCTTGCCCCAGACCAGCATCTGTACAAGGCCTCTTTTGAAGGCAGTAGCGTCGGCCGAAGTGTCCTGAAGCAGAGCCACAACCGCCGACTTCGGAATCGTCATGGATCCGTTGTAACTGCTGGCCGGCACGGTGAGGCTTTTTGCCAGCTGATTGGCATTGTTCGTGATCAACGCGAAGTTGTTCTGCGTCAGCATCTTTGCTGCCTCCGCCAGCCCGATCACATCCACACCGGAGCGGACGTTGATCCCTGCTTCACTCAGCGAACTGCTCGCGACATGCTGGCCGGTTCTGGACGGTGTCAGCCAGTCAAAGCAGTATCCGATGTGACCGTTTACCGTGAACACCTCATTGTTCAGGAAAGACGAAAAACCGAAAGCGGAGTTGCTGGTACTGGCTGTATTGCCATTGATGTATTTCTCTGTAGCACCTTGATTTCCAGCCTGCAGATGGGTGGTCGAGTTGGTAATGAGCACGCGGACCGCATCCTCCGTGCCGACTTCAACACCGTCCTGATAGACCTTCGCAGTCAGGAAAATGGAAGGGTATTTGGCTTTGAGCCTGTTACAGATGGCGCTGAAATCAGTGTCGATGATCTGGACATTCCCGTGAGTGACAGTGGCAGCCTGCACCTTGAGCGGCATCAGACTGAGTGATGTGAGGCACAGCAGCCCAGCCATGAGCGCCGTGCCCAGTCTCTTGATGATTTTCTTCATGTGTTTCCTCCGTTCTTTTTGTTGCATGAAAAAGGAGCCCGTCTTTGACAGGCCCCTGTAGATACTTCAGGTATCTTAATTGACTCAATAACTATCTATTCCCTTTTTAGACGGCATGATGGTATTAATAGGGAGAGTGTGAGAGGGGAAACCCCCGATGCCATTTCGAGGCGCGTTACCCCCCAATCAGGGGGAATCAGCGTGCGTCCATCCCGCGTTGCCGCTCCTGATATCGCTGGTAAAACTCCAGCGCTTTCATGATGTATTCCCCGGCTTTTTGGATCGGAACGCTGGAGGGGATGAACCTTTTGGCATCGTTATACTTCAGGCTTATCTTTTCAACCTGATTGGGTTTCTCCTCGTTGAGGATGTTCTCAATCACGTGAGGACCAAGGTTTCCGTCTTTGGAAAAGGCCCTCATGCGAATAGCCTGTGTGTGCGATGGCGTACAGTCGGCATAATCTATGGCTTCCGCCAGCCATTGCTGCTCCTTCTTTGTGAGATACGAAAGCTCAACAGCCGGACGCATGGCAATCTTACCATCATCGACCATCTGGAGAAGCTCCGGGATCAGTTCGGTGAGGCGAATGAAACGTTGAATCTGGGCATGACTGTCGGGAGAGTTGTCGGCGAGAATTTCTCTGGAAGACTTCTGCTCCACTGGGGCAGAAGTTAAGTCTGTCCGCTCACCCTGCTGCCTTCTCATCGCTTCCAGCCTCATTTTGTACGAGAAAGCTTTCTCGCTCGGCAGGATCACCGACCGCTGCAGGTTGCTCTCTACCATCAAGATGATGGCTTCATCCCGGCTCATTTCCCGGATCTCCGCCTTAACCGTAGGCAGCCCAGCCAGCTCACACGCTTTCTTTCTTCTGTGGCCAGATACGATTTCGTACCGTCCGTCACCTTTCGTACGCAGCGTGATGGGCGTGATCAGCCCACGCTCCTTGATGCTTTGGACCAGCTGATCCATATCCTCATCCAACCTTACCTTAAAGGGATGGTCGGGGAAATCGTCTATCTGGTCGAGCGGAATGTCATAGATCCTTGGGAGCTTGGCATCGGCTCGTTCCTGGTCTGTCATGAACATCTCATCGTACGCAGTCAGACCGAGATCGATCTTTGGCATGTTCCGTCACCTCCTTCATGAATTGTCCGTACGATGTGGCGACCTTGCCTGATGGGTCAAAAGCAAAGATGCTTTGGCCGCTTAGGCTGCTTTCCGCCACCCTTACGGATCGTGGTATTTCCGTTTCAAAGACTCGGATATTTTGACCAACCGTTTCCCTGAGCGACGAGATGATATCCTTCGCATTCTTTGTACGGCTGTCAACCATTGTCAGCAGGATCCCTTCAATCTGAAGTTTGGGATTGACCGTCCTGCGAACCCGCATGATTGATCCAAGCAGAAGATTGATGCCCTTGGTCGAGAGATAGTTCGGCTGGCAGGGAATCAGAACGCTGTCTGCTGCCACCAGGGCATTGATCGTCAGCATTCCCAGAGAAGGCATGCAGTCGATCAGCACGTAATCGTATCGGTCCCTGACCTGACTCAGGTATTCCTTCAGGACGTATTCCCGGCTCATGGTATTGACCAGGATCTGTTCCATTCCTGACAGTTCGATATTGGCCGGCAGAAGATCAACACCTTCTTTATTATGGATGATCCCGTAATCAGACGGAAATGTGCCATCGTCGATGATCGTCTTCATTACAGATGCGATCGTAATGTCCATCTGATCCGGTTCCCGGACGCCCAGACTGGCCGTGAGACTTGCCTGCGGGTCTGCGTCCACGAGCAAGACCCTGTTCCCGGCCCGCGCAAGCGCCACGCCCAGATTGACGGCGGTCGTTGTTTTTCCGACACCGCCTTTCTGGTTCGTGACGGCAATGACTTTTGTCTTATTCATATGGTTCCTTTCGTAAAAGCAGAAGGATCCGGTCCCAAGCCCTCGGCTGTTTGTCTTGTCATAAAAGTAGATGCTTTAGGCTGCCGGATCCTTTTTGATTATTGGAAAGGGGAAGGTCTCACTGATATTCGCGGGAGATGGCTCTTACGAGGCTGGCTGTCTTTCTGTTTGCTTTTCCTTAACCATTTGGCTCATCCTCGTAAGAGCCGTTCTCCTTATCAGAGGGTAGACTTCCCCCTTGGTTTGTTCTTCTGTTTGTTCTCAAGCTGTTTTTCCCCGAACCCCGCTTGCTGGAAATTACCAGGTGGCCGGCTGCTTACCGGCGCCATAGGCTCCACCTCCGGCAGGATCTCTGTCGGCCGC
>JAEEHC010000069.1 GCA_016280635.1 Erysipelotrichaceae bacterium
ACTGCCTATCCGGTATTAGCGTGGGTTTCCCTACGTTATCCCAGTCTTCAGGGCAGATTGTTTATGTGTTACTCACCCGTTCGCCACTCGATTGACCAGCAAGCTGGTCGCTCTCGTTCGACTTGCATGTATTAGGCACGCCGCCAGCGTTCATCCTGAGCCAGGATCAAACTCTCCGTTTGATTATAACTCTTTTTGTTTTTCCGTTTTTATTCGTGTCTCAATGACACTCTTCGTTATTGACGTGTACTTTCTGTTTGTTTCTCAAAGAACGATTCACCGTCTGCGACAGTGCTTATTTATAATACCACATCCAAAACTACTGTCAATAACTTTTTAACTTTTTTTGACATCTTTTTTCGATGTTTTTTCAACAGTTTTTAAATTTCTGTTCAGCGTCCAAAATGAGAGCGTTTACACCTCTTTCAGGCGTCAAAAAGGCCGGAAAACCTGATCAGTTTCCGGCCTTTTTGCCCATGTTTTCCGGTATGCTTTTACTCTTTTTCCAGCTCTGTAACCAGACTTTCCGGGATCCCCCGGGGTCCCCGAACGGCCTTTACGCCATGGCTGTTCAATACCGCAAAACTGAAGCGGTCCGGTTCATAACGCCTTAACAGCCTTATCTTCATCAATTTCCTGATCGTCAGGTTCTCATCGGCATAATCATAGGGAATGTCCGTCTCCAGCACCTCACACTTGAACAGGATTGCCGAATGCGGCGAACCGACATACATGTAAACGATATCGCCCGGCAGGATGTTACTGGACTGTTTCCAGTCAATGACTTCGCTGCGCTCAAAGGCGCCAATTATGTCATAATACTTCGGATTGGCGGGGATCAGCCACTTCCGGCTGGCTTTCACAGGCTGATAGCTGAGGCGTATCATCTCCATGATCTTTTGATCGCTAAGGGTTTCATTGAGTTGTATGGTCACCCAGTTCTTCTTGCTCATGTGATAAGCCGGATAGATACCCGGGATCTTCAGAGCTTCGCTCACCTGCTCATCAAGTTTAACATTCATGACCTCGGTTTCGCCGCTCTCTGAGGGCTCCAGAAGGCTTCTGTCGACGTTCATGATGATGGCGAACCACTTACCGCTTCGGTGATTTCGGAACACCCCAAGCCCTTCAGATCGCTCCCAGAGGAACTCCGGTTCCACGCCGAATTCTGTTTTGATGATATTGGTTATGCGATTGCTCTGGGACAGCAGGAAAGGCTGTCTTTCAAAGCAGCTGTCCCTGATCGACTGTAATACCTGCAGGTATTCTTCCTTGACCTTTCCCGCATATTCGCCGATTGCCGGCAGCCGGAAATTGACATATTCCTCTTCCAGATCCGTTTCCATTACCCGGCCATAGATCCTGCCCTGATCATACAGATATATCTCCGCCCGGAAAGCCCCCTTCATCATCACACAGCGGTAAACCCAGCAATCCCCCTGACGGGTAAAGCCATAAGTCTCCAGATTCTGCGGTTTGAGCTGATAGCGGCAAAAGTACTGCTCTTCCAGCGTCCTGACTTTTTCCATGCCGACCTCCTGTTATTTATACATATTGTAGCACATGGCCTGCCGGTTCCCTTAAGGTCTCAGGGTCTTAAGGCTGAAAGTCAGGCTGTGGGAAAAACTCAACTCAGCCGTAACAGACGCAACCTCCTCTACGCACAAAAAAACAGTGGCATTTGAACCTGCCACTGTTTTCCGTTAATTAATCGTCAAAGGCATCATCGCTGTCGCCGGACATGATGTCAGCGGCCAGGGCCTGTTCCAGCAGCGAATCACCGCCGCCGGACATAACTTCATTGATGAAGTCATCCATTTCCTTGGCCTTCTTTTCATCTTCCTTGCTCAGACGGGAAGCCTTTTCCTCTTTCATCTCATCCGCCAGTTCCCGGATCTGCAGCGTCGATTCTCTCTCCGCTTCGCAGCCGGTGCCGGCCGGGATCATCTTGCCGATGATGACATTTTCCTTTAAGCCCTTCAGAGTATCGACCTTTCCCTTGACGGCAGCTTCGGTCAGGACCTTGGTGGTTTCCTGGAAGGAAGCGGCTGACAGCCAGGAGTCAGTCTCAACGGAGGACTTGGAAATGCCCAGCAGATACGGCTTGAACTTGGCCGGTTCGCCGCCGCTGATCAGAACCTGCTTGTTGATCTCGGTGATGCGGGCCTTGGAGATGGTGGAATCCTTGGTCAGTCCGGTATCGTTGCCTTCCTCGACAACGACCTTCCTGAGCATCTGGCAGATCATGATCTCCAGGTGCTTGTCGGAGATGTCGATACCCTGGGAGGCGTAAACCTTCTTGACTTCCTTGAGGATGTAGTCCTGGACGGCATTGACACCGGCCACGGCTATCAGTTCCTTGGGATTGACCTGACCTTCGGTCAGCTTGTCGCCGGCTTCGATGTGGGAACCGACCTGCCACCAGGCTCTAATGGTCTGCGTGCTGTCGGTCTTGTGCTCGATCTGCTCACCCTGTTCGTTGGTGATGGTGATCCGGCGTCCGGCATCGTTATCCAGTTCCTCAATGGCGGTGATCTCACCAGATACCTTGGCGATTACAGCCGGATGCTTGGGTGATCTGGCCTCAAACAGTTCTTCAACACGGGGAAGACCCTGAGTGATGTCGCCGCCGGCATTGGCAACGCCGCCGGTATGGAAGTTACGCATGGTCAGCTGAGTGCCCGGTTCGCCGATGGACTGGGCCGCCATGATACCGACGACTTCGCCGTTTTCGACGTACTTGCCGGTAGCCATGTTGCGTCCGTAACATCTGCGGCAGACACCGTATTCAGACTGGCAGACAAAGGCGTTTCTGATCAGCACCTTGGTGATGCCGCTGTCCACGATCTGTCTGGCCTTCTTTTCGTCGATGAAGCCGACCTTTCTGGTGATGTTGTTTCTCTCTCTGACCAGTTCCTGCAGCTGAGCCGTCAGTTCCAGACTGCGCTCGGTTTCGCCTTCATTGATGGCTTCGCCCAGAGCTTCCAGCATGTTTTCAATGCTTTCATCCAGTTCGGCGGTCTCCTGGCAGGACAGGTAGTCACCGTCCATGGCCGTGTAGATGACGGACTTGACGGCAGCCTTCAGTTGTTCGTCGGCAGCCTTATCAGTCAGCACTTCGAGCATGTCTTTCAGATCGCCGATCAGTTCGCTCTTTTCGCCGGTGGAGACGATCAGTTCGCCGGTATTGGGGTCAAAGATGTCCTCATAGGCGTAGCGGCCGACCAGACGGTCATAGAGCTTTTCGATGGTGGTCTTCTCCTTGCGGTCCATGATCTCAGCGATCTCGTAACCTTCGGAAGTACCGCAGTCGCCCTCACCGACCACGACGTCCTGAGCTACGTCGACCAGTCTTCTGGTCAGATAGCCTGAGGAGGCGGTCTTTAAGGCGGTGTCGGTCAGACCCTTACGGATACCGTGAGAGGAGATGAAGAATTCACTTACGTTCAGACCTTCACGGAAGTTGGAGTAGATAGGAACCTCGATGATGGTTGACTGGTAACCCTTGGCGCTCTTGGCCTGAGTCGGCTTACCCATCAGACCGCGCATGCCGGCCAGCTGGGTGAAGTGAGACTTGTTACCACGGGCACCGGAAACGGACATCATGTTGATCGGGTTCTTCTTGGGCAGCGAATCCATCAGTTCATCACCGATGCGGTTCTTGATGCCGTCCCAGAGGTCCATCAGCTGCTTTTCCCATTCCTGCTCGGTGAGTAAGCCTCTCTTGTGCAGTCTCATCAGCCGTGAAGCTCTCTCCTTGCCTTCTTCGACATACTTTTCCTTGTTGGGAGCGACCTTGATGTCGTCCAGGGAGATGGTCATGCCAGCGACGGTGGAGAACTTGAAGCCGTTATCCTTGATGCGGTCAAAGTAGACGGAAACATGGGGATCATCGGGGTTCTCGTCATTGGCGTAACGGCTGTAGACCTCACCGATGACCATGCCCAGATCCTTCTTGCGGACCGGGCTGTGGACCGGCATGTCGGCAATGTACTGCGGGATGTCGGTACCGTAATCAACGAAATACTCATCAGGCAGTTTCTTGTTCCAGTCGCCCTTGACTTCGTTGACATAGGGGAAGTCATCCGGGAACATCTGGTTGAAGATCAGCTTGCCGACCGTGGTGATCAGGTATTTCTCATTCTGTTCCCTGGTGAAGAAGTTCCTCAGGTGATAGGGATTGAGAGCGGGATCATCGGTCTCGTACTTCGGATCGTATTTGTGCAATGACTTGGCGCGGATGGCGATACGGGTATGCAGGTGAGTCTGCTTGGTATCATAGGCCATCATGACCTCGTCAATGTCCTTGTAGATGCGGCCTTCGGAATTGCCAAAGGTCTCCCAGAGTTCAGCGCTGCGCTCATCGCCCAGTTCTCTCAGTCTGGCAGCTTCGTCAAAGAATTCCGCCTTGGTCTCTTCCATGGTCAGATAGAAGTTACCCAGGACCATGTCCTGAGACGGCGTGACGATCGGGTTGCCGTCCTTGGGTCCCAGGATGTTGTTGGAGCCCAGCATCAAAATCTTGGCCTCAGCGCAGGATTCCTCAGACAGGGGAACGTGGACAGCCATCTGGTCACCGTCGAAGTCGGCGTTGAAAGCCGTACAGACTAACGGGTGCAGACGGATGGCCCGGCCTTCGACCAGCTTGGGCATGAAGGCCTGAATGCCCAGACGGTGCAGGGTCGGTGCCCGGTTCAGTAAGACCGGATGACCGTTGACGACCTGCTCGACGACGTCCCAGATCCGGGGATCCTGACGGTCGATCAGTTTTTCGGCACTCTTGGGGTTGGTGGAGATTTCCTGGAAGACCAGTTCATTGATGACAAAGGGCTTGAACAGCTGCAGAGCCATCTCGCGGGGAATACCGCACTGGTTCATCTTCAGGTCCGGTCCGACCGCGATGACGGAACGTCCGGAGAAGTCAACACGCTTGCCTAACAGGTTCTGTCTGAAGCGTCCCTGCTTACCCTTTAAGGTGTGAGACAGCGACTTAAGGGCCCGGTTGCCCGCGCCGGTGACCGGCTTGGAGCGGCGGCCGTTATCGATCAGAGCATCGACGGCTTCCTGAAGCATACGCTTCTCGTTCTGCACGATGATGGAAGGCGTGCCCAGATCCAGCAGTTTCTGTAAGCGGTTGTTACGGGTAATGACTCTTCTGTAAAGGTCATTGAGGTCACTGGTGGCGAACCGGCCGCCGTCCAGCTGCATCATCGGACGCAGATCTGGCGGTATGACCGGCAGCTTGGTCAGGATCATCCATTCCGGACGCTGACCGGATTCACGGAAGGCATTGATGGTATCAAGCCTCTTGATCAGCTTCTTGCGCTTTTCGCCCTGGGCGTTTTCCAGCTGAGCCGTCAGATCGCCGTATTCCTTTTCCAGGTCAACGTTCTCCAGCAGAGTCCGGATGGCGGCAGCGCCGATCATCGCCGTGAAGGCTGATGAGCCGTACTGCTCTCTCAGCTCACGGTATCTGGCCGTGGAGATGACCTGCTTGTAGGTCAGTTCGGCAACGTTCTTGGGGTCGGTAACGATCCAGTTGACGAAGTATACGACTTCTTCCAGCTGCTTGGGAGCGACGTCCAGCAGTAAGGCAATGCGGCTGGGGGTACCCTTGAGGTACCAGATATGGGCGACCGGAGCGGCCAGTTCAATGCGTCCCATCCACTCTCTTCTGACGGAGCTTCTGGTGATCATGACATCGCACTTGTCGCAGAAGATGCCCTTGTATCTTACTTTCTTGTATTTTCCGCAGGAACATTCCCAGTCCTTGGCCGGTCCGAAGATTCTTTCACAGAACAGACCGCCCTTTTCGGGTTTCTGCGAACGGTAGTTGATGGTCTCAGGCTTGGTGACGATGCCTTCAATGATGTTTCTCTCATCCTTATTGTTGGGATCCTTGTCACGGTATCTTCTTGACCATTCCACGATTGTATCAGGAGAGGCTAAGCCGATCTTAACCGATGCTACATTGTTGATATTCATTCGGGCACCTCCTAATTCATTTCTTCATCATCAAAGCCGACGATGGCTTCCGGCAGTGATTCGATGTTGTCGTTGACGTTTTCCTGAGCTTCCGGCTTCTCCTCAGCCTGCTCCTCCGGCATTACCGGAGCCGCCAGGTTGCGGTTGTCGTCGTCGTTCTGGGAAATGTCCATCGCCTTGCCGTCCTTGTCGAAGACCTGGACGTCGAGAGCCAGGGCCTGCAGTTCATGAACGAGAACGCGGAATGACTCACCGACCGTCGGTTTCGGGATCGGCTTGCCCTTGATGATGGCTTCATAGGTCCTGGTACGGCCGATGACGTCGTCCGACTTGACCGTCAGGATCTCGTTCAGGGTGTTGGCCGCGCCATAGGCCTCTAAAGCCCACACTTCCATTTCTCCAAAACGCTGGCCGCCGTTCTGGGCCTTGCCGCCTAAGGGCTGCTGGGTAACCAGTGAATACGGGCCGGTGGCTCTGGCGTGCAGCTTGTCGTCGACCATGTGGGCCAGCTTGATCATGTACATGACGCCGACCGCGACTCTTTCGTCGAAAGGCTCGCCGGTGCGGCCGTCAAACAGCTGGACCTTGCCGTCCGGAGTGGATCCGGCTTCCTTCAGAATGCTCATCAGTTCTTCGTTGTTGATGCCGTCAAAGACCGGGGTCGCAAACTTGCAGCCCAGCTTTTCGGCAGCCAGACCCAGATGGATCTCCAGAACCTGACCGATGTTCATACGGGAAGGAACACCGAAGGGGTTGAGCATGATGTCGATCTGGGTGCCGTCGGCCATGTAAGGCATGTCTTCCTGAGGCAGGATCTTGGAGATGACGCCCTTGTTGCCGTGACGGCCGGCCATCTTATCGCCTTCGGAGATCTTACGCTTCTGGACGATGTAGACCTTGATGATCTCGTTGACACCCGGAGAGAGTTCAGGATGCTCAGCTCTGGTGAATCTCTTGATGCACTGGACGATGCCGGCGCCGCCATGAGGAACCTTCAGAGAGTTGTCTCTGACTTCCTTGCTCTTCTCACCGAAGATGGCAAACAGCAGCTTTTCTTCCGGTGAGGAATCGGACTGGCCTTTCGGGGTGACCTTGCCGACCAGGATGTCGCCTTCGCGCACTTCCGCGCCCTTCATGATGATGCCGTGAGAGTCCAGATTGCGGACCGCGGCTTCAGCCACGTTGGGGATGTCGCGGGTGATCTCTTCGTCGCCCAGCTTGGTAGTACGGCACTCGATGGAGTACTCTTCAATGTGAATGGAAGTAAAGATGTCTTCCTTGACCATCCTTTCGGACATGATGACGGCATCCTCGTAGTTGTAGCCGTTCCAGGTCATGAAGGCGATCTTGACGTTCTGGCCCAGGGCCAGCTCGCCGTTTTCCATGGACGGACCGTCAGCGATGACGTCGCCCTTTTCGACCATTTCACCGACCTTGACGATCGGGGTCTGGTTAATGCAGGTGCCGGCGTTGGAGCGGCGGAACTTGATCAGTTCGTATTCCGTCTCCTCGCCATCCAGCTCGGTAACGATGCGGCAGGCATCAACGTACTTGACGATGCCGTCCTTCTCGGCTACCAGCGCGCTGCCGGCGTCGCGGGCAATGTAGTATTCCATGCCGGTACCGACATTGGGTGAATGCGGCTTTAACAGCGGCACGGCCTGTCTCTGCATGTTGGCGCCCATCAAGGCACGGGAAGCGTCGTCGTTTTCCAGGAAGGGGATGCAGGCGGCAGCGACCGAGATGATCTGCTTCGGGGAGACGTCGACCAGTTCGACTTCTTCTCTGGGCATCATGACGGTTTCCGTCTGATAACGGCAGACACACTGATCATTGAACAGGTAGCCGTCCTTCACTTCGTTGGCCTGGGCGATGACGTAATCCATCTCATCGTCAGCGGACATGTAGACGATGTCTTCATCGGAAACCCGGAAGCGGTCACCCTCATGGAAGACCTTGCGGTACGGGGTCTGGATGAAGCCATATTCGTTGATCTTGGCGTAGGAGGTCAGGTAGTTGATCAGACCGATGTTGGGTCCTTCCGGTGTCTCGATCGGGCAGATACGGCCATAGTGAGTGGCATGAACGTCACGGACTTCAAAGCCGGCTCTTTCTCTGGTCAGACCGCCGGGTCCTAAGGCGGAGATACGGCGCTTGTTGGTCAGCTCAGCCAGCGGGTTCTGCTGGTCCATGAACTGGGACAGCTGTGATGAGGAGAAGAACTCCTTGACCGCCATGGTCAGCGACCTGATGTTGGTCAGGTTGCGTGCCGTGATGGTGGAAACATCGGAAATGGACATCTTTTCCTTGACGTTCTTTTCCAGACGGGAGAAACCGATGCGGTACTGATTCTGGATCAGCTCACCGACGGTTCTGATTCTCTTGTTACCCAGCTGGTCGACATCATCAACGCTGCCGACTTCATCAGTCATGTTAAGCATGTAGGAATACTGAGCGTACATGTCGGAGATGATGATGGTCTTCTTCAGGGTCAGCGGATCAGTACCGACGACCTTGACGGCCTCAGTATCTTCAATGTGGTTCTTGACATACAGGATCTGGCAGGCAGCTCCGACCAGATGGAGAACATAGTTCTTACCGGCCTTGACGTCGGCAACGATGGCCTGACGCATGGCGTTGGTCAGAATCGGCTGCTCCGTGTCGGGGATGTAGCGGCTGACCATCAGCTCGCCATCCTTATCCAGCACATCCGCGCCGGTCTCGTCCTGCAGACGGCCGAAGCAGTACAGTCTGCCGCCGTAGTTGAGCACGGAGGAGACATTGTCTGCTGTCAGTCTGACTGACTGGGCAATGATGCCGCCGTAAACGGAAATTTCCTTCAGGCTGCGGCTTCTGGAGATTGCCTTGATGTCATCCTCAGTCAGAACAGTGCCCTGTTCAAAGGTATTGTCACCGACCTTGACGGTCTCGGCGAGGACACGGCCTTTCAGGCCAATGCCATTGGTTAACGGAGCGCTGACGGCATCGGGATGAGAGAACTCGTATTCCTGAGGCAGGGCGATCATGTTGAGGCCCTTGTCCAGGGTCTGCCTGATGGTGGCCAGGACGTTCTTGTCGACCAGGGTGTCTTTCCTGACGACGACCTTACCGTTTTCATCCAGCAGATCGTTGGCGAGATAGCGGTCCTTGGCCCGGGCATAGGCACCCAGCTTCTTACCGGTCTTGTAACGGCCCGCCTTGTTGAGGTCATAGCGACGGGCATCGAAGAACTTGGCATTCATCAGGTTTTTGGCGCCTTCGACAGTATGGATATCGTCGGATCTCTGGTTCTCATAAATGGCCTTCAGAGATTCGTCGGTGGTCTTGATCTTATCGGCGACCAGGGTGTTGACGACTTCTTCGTAGTTGCCGAAGATGCCGGTGAACAGCAGCAGGTAATCGCTCAGGAATTCCCGCTGTTCCTGCTCAACATCGAGGTCATAGACAGGCAGGCCGATGGCTTCCATGAATTTCTTCACACCTTCATCGTCCAGCGTGTCTTCGCCCTTCTCTATGTTCAGGGAAAGGCCAATGGCCTTGAACAGAATGGTGGAAAGGATCTTTCTCTTTCTGTCCACGGACATGTTGATGATCCGGCCCAGAGCTGATTTCTTGGAGTCGGTCATGAATTCCAGCCAGGTTCCCCGGGCCGGGATCAGTTCAGATGTATAAATGTCCTTGCCGGTCTTCTCCTCGACGTCCTGGGCGAAATAAGCGCCAGGTGATCTGACGATCTGGGAAACGATGACTCTCTCGGCACCGTTGATGATGAAGGTTCCCGTTGGGGTAAGCATCGGGAATTCACCAAGGAAGACCTTCTCGGGTTCCTTTTCAATGATCTCACCGGTCTGCTGGTCCCTGATCGTCAGCTTCATTGTCGTGTTTAAACGAGCTGAATAGGTCAGCTCTCTGGTTTTACATTCATTGACGCTGTGAGTGGGTTCCGCAAACTGATAATCGAGGAACTCAAGGGTTATGAATCCGTTGGTACTCTTGATGGGGTAGATTTCTTCAAAGACTTCCTTGATGCCCTCATTCTTGAACCAGTCGAATGACTTGGTCTGGATCTCAACGAGGTTTGGAAGTTCCAGGGTTCCGCTGACCTTTGAATAGTCTCTACGTACCGCTTTCTTGCCTTTTTGAACCAGGCGGTAGGTATTTTCTTTGCTCATAACAACACCCTTTCCAAAATATTACATGGGTTAAAAACCGGATATTAACCCATTTTATTGCAATTATATATGATAACAAAACGCAAGCATCATGTCAAACAATTGTTTACCAATATAATCCAATAACCGTTCTTTTTTTCAATTACCTGCGCATTAGGGTTTAAGGTGCGCAGATAGCGCAGAGCGCTCTCGGCTCCCTGCTTCTGTCTGATGACCAGATAAAGCCTTCCGGAAGGCTTCAGATGTTCAATACTCTGGGCGAACAGCTCATAGATGACCTTCTTGCCGGTGCGGATCGGCGGGTTGGAGACGATGATGTCAAAATGATCAGTGATCCCTGCAAACCCATCCGATACCAGTACGCGGTTAGTCTGCTGATAGCGCCGGCTGTTTTCCTCAGTCAGGGCCGCAGCCGTTTCATTGACGTCGCTCATTGTCAGTTCAATGGCCGGGAAGTACTTCTTCAGCATGATGCCGATGTAGCCGATCCCGCAGCCCAGATCCAGCAAAGAGCCGGATACTTCTTCATTCATCAGCGTTTCCAGTAACAGCCGGGAGCCGAAGTCCAGGCTGTCCTTGGAGAAGACGCCGTCGTCGGAAACAAAGGTTTCCAAATGAGCCAAAAACCGAAAGCTTATTTCCTTTCGGTTTTCCTTTTTCTGAGGGTTATTAGTGAAATAATGTTCCATGTCTACCCCTCCCATTAAGCAGGCAAAAGCCGAATGCTCAGATTCGGCCTTGCCTGTCGCAATTAATGCCTTGAATATTCGATCTTACTTGAATTCGACAACGCCGCCGGCTTCAACGATGGCCTGCTTCCAGGCGTCAGCGTCTTCAACCTTGACCTTTTCCTTGATCAGGGCCGGTGCATCCGGAGCGCACTTGTCAACGATCTGCTTAGCTTCCATTAAGCTTAAGCCGGTGGCTTCCTTGACAGCCTTGATGACGGCGATCTTGGTCTGGCCAACTTCCTTCAGGTAAACATCAACTTCGGTCGGACCAGCAGCCGGGCCAGCTTCTTCAGCCGGAGCAGCGGGGCCAGCAGCCATGACGGCGGCAGTGACACCGAATTCTTCCTCGATGGCCTTTACCAGATCATTGATCTCGAGGATGGTCATTTCTTTTAAAGTAGCGATGATTTCTTCATTAGTAACTTTTGCCATGGTATTTTCCTCCTATTACTTAATTGGCTTGGGGTGCTTCATCCTTGTCGGCAATCGCCTTAACGGTTGCAGCGAACTTGCGGATCGGTGACTGTAAGCAGCCTAACAGCATGGCGATCATGCCTTCCTTATTCGGTAAGGTTGATAATGCCTTCAGCTCGTCAGCATTGACGACTTTGCCGCTTACGATACCGGACTTGACGATCAGCTTGTCGTGCTTCTTAGCGAACTTGCATAAGATGCGGCTGGGGGCGACTTCATCAGCGGAAGTTGCGAAGGCGTTCGGGCCGGTGAGGGTCTCATCGAGCTCGTTCATTCCCAGCTGGTCGACGGCACGCTGAACCATGGTGTTCTTGTAGACGCCGAATTCAACATTTTCCTCACGCAGCTGTTTGCGCAGTTCAGTGAGTTCAGCGACAGTCAGACCACGGTACTCAACAACTACTGTTGAACCGGCATTGCCAATCTTGTCAGCCAGTTCAGAGACCAGTTGCTTTTTCTGTTCCAGTACAGTTTGGTTCATAATGTCCTTTCCTTTCTTTTATATTGCCAATATACCGTTGTATGAACAAAGCCCTCATCATCACAGACAAAGAGGGCTAAAGTAATCCAACTTTTACCTCGGTAACCTTTTTAAGCCAACGCGGCCGTTACTGTCTATGGTATATTGTTCAAAATAATTTAAATGTGTTTTTTACAGAGCGTGGTCGATCCGGATGGACGGGGACATGGAAGCGCTCATGGCGACATTCTTCATGTAGGTTCCCTTAACGGCAGCCGGTCTGGCCTTTAAGATGACATCGTAGATGGCTCTGTAGTTCTCTACCAGTTTGTCATCGGAGAAGGAAGTCTTGCCGATGATGACGGCGACGTTGCCTTCCTTATCGGTACGGTAAGTTACCTTACCTTTCTTGATCTCGTCAATGGCCTTGGTCAGATCCATGGTGACGGTTCCGGTCTTCGGGTTCGGCATTAAGCCCTTGGGGCCTAAGATCTTACCCATCTTACCTAACTCGCCCATCATGTCCGGAGTGGCAACGATGACATC
>JAEEHC010000070.1 GCA_016280635.1 Erysipelotrichaceae bacterium
CTTCACTGCAGTTTTCTTTTCCGCGGTTGTCTTTTCCGCTGTTTTCTTTTCAGCAGTTTCTTCAGTTGCTTTTTTAGCAGCCATTTTAACTCCTCCTTCAGATTGCGTCGTCTGTGAATAATTTAATTATCACAGCAACTATCAATATAAACTTTAAAACCGCTTAATTCAAGTCTTATAGCTTTCCAGAACATGCGATTCTCTGTTTCAGCACTTTCATTCCCTATTTTTTTACATAATAATTCCCGGTAATTTAATCATTACCAAACTGATCAGCGATGAACTATAATATTATCTTGTGAGACAATTGTTTCGCAGAAAATGAGACACTCGAAAGGAGTTTGTATCAGATGAATCCTCAGGAAAAGAACACATATGTAAAGCAGCATATAACAAAAGCACTCATCAGCCTGATGAGCAAGAAGAAGATAAATGATATTTCCATCAGTGAAATATGCGAAAAAGCCCAGGTGGGAAGAGCATCCTTTTACAGGAACTATGATTCTAAGGAAGAAGTTATTCAACATCATACCGATGCACTAATAAATGACTGGGCAGAAGCAATAGAGAAAGACCCTTCTGCGAGCATCTATAATTTCTTCCAGAGTCTTTTTCAGCATTTCCAGAAGAACCAGACCTTCTATAAAATCCTATATAAGCAGAACGTGTCTTCCATGATCCTGGCAGCTATTCGTAACCGACTGAACATGAATAATGATATCGATGTGAATACTTTTTATTCCCGAGCTTTTACAGCCTATGGGATATTCGGTTGGATTGATGTCTGGTTCGCCAACGGCATGAAGGAAACACCTGAAGAACTGAACAAAATAATTGTAGATAATATCAACAGCTTCATTATCGGTGCCAAAGCTATCGATACTTTATAAAAAACTAAAGCCGGAATCAGCAGCGATTCCGGCTTAACTGTTCTTTTCAATATCCTGCCAGTTTGTATTATGGAGAATCTCAGCATCATCACTAAAGAATGCCTTCCCTGCCTCTTCATTTCCCTGAAGATGATAGAGCATCCAGGCGGTCATGTATCCATCTGTCCTCATCAGCATTTCCTCATGTTCCGCACCGGTTGCGCGGGCTCTTATTTTCATCACGTCAGTCGAAATGCTGTTGTAGTTTTCAATGAGGGATTCCAGCGGACATACTCCCGCATACTCTTTTGTGATGTCCTTTACTCCGGCATCATCGGATTTACCGGTACCGGCGGTCATGAAGTATGGAATGTTGATTTCTGTCACATCGTAATTCCACCCAAAGTTACCCGCCATGAACTTATATGCTGCACTGCCGGTAAATATTGTTTTATAAGTCTTTCCGTTTTCATATTCGGTCAACGCTGCCAGGGCACCGGCACCGCCCTGTGAGTATCCGATGATTCCCATGTTATCCGTATCAATACGTCCGGCAATTACGGTTTCCCTTAAGTTCAGAACCGCATTCAATGTTATTGAGGCTGTTTCCCCTGTACCGGTTTGCCCATCCTCGTTACCGATGACAACAAATCCCCAGGAGGCCAGTCTTTCAAAGAAAGGTTCATAAGACGCAGCCGGAGTACCGGAAGCGTTGACCACCATGATTGCCGGATACGGCTTGTCGTTTTTTTCCAGTTCACTTGGATACCAGAAACGGATCTTCTGAATGGATTCGTTGTCAGAACTGATCTCGGTATAAGAGACTTCATATTCTCCCAGTTGAGAATACTTCATTTCCAGTTCTCCATCGGATTTGAACTTTTTATAATAACCTTCCGTAATTTCCGTATCGCCTGTTGCCGGGAACTTGGAACGGATGTAAAAGTAGGCTCCTGCCCCAACAGCCGTAATAAGGACTGCTAATATCAGTAATATCTTTCCCACTTTTTTCACGTTTGTCCTCTTTTCTATTCATCAAGAAGATGCAGGCCGTGGCTTGTAACATCGCCGTTGATCGCATCCATTATCCATTCACCAACACTTATGCCGTCTTCCAACTTGTCAAACAGATTACTGGAAATAATCGTATGTTGGGTATTTCCCGTATCTTTATCCTGATTATAATTCCAGATAAAGATACCTATGCCCGGAATATTGTTCTGAAAATCATCGACCATCTTTTTGAGATCTTTCTGGAAAATATCTCCGTTTTCCCTGCTCTTCTCCATCTTTCCGTTTCTGATGTAGGACTGATACTGCTGCAGCGTGTCATCACGGTAAGAACAGTCAAACAGTATTTTCACACTGTCTCCTCTCTTCTGATGAAGAGCGGTCAGACTGTCCAAAACAATGTTATCGCCGGTAAGGCGGTCAGAGATTTCTTTTGGTGATTTCCATAACTCAGTAGCTGTTTCATGCCATCCGTCATATAACAGCAGAGAGCTGTCAACACATACAGTGATGTTTGTTGCGCTTGGAAAACGTTCTATTACATCATCTGCCAGTAAGGATGTTCCAAACCCGCCTGCAGAAAAGCCGGTCACCAATAATGTTTCAGGATTACCCACATACTGCCTGGCTGTTTCAATAAAGGCTGCATAGTTAACATATCCGGTATGATAAACGACCTTTTCGGTACCGCTTTCTGTATAGTGGTATTCCCCAGTTCCGGAATGAAAGTCTCCCGTGGCGTACGGCAATACCAGGAAAGTCCAGTCATGAAATGGGTTATCTTCAGAATCAGATGAAATTCCTCCCAGAGCTACAAAATCCTGAACTGAGGCCTGGGTTGCGTAAAACTCATTGCCCTTTTCTGAAGTATAACCGGTAATACTGGCTCCTCCCCCGAAAAAGTAAACAACCAACTTGTTTTCCTTGCCGACCCTGATCAGTCCGTGCCATTCACTTCCGTCAGAAGACTGAGTGCCTTCAGGTGTAATACGATACCATTTTCCAACTTCAGGGGTTCCCGTCAGTTCCGGCTGCTTAACTAAGACTGTACTTTTAAGTATGCCCAGTAAAACGCCTCCAGCAAGAAAGACAATAACCACGATAACTGTTAACAGTGCTTTCATACTTATCCTTTTTCTTTTCTTCATATGTAGCCACCCGACATTTCCTTTCCGCTATGAGACAATTGTATCAGTATGAACTTTTCAAAAAAAGCCTTTCAATGAAAATGAGACAAAAGAAGCAAAATGTATCAATTCAGGTAACTCTTTGACGCTAAATAGTGCCTGTTGTACTTTTTTATACAAAAAACGAGGACTTTCAGCTTCTATGTTGTCTATTGAGGGAACATAGGGAGACCGCGGACTTGCGTCACCGTAAAGAAAACAGGCGCTTTTCGATTGCAGTCTGTCTTCCCAGTAATATGCCAGAATCATTCTTACGGATTGTCATTTAATATCATATCGATCACAGCCTTGCCAACGGCAAAGCCGTTCTTCATCGTTGTATCAAAAATGTCTACCGATTCCAGACTGTCTTCTGAGGCAATGTGATCCTCCTCACCCCATAACACTTCCGGGGTCATGCCGTCAGGGAACACGTCAATGTTGACGCCCACCCGTAAGATTATCAGGCGCTCCAGCAGTCCAAAGTTTCGCACTGCCAGAGCCACGGCGTTAAAACGACCGCCATGAGCATGGCCAGGGCAAGGGATGTTTTTAACGCTTTTTTCAGTTTCATCATGGGCTTCCTCCTTAGCCTGATTCTTTAGTAGCAGCCGGTCCACTAGCGCTTAGTTGCCTTTTCAAGAGCCTCAGCTGTTTCGGAAAGCCACTGCTCATAATGATCATAGGGGCTTTCACTCCAGTAGTCCAGAAGCCGGTTCAGGGTCTCAGCATCCTCTTCAATACTGGTGCATTTATACTGCCCGGGGCTGCGGTTGACGGTTACGACATGATGACCGTCTTCCTTAAAGTCGATTCGATAGATGCAGTAGCCGGTCCAGCTGCGGTGCGCCCACAATGTTGAACCCTCCATGTACCAGAACCACTTGTCTTCCATGGCCTCAGGAATGTTTCCGCGACGCAGCGCTTCCATTTCTTCAGCGCTGAAAGAACGGTTCAGGATAAAAGTCTCATGCTTACGGGGCATTGGCTTTGTCTTCCAGTCCTGACGGCGGGCAACCGTCATCTTTTTCTCATTATCTTCGCTCATCTGTTTCTCCGCTTTGGTTTTGTCTTATTGAGGTCATTATATCACAGCGGCGTTTTCAACAGGATTATATACCCCCGCTTATCAGCTGCCGCTGAAGGAAAAAGTCCTCGGGCCTTTAACGGGGCTATGCTACAATAACAGTGAAAACGGAACGCCGATTCCGGTTTGGAAAGGATATCTGATCATGGCCAAAAAACTGTTAATGATCTTTATTATGTTCACCATGCTTATAGCGGCCGGCGGCTGCGCCAGCCCGCAAAACCCGCTCCCCGATCCGGAGGCTGACATATCACAGGACAAAATGGCAATAATCGACAACAACGGAATGCGCATCGGTGATATTGACAGCCGAGCCAACGCCACGGCGGTAGACAACGGCATCTTCTACAGCATCTTTGAACTGACTGAATACCAGCCCACCGCCACCGCGCAATACCGTTTCTTTGATAAGGAAACAAAGACCGATGTACTTCTGGGCGAATTTGAAGATCAGAGCTATGAAGCCTTCTACACCCGCGCTGAGCTTAACGGCAGCCTTTATTGCCTTGCCATAAGAGGACCTGCAGGCTCTGACTGCTCAGCTCTGGTTCTGCTCTGCTTTGACCTGAATCAGAAGACGATGAAGACCTTTACGGTTTCTGAAAGCGGCTTTCCCTACACCAACATGGCCGTGGTCAACGGCAGGCTTCTGATCATCAATCACGAAATGGACGGCAGCAGGTTAGACAAGGTCTATGAGTTCAACCCGCTTGAGGAAACCGTCAGGGAAGTGCTCTCCTTTTCTGCCGACGTCGATTCCCTGCGCGCCATTGCCCCGGGGGATGAGGGTTTCTACCTGCTGAGGTTGAAGATCAAGGCTGACGGGGAAAACGAAATGATGCTCGATCATTACGGTGCTGATTACACTAAGAAAGCCGAACAGTCCATTCACGAAGCCATGGTCAATGCCATCATGAACCTTCCCACTACCCTTAGCCGTCAGGATGCTCTTTATGAGGTTGGCATGAATGTGCTGCACTTTGCCGTTGTGCAAGGCCGCTACCTGTTTTACGAAAACTTCAGCGTTTCCCGGCTGGTCATCGATTTGCAGAGTGGGGAAGCCCTGTTCTGCCAGGACGACCTGTATTCTTTCTCCTCAGGCAGCGGACAGCCGGTAATCTACCGTCAGGATTTTGAACAAAGCCCGGATGGCCCGGAGATCCTTACTCTGGAAAACGGGAAACTGGTAAAACTTCCCTTTAAGCCTGTAAGCACGCACCAGCTGCTCAGAAGCGTTTCCCGCTCAGCTGATGGAAGCTGGCTGATCATCACTTCAGACACGCCCCAGGCCTTCAACTGGACCCTGGCGGCTCATCTGTTAAGCGAATGAACGGAACATATGCTTAATCAACCAAAAAGAGGCACCAGCCTCTTTTCGTTTATTCTGATTTGATCAGATCTGTGCTTACTGATCCTGCAGGATGTCATCCAGATCGGAGACCTTGACATCGGCGGCGGAGACGACGATGACCTTATCGCCCGGTTCAATGGTGCTGTGGCCATCAGGGATCTGGACCACTCCGTTACGGATGATGGTGGCTACCAGAATGTCCGGACGCAGCTTGAATTCCTTGTCCCGCAGTTCGACGCCGAACTTTGCAAAGCGGTCAGCTGACAGTTCCAGTACCTCGACCTGATTATCAGCCATGCGGTAGAGTTTTCTGATCTGCTGGAGGTGCTCGGTGTTTTCCAGTACCCGGATGTAGCGAAGGATGTTATTAGCGCAGATCTCATAGGGGGAGACCGTGTTGTCCAGTTGGACATCCGAGAGAACTGAGGCGTAGCCGACATCCAGCACCTTGGTGATGACCTTGGGAACATCCCGTGACCAGGCCAGCATCGAGACGACCAGGTTGCGGGCGTCCGCTTCGGTCAGAGAGACGCAAGCGTCATAGTTATCCAGTCCCTCCTCGCTCAGCAGCTTCTCATCTAGGCTTTCTCCATAGGCGACTTTCACCCCAGGGAACTGCTCGGATAACTGCCGGCAGGTTTCCCGGTTGAATTCGATGATCTTCAGCTTCATGTCGGTCTTCTGCAGTTTCTCAGCCAGATACTGGCCGATGCGGCCGCAGCCGACCATCATGACCTTTCTGACCTTCCGCTTGGTAACGCCAAGCTGTTCCAGCAGCTTTTCCATCTGCCCACTGGGGGCCAACACGCTGATCTCATCTTCCGGCTGCAGAACGAAATTGCCGCGGGGAACAAAGGTCTTGTTGCCCCGGGTTACCGTAGCGACCAGCACGGAAACGCCGAAGTTCTTTCTCATCTCGTATAGGGACATCCCGGCTAAGGGATGATGTTCGGTGATGTTGAGTTCCAATAACAGCACACTGCCGTCCATGAAGGGCTGCAGGTTGACGGCTGAAGGCAGCTGAAGCAGATACAGGATCTCCTCGGCAACTTCCAGTTCCGGGTTGATGACGTAATCAATGCCGCTGCGCTGGCGGAAGTATTCAATGTCATCCAGGTATTCCCGGTCGCTGACCCGGGCGACGGTATGACCGGCCCCGAGTTCCTTGGCAATCTGGCAGGCCATGATGTTGGCTTCATCAGATGAGGTGACCGCCAGAAAAGCGTCCACCGCTTCCATGCAGGCCTTCTTGAGGATGCTGTAGGAAGCACCGCTGCCGCAGATGCCGCTGACCTCGTAATGATCGGTCAGGGATTCGATCAGCTGTGACTTGGTATCGATTACCGTTATTTCGTGATGTTCCTGGGCTAACAGCCTGACCAGCCAGGTGCCGACTCCGCCGGCTCCGACGATGACTATCTTCATGGGCTAGTTCTCCTTTCCTGATGTTTCCATCTGCCGATCCCGCGCTCGGCGTTCTTCAATGTTGCGGGCATATTTGCGCTTTTCAATCAACCGGTAGACCCGGGCAATGGTCAGTCCCTGTACCAGAATGGTAAAGAAGACGGTCAGGTAGGTCACGTTAAGCAGGATCAGATAGACCTCTTCCTTCAGGAATTCCCGGCAGCCTAATACCAGGGCCAGGGACAGGCCGCCCCGTAAGGCGCTCCAGGTCATTAACCCCACAAATTCCGTTAACGAGTAGTAACTTGGCAGCTTTTTCGGCCCGACGATCAGCGATGAGACCGTAACGCCCAGCAGACGGGCGATCAGGGAGATGATGATCGAAGCGGGTATCAGTAAGCCAATGTAGTCAGAGAAGGCATGGGAGAAGGCCGTCAGACCCAGCAGCACAAACAGCAGGCTGTTGAAGATGTGTTCCAGGATCTCCCAGAAGTCCTCATAGAGATGATTGGGGTCGTAAACTTCCCGCTCCCGCTTGATGGTCTCACCAAAATAGGCATAAAACATGCCGCAGACCACTGAGGCGAGAATGCCGGAGAAACCGTTATGCTCGCAGAGCATGTAGACCGCAGCCACGTTGATAAGGCTGATTAGGATCTGCTGGACCGGATTCTTGGTCCGCTTGAACAGCTGGAAGGTCAGAAAGGAAAGGCCCAGGCCAACCGCAAAGGCGCCCAGCACTTCCTTGCCCAGTAACAGCAGGAAGTTCTCCTGCACCCCGGAGGCGACCATCGAGCGGACAAAGACAAACAGCACGACACCGGTTCCGTCATTGAACAGGCTTTCCCCTTCAATGACGCTGGTCACGCTCTTGGAAAGACCTAGCTTATTTAAAATGCTGGTGGCGGCGATCGGGTCAGTAGGTGAAACGATGCAGCCTAAAAGCACGCAGGTCCAGAAGTCCATCGGCAGATGCGCAACCTGCGCCAGAAGATAAAACAGCGCACCATAAATGGCAGTCGAAAG
>JAEEHC010000071.1 GCA_016280635.1 Erysipelotrichaceae bacterium
TCAGCCAGCTCCTGGCCGAGCTTGATGCCCAGCTCAACGTCCTTTGCGATACCGCGGCCTACAGAAACGATGTAATCAGCCCCGACAGGGTCGACCAGCTGCTTTGCTGCCTTCTCGACAGAGAGGACCTTGGTCTCGAAATCGGACGCTGCAAGCTCAACCTTGCGAACGATCATCTCAGCAGCGTTGGCTCTTGCTTCATCAAACTTTGCCTTCTTCATAACGCCCGGACGAACGGTAGCCATGGACGGACGGAAACGCGGGCAGATGATGGTAGCCATCAGATGGCCGCCGAATGCCGGACGGGTCATCTTCAGGTCGTGGGATACATCATGCTTTTCACCCATGACCAAAGCGGAATCCAGAGTGCCGATCCTTGCCTCATCAAGAGTAGATGCGCCTCTCAGGAACTGCTGGTAGCCGGGAACATCGACATCCAGATGTGTACAGTCAGCGCAGAGACCGGTGTGCAGTCTGGCTGCGCAGCGCGGACCGAGGTCACGGCCGATGTTGGTTGCGCCGAAAAGAACGACTTCCGGCTTCAGATCCTTAACGGTATCTACGATGACCTTGGTGTATCCGTCGGTGGTGTAGGTCTCAAGGAGCGGATGCTCGCAGATGATCATGCCGTCAGCACCATAACCTGCCAGATCCTTTGCCTGTGCGCCGATGCCCTCGCCGCCGAGAAGAAGGCCGTACAGCTTGCAGCCCAGCTCATCAGCCAGTCTGCGTGCTTCGGAGATCAGCTCGTAGTCGGTAGGCATCAGATTACCCTGACGCTGCTCACAGAATACCCATACATCTTTGAAAGCAGCTAAATCTTTGTTGTTAAATTCGGACATAATCTAAATCTCCTTTCATCAGATGATGTGCTTCTCTTCAAGAATCTTTGCCAGGGTGATGCAGGTATTCTTGTCTGCACCCTCAAGCATCGTTCCCGCGCCCTTCAGAGGCGGTGTGAAGGAAACAAGGATGTTGGTCGGGGATCCCTGCAGACCAATGGTCTCCGGATCGATCAGCGGCTCATCCTTCAGAGTGTTGTAGTCGTAAACGGTCAGAGGCTTCTGATATGCCTCGAAAATGCCGTAGGTGCTCATGTAACGCGGCTTGTTCAGCTCCTTGACGCAGGTGATAAGGCACGGAGTCTTCATCTGGATCATCATGAAGCCATCCTCAAGCATACGCTTGACGGTGATGGTATTGCCATCCTTCTTGATCTCGCCGGCATAGGAGATCTGCGGAATGCCGAGCTTCTCAGCGATCTGCGGACCGACCTGCGCGGTATCACCATCGATTGCCTGACGGCCGCAGATGATGATGTCGTCATCGTCGATGCCAAGATGTACAAGACCGGCAGAGATGATCTGGGAGGTAGCATAGGTATCGGAACCACCGAACTCACGGCCGGAGATCAGGATGCCTTCATCAGCGCCCATAGCCATGATGGTGCGGAGCATCTTCTCTGCTGGCGGCGGGCCCATGGTGACCACGACGACCTTGCAGCCGTACTCATCCTTCAGAGCCAGAGCAGCCTCGACTGCATTGACATCGTCCGGGTTGATGATGGTCAGCATGGAAGCACGGTCCAAAGTTCCGTCCGGCTTAACTGCGACCTTTCCGGAGGTATCAGGAACCTGTTTTACACAAACTATAATCTTCATACTATTACTCCTCCTTACTTAAGGTCCATCCTGCCGGAGATGACCATCTTCATGACTTCGGAAGTACCCTCGTAGATCTCAGTGATCTTTGCGTCACGCATCATGCGCTCTACCGGATACTCACGGCAGTAGCCGTAACCACCGAACAGCTGTACGCACTCACGGGTAACTTCATTCGCTACATCGGAAGCGAAGAGCTTCGCCATTGCAGCGAGATCAGCATACTCCTCATGATTGTCCTTCGCGGTAGCGGCTCTCCAGGTAAGAAGACGGGCTGCATCGACCTTGGTCTGCATCTCAGCCAGCTTGAACTGGGTATTCTGGAATGCTGCGATCGGCTTGCCGAACTGGGTACGCTGCTTGACATAGGTCTTGGTCTCGTTGATCGCGCCCTGTGCAAGGCCGACAGACTGTGCGGCAATACCGATACGGCCGCCGTTCAGGCCCATCATGGCGATCTTGAAGCCCTTGTTCTTCTGGCCAAGAAGTCTGTCCTTCGGAACGCGTACTTCATCATAGGTAACGATACAGTTCTGTGCTGCGCGGATACCCATACGCTTGATATTGTCACTGACAGTGATGCCCGGCATCTCCTTCAGGTCAACGATGAAAGCGGAAAGGCCCTTGGAGACCGGAACGCTTCTGTCGGTAATAGCAAACAGAACACATGTATCAGCAAAAGCGGAGTTGGTGGTGAAGACCTTGGAACCGCTGATCACGAAGCAATCATCTTCCTCAACAGCCACCGTCTGTGCACCCTGTACGTCAGAACCTGCGTTGGGCTCAGTCAGGCCGAAGCAGCCGATCTTGGAGCCGTCAACCAGCGGACGAAGGAATCTCTGCTTCTGCTCTTCGGTACCAAACTCGTTGATACAGGAGCAGCAAAGAGATGTGTGGACAGAGATGGTGATACCGGTAGAACCGTCCTGCTTGGAAACTTCTTCCATGCAGAGAGTGTAGGTCAGGACATCGCCGCCTGCTCCGCCGTACTCCTTAGCGTACGGAATGCCGAAGAAGCCGTATCTCTGCATCTTCTGGAGCAGTTCCATGTCATAAACCTCGGACTCATCCATGTCGTGAGCGAGCGGCTTGATCTCGGTCTCAGCAAAGCTGCGGAACAGCTCCTGAGCAAGCGTCTGCTCTTTGGTAAGTTTAAAATCCATAGTTACCTCCAAATCTTACATTAGCTTAACATTGAAGAGTGTCTTCCCTCCCGGGGGAGGGGCGCGTATTTAGCTATTGTTAGTTTACTAACAAGCTGGCTATTTGTCAATCTACCTCTTGCGTGCAAAATATTTATTTATTGAATTTTTTTTGTACAAGCATTATTGACAAGAATTGCCGGTCCTATTTATAATTGTAGTAATATGAACCAGTCTTTTTTTGATATGGCTGATCATTCACCTGGAAGGCCGGCTTTTTTTTTCGGATCAGGGGTCCGCGAGCCCACCCCCATTGGAGTATTTATGAAACTACAGGACTGCATCAATTTTCTCCTGACAAACGCCCAGAATACTGTGTTTATCTATTTTAAACACGAGCTGCATGACCTTGACGTCA
>JAEEHC010000072.1 GCA_016280635.1 Erysipelotrichaceae bacterium
AAACGGACTGCTTAAGGAAGCCATCATCAAGTATCTGGCCGGAGTGATCTTGCTGGCAGCACTCTTATTTGTGCCGGCCGGAACACTTAACTGGAAGGAAGGCTGGCTGTTAATGGCGGTATTATTCATACCGATGCTGATCGCCGGCATCATCATGTATCTCAAGGCCCCGGATCTTTTAAGAAGCCGGCTTAATGCCAAGGAAAAGCAGAAAGAGCAGAAGGACGTCATTGGCTTCAGCGGGCTGATGTTTCTGGCAGCTTTCATCATCGCCGGACTTAATTACCGCTTCAGCTGGGTTTTTCTGCCGCCGATCGTTGTCGTCATTGCGGCAGTGATATTCCTGTTATCATATCTGATGTTTGGAGAAGTGCTAAGGGAAAATGCCTATCTGTCCCGCACCATCGAGGTGCAGCAGGGCCAGAAGGTCGTTGATACCGGACTGTATGGCATCATCAGACATCCGATGTATACGGCAACCATCTTCCTGTTTCTTTCCATGCCGCTGATCCTCAATTCCCCGATCTCCTTTGCGGTCATGCTGCTGTACATCCCGCTGATCGTCAAGCGGATCAGAAATGAGGAAGAGGTTTTGGAAACAGAACTGGAAGGCTATCAGCGGTACAAGCAGAAGATCAGATACCGGCTGATACCGGGAATCTGGTAAGCCGATGAGCAAAAAAGAAGAAGTCCTGGCTGTTAACGGCCGGGACTACCATATCATCAGGCTATTAGGCCACGGTAAGGGCGGCTATTCCTATCTGGCGGAAAGGGACGGCCGGAAAGCAGTGGTTAAGCAGATCCACCATGAGCCGTGTGCTTACTACAGCTTTGGAAACAAGATCGAGGCCGAGCATAATGATTACCAGCGGCTGAAAAAAGCCGGAATCAGGATCCCGGAAATGATCGATCTTGACTGGCAGAACGAACGGCTGGCCAAGCAGTACATTGAAGGGCCGACCGTCTTTGAAATGGTTGCCGCCGGTCAGAGCGTTGAAGAGTATCTTCCTCAGATCAGGAAGATGGCTGAGCAGGCCAGAGCGGCAGGACTTAACATCGATTATTTTCCCACCAACTTCGTGGTCAATTCCGATCTTCTGTGGTATGTGGATTATGAATGCAACGGGTACATGGAAGAGTGGAACTTTGAAAACTGGGGAATCAGATACTGGAGCCTGACCGAAGAATTCCGACAGTATCTGTCCCAGAGTGAAAATGTACAGGATAACTGAAAAAGCAAGGAAAACAACCTGGATATGCCGTAAAGCCGCGCTTTCTATTTGAAGCCCAACGGCTTTCTTAGACAATGCAGGATGTTATGTCTGTTATAATAAAAAAAAGTGAAAAAGACGGGGATAGGAAAATGGATTCTGATAACAGATTTGTCATGACGGCCTGGAGAGTGATGGATGAACTGTCCAGACCTGCCCAGATAGAGGACGCATTAAGCAACTGCATCGACATCGTGTGCGATACGCTTTCCTGCCGCAGCGGCAACCTGTAGATGAAGAATGATCAGGATGACCGCCTCTACATCGTGGCCTGCAAGGGCAGCAACGATGTCACCGGCATCAGTTCCCGCCATGATGACAACTTCGTGGCGGAAACCGCCAGAAGCGGTGAATCGCGTATCGTTGCCGATACTTCCAAGGAACCGCAGCTGGCCAGCGATCCGGAATTTGAGATTCTCTATGGCCACAATGCCATGTTCATTCCCCTGACAACTCCCAGAGGTGTCTATGGCTGCCTGCAGCTTAATGACAGCAGCACCGGATTTAGCGAAAACGACAAAACTCTGTGCCAGAACGTAGCCGCGATGATGGCCCTGGACATCGAAGACAAGGGCTTTGCTGAATTTCATAAAGCGTGCTTACGCATTCATGAGTATGGAAAACCCAAGCGATTCAATCACTTGGGTGACCACCTTTTATTTAAGAGATCTGGCTAATTCAGGCGATCCATGTTTTTCGACAACAGAAAACCCGGCACTGCCGGGCTTTCTTAATGGTGTCTCTTACTTGATCGGAGTGGTCCAGTAGGTCTGGTGATAGATGTCAGTGAACTGATAGGTTGCCAGAACCTTGTAATCGGAGATGTCAATGTCACCGATGTGGATCGTACCGTTTACCGTGAAGGGATCGTTGAGGATGAAGGAGTCGACGAAGTTGCCACTGTAGTCGTAGTAGTCGCAGACAAACTGCAGCACGTCGCCATCCTTCAGACCCGGGAACTCATCTTCGCCTTCAGCCTGGGTAAGGCTCTTGGCGACGACCGGTTCATCGTAGACATAGGTGGCGCCGGATACGACTCCCTTGGGGTTATCGTTGGTGAAGACCAGATTCAGCTGAGCCTTGACGCCATTTAACAGTACCGGTACATAGCCGTTGATGGTGTACTCGGAACCGTCTTCATTGTAGGTTGAAGAGGTGTAGTAGTAGGGGACAACGGTCCAGTTGGCTTCGTCACAGCTCAAGGCCAGCCAGGTCTTGCCGCCCTCAGCCTTCAGGGCATTGCCTTCAATGGTATAGGTGTCATCGCAGCCTAAGTCAATGTAGCCCTTGCCGTCATCAACGAAGACGTTAAGCACCAGCTCATCGACCAGTGACCATTGCTTGTCAGTCAGTTCGATCTTGCCGTTCTTCCAGGTCAGATCAGCGTCGAAGTGGTTCTCATAGACGTATTCAGCCAGCGGCTTGACATCGGCATCGCGGCCGAACAGCAGGTTCAGTCCGAGTTCATAGAGCGGATTGTAGCTTCCGGTTGATGAGGTTTGGTTGCTCAGACCACCGCCCAGGAAGGCGCCCAGCAGGGAACCAATCAGGTCAACGGAGCCCTGAGAACTGTAGGAATCAGTCTGGTAGTTACCCATTAATGAAGAGAACGGGTTGGTGCTGCCGCCTGATGATACCTGACCGGAAGTCTGGTAGTTGACGAAATTGCGGATGACGCTGGTGTAGTTGGCATCCATGTCCAGCTCGTTGTAGTTCTTCAGTACGTTATTGATGTACTTGGCATTGCTGTAGGGGAAGTAGATGGAAATGCCGTAGGAATTGGACATTGATGAGGATACGTTGTTGTACTTGACCGCGCTTAACAGCGCCTCGGTCAGCTGCTTGCCTTCCGCGGTATTGATGTTGCTGGCCAGGTCTACGAAGTCGACCATGTCCACACCCTGAGAGGTACCGAATTCACGGGTATTCTTGCGGGCGTTGGCAACCGTCTTGTACTGGGAGTTCTGCAGCAGTTCATTTGCTGATTTGGCAAAGGCGCTGAGTTTGGCCGGGACGGTGTTTTCCAGTTCAGCCAGGTCAATGATCGACAGGGTAGCGACCTGCTGAGGAACATCCTTGGCGGTCTGGGAAACGAAGCTGTCGATGATGTTTCTGCCGATTTCCAGAGTCGGCATGGAAGTGTTCTTGGAAAGAGCAGTCAGCCAGTTGGTGTAGTACCAGCCGATGCCCGGTTCAACTTCTTCAGATGCGATCATGTAATCGGCGTGCGGGGCCAGCATCAGAGCGTTTTCCAGGGTGGCCATCAGACAGGCGTCAAAGCCGACGAAGTCGAACTTGATGCCGGAATGAGTCAGGGCCTCATCGATCTTGGCCGGGCTCATCGGTCCGTTATTGGGATATTTCTCGTCATGGCCATAGCCGCCAACCGATCCTGAACCGTGGTCCCAGAAGATCAGACCGTAGCGGTCAGCTTCAAAGTTTTCCACGCAGTAATCCAGGAAGCTCTCCAGGGTATTGTTGTTGGTCATGGCCGCGGCGCCGGCGTTGTCAACCAACCGGTCAGCCTGACCGCCATCCAGGATCTGGTAAATCTGGTTTACCTTGGTGGAGATGATCTTGCCGCCGCCTAAGTGCCATTGCGTACAGCCGCCGGTATAGATCAGCAGGTTGATGTTCTTGGAAATGGTCGCCTTGGCGATCTCGGTGATGTCATAGGTAGCCATCTTGGCACGGCTTTCCAGGTCGGTGCCACACATGTAGATCATGATGGTGAAGACGTCCTTGCCGTTGCCGACGATGTTGGTGTACTTGTCACGGGAACCGGCAGCGACGCTGGTATTCATTTTCTTGGTGTTGTTTCCCTGCCTCCAGCTGGCCGTATTATAGGAATTGGAATAACCAAAGCCTCTGGTGGGATCATCTTCCGGCTTCTTGGTGCAGCCGCTGATGCTGAGCAGCACCAGCATGATGGCCAACAGGCCGGCCAGAAGTCTTGCTGACTTAGTCGTTTTCATTCTGATCTTCCTCTTTTTGGGGAAACAGAAAGCCTAACAGGCCGCCCAGGAAATTGAGGGCACGGTTGGTGGATTTGGTCTCGCCTAAGCCTTCGCCGCTTCTTTCGATCTTGCCCTTGCCGTCAACGATGTTCTTTTCTCTGCCTCTTTTGAATTCACTCATAAATAAATACCTCCTTATATGCTTACTAGATCCTTTATCTTGTTCAGATAATCATAGGCCAGGTCCATGGCCTGCTGGTATGCTTCTACGTTGACATCGGTCTTGGGGAAGGTGTTGGTCATGAACTGCACGCATTTGAAGCGGAAGTCATGAAGGTAAACCTTCACGAAGATGTCGACATAGTTGGCATCGTTTTTGTTGTACTGCTTGGTGATCTGCAGTCGGTCGACTGAGGCAAGCGGTATGATGTCTGCGTTCTCCTTGACGGGATCCCGTCCTTTGACAAAGAGAATGTGTTTCTTCTCTTCGTCGCAGTAGAGATCGTATTTGCCGTCAATCAGTCTGGTAACCTTCAGGTCCTTAAGCGCTTCAGCGTTGGCCTTGCGGTATTCGATGTGCTCGTTAAGCTGCTGCAGAGTCATCTCAGCCACCTCTTCCTTGCTCAGAAACGGCGAGAGCAGAGCGACACAGTTACGGCAGATCGTTCCTTCCGCGCAGGCCAATGAACCGAAGGGGGTCAATGGGCCGTGGCACAGAGAACACTCTCCGAATACATTACTCATTTTGGCTATCTCCTTTAAATGACTGCTGAGTATATTTTAGCACAATCAACAACAAATCAATTATTTTTTGATTTGCGGCCTGCTACCATAATTTGTGAATTTTTTAGCAATTATAACGATCATCGCGTTTCGAAAAGGAACAGGCAGATGATAAAATGTAGACAGAAAAGGAGACCAATAACAATATGGCAAATCGTTTTATCCTTAATGAAACTTCCTACCATGGTGCCGGCGCCGTCAAAGAACTGCCCACCGAATTCAAAAACCGTGGTTTCAAGAAGGCCTTCGTAGCTTCTGACCCTGATCTGGTAAAGTTCGGTGTTACCGCCAAGGTCACTGACCTGCTGGAAAAGGAAGGAATTCCCTACGAACTGTATTCCAATATCAAACCTAATCCGACCATCGAAAACGTCCAGAGCGGCGTTGAGGCTTTCAAGAAGAGCGGTGCTGACTGCATCATCGCCATCGGCGGCGGTTCATCCATGGATACCTCCAAGGCCATCGGCATCATCATCACCAACCCTGAGTTCGCCGATGTCCGTTCTCTGGAAGGCGTAGCGCCGACCAAGAATCCCTGCACCCCGATCCTGGCTGTTCCGACAACTGCCGGCACGGCTGCTGAAGTAACAATCAACTACGTCATTACTGACGTTGAGAAAAAGCGCAAGTTCGTCTGCGTTGATGTTCATGACATTCCGGTTGTCGCCTTCGTTGACCCGGAAATGATGGCTTCCATGCCCAAGGGTCTGGCTGCCGCTACCGGCATGGACGCTCTGACTCATGCCATTGAAGGCTATATCACCGCCGGTGCCTGGGAACTGTCCGACATGTTCCACATCAAGGCCATCAGGCTGATTGCCAAGAGCTTAAGAGGCGCTGTCAACGGTGTTGCCGCTGATCAGGAAACCATGGCTCTGGCTCAGTACATTGCCGGCATGGGCTTCTCCAACGTTGGTCTGGGTGTTGACCACTCCATGGCTCACACCCTGTCTGCCTACTACAACATGCCTCATGGCAAGGCCTGCGCGACCCTGTTACCGACCGTAATGGCCTACAACGCTCCGGTCAGCGGTGAAAAGTACCGCGACATTGCCGATGCCTTTGGCGTTGAAGGTGCCTACACCATGCCTTTGGAAGAAGCCAGAAAGGCAGCCATCGCCGCCGTTCATAAGCTGGGCGAAGATGTCGGCATCAACATGTCGCTGAAGGACGTCGTCCCGCTGAGCGATGTCGATGCCCTGTCCGCTGATGCCTTAAAGGATGCCTGCACTCCGGGCAACCCCCGCAAGGTAACAGTCGAGGACATCAAGGAAATGTTCCTGTCTCTGATGAAATAAGAAATGAGCTCTCCATAGCGAGAGCTTTTTCTTTGGGCAAATTGTCATTCAACAGCCTTTGTGCTAAATTGAAATCATGAAACTGGAAAGAATAACCGAAAACATTTATCTCTATCCCTTTGAAGAGCAGCGCGACAGACCGTGCCTGTCACTGATAAAAGGAACAAAAATGAATCTGGCCATTGACGCCGGTCATTCCCAAGAGCATGTTGAGGAGTTTTATGACGCCCTGCGTGCTGATGGATTACCATTACCTGATCTGACCATACTTACCCACTGGCATTGGGATCACAGCTTCGGTTGCAAGTACATTCATGGCTTCTGCGGTTGTGAAAGAAGAACCTGGGAAAAACTGAAAAACATTCAGAACGATGAGGCTTTCATTGATAACCTGCTGAAAACCGACGAATACGTTGCCAGGGAATACCGGGATCAGAAGGTAAGCGTTGAACTGCCACAGCTGGTGTTTGATGAGAGTCTGGACATTGATCTGGGCGGCCTGCACGCTCATTGTTTCCATGTTGTTTCCTCGCATACGGATGACTGCCTGGCCATCTTGACTAAGGAGGAGGGCATTCTCTATCTGGGTGACTGTATTTCCGGTGTATATCCGGACTGGAAGATCGACCCAGTGCCTTTCCAAGAACTGATAAGGGTGCTGCAGGAAACTGATTTCCGTCTGGCCATCGGCTCCCATTGGCCGCCATTTACCAAAGAAGATCTCATGGCTTATCTGCAGGAAAACCTGGAAAGCACATTAAAGGAGGGTTAATTCCCTCCTGTATTTTTCTAGCGGTTATGAGCGCCCAGATGGATCAGCCTTCCTCCGAAGATGAATCCGGCCAGGGCAATCAGTGCCAATACGCTGTTAACGGCTATCTGCGGCACCGACAGGGCAATGCGGTCATTGACCAGGTTGGTTGCCGGAGTGACTGGCTGAGTCTGGCCGTTTCCGCCCGGTCTGACCGGGTTATCTGGCGAATTATAGTTTTCCTGCCGGATGATGGTAATGACATAGGCATTAGCGGAACCGTCTTCAGCGGTAACATTGACGATGACCTGATTGTTGACTTCCTTCTCAATGCGGAAGGATGACTTGGGGTCCTCAACATCACAGCTGATGATGAATTCATCAGTAGGATTGATGGTAAGCCGGTAGGTGTTGGTGGTCTTGCTGAATTCCGGTGAGAGCGTCCCGTCGCTGCTGGACAAACTGCGCAGATAGGTATCGTTGCTGAGATGCTGGTCGATGATGACCGGCTGGCTGACATCGGGGATCTTGTCGCTCTTGGCGGTCTGGACTTCGACGGTCTTGGTTCCGTAAATGGGATCGGGGACGACGACTCCTTCCTCACCGGCTTCAATTCTTGCTAATGCTGCATCGATTTCCGCCTGATTCAGTACGACACTCTTGTCTTCCACTTCCTTGGTCTCGGTTACCGTATAGGAGGCCTTGACCCCTTCGGCGCTTATTTCGGTAGTAGTCTTGCCGGTAGCGATGACCACGAATGTTATCCTGATGATGTTGGTCTCATCGTTTATCGTAATGGGATTGCTCCCCTGAGTTGCGGTGAACTTGATGGTGCCCGGCTTAGTGGTATCGACTTCAAGTTTCCACTTGGAAGGGGACAAATCCTGATATTTATAGAAGGCCACGACATTCTTGTCATAGGTAATCGTTCCGGTAACGCTGTCATAACCATTGCCGGCCACGGCATAAGTCGAGATAAGAAGGTTGCCGACATCGGTCTTGGCGGTGCCGGTTAATGTGCCCTTGGCTTCCTGAGCCCTGACGGGTGTGACGGACAGGCCAAGCAGTATTACCATAATTAGAAGAAAATGCTTTTTCATTTAATCACCTTACCTTTCTTATCTTACCATTAAAATAATAAATCAACAAGTTTATGAGCCGCCCGGTCAGTATGAGAAAACAGGCCGTCAAAAAGCTGACGGATATGATAGAATGAAGACAGAAAACAGAGGTTAAATAATATGAGCAGTTATATTCTCGCAATTGACCAGGGCACGACCAGTTCGCGCGCCATCATCTTCGATGATCATCTCAAGACCGTTGCCGTTTCCCAGCAGGAAATCCCCAATGACTTCCCCAAACCGGGCTGGGTCCAGATGGATGCCCATGAGATCTATACCAGCGTTGAGTTCGTCTGCCTGAATGTCGTTCAGAAGGCCGGCATCAGCGTCTTCGACATCAAGGCCATTGGCATTACCAACCAGCGTGAAACGACCATTGTCTGGGACAGGGCGACCGGCTTGCCGGTCTACAGCGCACTGGTATGGCAGTCAAGACAGTCAGCGGAGCTGTGTGAGAAGGTCATCAGGGCCGGACACGCGGAAAAGATCAGGAAAAAGACCGGTCTTCCCGTCGACCCCTATTTCTCCGCCAGCAAGATCCGCTGGATCCTGGATAACATTGAAAACGGTCAGCAGCGGGCTGAAAACGGTGACCTGATGTTCGGTACCGTTGACAGCTGGCTGGTCTACAAGCTTACCGGCCATCAGCGTCATGTTACTGATGTAACCAATGCGTCCCGGACCATGCTGATGAACATTGATACTCTGAATTGGGATAAGGAACTGTTAGACATCTGGAACATTCCCGAAAGCATGCTGCCGCTGATCTGCGATTCTTCTCAGGTTTATGGCTACAGCAGCCTGTTTGGCAGCCAAATACCTATTGCGGCCATTGCCGGCGACCAGCAGTCTGCCCTGTTCGGTCAGATGTGCTTTGATGAGGGTCAGTGCAAGAATACCTACGGTACCGGCTGTTTCCTGCTGTTCAATACCGGAAACAAGCGCGTTGAATCGAAAAACGGTCTGGTCACTACCGTTGGCTGGAAGATCGGTGATGAAGTCGTCTATGCCCTGGAGGGCTCGGTCTTCGTGGCCGGAGCCGCGATTCAGTGGCTGCGCGACGGTCTGAAGCTGATCAGCAAAGCTTCCGACAGCAAGGAAATCGCTGAAAGCCTTAAGGATTCTGACGGCGTCTATGTCGTTCCTGCCTTTACCGGTCTGGGCGCCCCATACTGGGACCAGCACGCTCGCGGAGCCATCTTCGGTCTGACCAGAGGAACCACGACCGCCCATCTGATCCGGGCAACTCTGGAATCGCTGGCCTATCAGACCTATGATGTCATTGAAGCCATGGAAAACGATACCGGCATGCTGATCAGCACCCTGCAGGTTGACGGCGGGGCCTGCAAGAACGACTATCTGATGCAGTTCCAGTCCGATCTGCTGCAGACAGGAATCGTAAGACCGGTAAACTTTGAGACTACGGCACTGGGCGCGGCCATGCTAGCCGGGCTTGCGACCGGAGTCTTCAGCGACAAGAACGAGCTGCGCAGCAACTACGAAGTTGAAAGATACTTCGAACCGGTTCAGAGTGCCAAGCAGGTCCAGGAACTGATTGCCGGCTGGAAGAAGGCCGTCAAGGCTACCATGGAGTTCTGATTCATTAAAATAAGACACTGAAAGAGCCTCCTTTGGCTGGTAAAAAACGGCAGAAGGAGACTTTTTTCCGTGTTGGGCTCTGCGGCGAATGGAAGAGTAGGAAAGGCATTTTTTGAAAGGTCAACTGTCAAAAAACATGTGCCGGGAAAGAACTCTGTGAGATGAACATAAATCATGAAAGTGTCTAAAAACACATTGAATAGGCGGTATTGGCCCATAAAAAACACAAAATAATGAGTTTTGCATCTTTATTACTTAATGGCAGGCGTTTATAATATACTTGAGTAAAAAGTATTTAAGGGGAGGGTTAAGCAAATATGAAAAAGCTTATAACCATTTTTACTGCATTGTTACTTTGCTTCGGATCGGTTGCGACCGTATTCGCAGCAGAAGATGAATTTGAGGTCAGTGGTTCAAAGACAGCTGATCCCACTTTCCTGCACGGTGATGAACGTGAAACTACCGTAACGCTGAAGCTTCCTTCAGGTGAGTACAAATATACCTATGACATCGTATTTGTCATGGACTCATCTTCATCTACCGCTAACAACAACATCGATTTCAGTGAATATGCTGCCACTCTGATGGATGCCATCACTGATAGAAATGTTGACCTGAAAGTTGGTGTCGTCAAGGTAAGAGGCCTGGCTTTCGACACGATCAGTCTGGTTACCGACAAGGCTAAGAGCGAATTGGTAGAGTACAATGACGAAAACAAGCAGGACATCATTGATGCCATCAACTTCAAAGAAGCTGATTTGAAGGCTCTCAGCAGCGGTACCAACATGCATGGCGGTCTGGTCATCGCAGACAGATGGCTGACTGCGGACGAAGAAGTTCCTGATGATCACAAGTTCGTCTTCTTCCTGCTCGATGGCAAGACTTACATCTGGTACGATGATGAAGACATTCCGACTTCTGTATATGGCCAGTACATGGCTAAGAACGTAGTCTACAGCAAGCCTGCAGTCGGTCAGCAGACCATTGCCTATTCCAAGAGCGCATACAGATTCGTTGATAATGTCAATTTCTTTGCTGCTACAGCAGAAATGAATAATCTGAGTTTTGACGATTATTTTGAGGCGACCGGCAATTTCTACACCGCAGACTATGCTAAACTGTATGCCAGCACCAACGAGGAACTTGCTAAACCCACGAAGTACGATTACCGCTGCGGTTATGCCTATAAGGAATCATCTACCGCTTCCGGAACGGTTACCGAACACGCTCTGACTAATGGCAACTATACTTACAATTTACATAAGAAGTATTACGAATTCACTCCTGATGCAGCCTTTGCTGATCTGGTTTGGCTGCAGGCTAACCCGTATACCGTTGAGGAAAACGACGGTGTTTACAGCTACACCACAACAGTTAACCCGGACTTCTATCAGCTGCATCCGGACCAGCTCCAGAAAGCTCTGTACCTAACTGGACATCTGTGGACTGACATGGTTGAAAAGTACAATGGCGCTGTCATCAACTACAATGGCTGGAGCGGCGGTTCCGGACTTGAACTTGCCAAGAGTTTCAATGAATGGATCAAGGAAGATGGTATCAGTGATTACGCTGCCGATATCGAAGATGCTGATTCAGTTGCGGCGATATTCAATACCGTTAAGGATGACATTCTCTACATGGTATCCAGAGGCGTGGTTACCGACCAGATCACTGATGACTTCACTTTAAAGAATCCTGACAAGGTTGAGGGATTCCGGATGACCTACAGTGGCGAAGAATTACCGGCTACCTTCGAAGACGGCAAGTGGTATTTCGGTGAAGGCCTGGATGGTGAACCTGCATATATCGTTGAATATGACATCGATACCAAGACCATTACCTGGACCATTAATGTTCCGATTGAAAACGCTAATCCGATCACTCTCTCATATGACCTGATCCTTCGTGAAGATGCTGAATCCGCCATCTACCCGACCAACGTATCCGCCATCTTGGATTATGTATCATCTGATGGAACCCGCGACGGTGAGTACGAATTCGAAATTCCGGAAGTTGTCTACATCAGAGAGGTTGACATCAATGTCACCAAGGTCTGGGAAGATAATGACAACGAAGAAGGCGCACGTCCTGAAAGTGTTACCGCCGTACTGCTGGCTGATGGTGAAGAACTTGACAGCAAGGACCTGAACGAAGATAACGAATGGACAGTAACCTTCGAGGACCTGCCGGACAGCACTTACGAAGACGGTGTGTTTACGCCGATCGAATACGACCTGCAGGAAGTTGAAGTAACTGACTACACTACCGAAATCACTGAGGAAGAAGAGTACAACTACGTCATCACCAATACCTTCGTTCCGAGACTCATTGATGTAACCATCACCAAGGTCTGGGAAGATGAGGATGACAAGGCCGGCAGACGTGCTGAAAGCGTCACCGTAACCCTGTTCATCGATGGCGAAGAATATGAAAGCTTCGAACTGAGTGAAGAAAATGAATGGGCAGTTGCTCTTGCGGATCTCAAGGAAGGCCATTATGTTGATGGTGAATTCACCGCTTATGAGTACACGGTTGAAGAGGAAGAAGTAACTGACTACACCGCTGAAATCACTGATGACGGTGAGTACAACTTCACAGTTACCAATACCTATACTCCTCCAACACCGCCGACAGGTGCTCCTGAGACCATGGCATTAGGTCTGCTGATGATGTCTACATCACTGACCGGCATGTACCAGGTCTTCACCGGTAAGCGCAAGAAGGAAGAAGAGTAAACAGCTACCTCCTATTATAGAATCAAGCCCTGAAGCCAAATTTCAGGGCTTTTCTATGCCTGAAACGTTAAAACAAATTGATTGCAAGGGTTAGTGCGGTTATGATAGAATACATTTGCAGGTAGAGATACGCTGTCTACTCGGGTAAACTGAGCGCCTGCTTAAGCGCTATCGAATAGCGTCAGCCCCGAGGGCCACCGTTTGGTGGTTTTTTTCTTAAAGGTGAACAAAATGAATCTGTACGTCTATTCAGATGAATCTGGAGTATTTGACAAGGTCCATTATGACTATTTCATTTTTGCCGGGGTCATCATTCCCGGCAGTGAGGAAAAGGAAATGTGGAGCCGCAAGTACGCGGCAGCCGAGCGCAGCATCAACCTCGGCAACAAGTACGGAAACAACGAGCTGAAGGGATCGAGAATCTCGGTAAAGGACAAGAATAAGCTTTTCCGCTCACTCAATCAATGTTACAAGTTCGCGGTCGTTGTTCACCAGGATGATCTGATGGACAAACTCTATGACATCAAAAAGGAGAAACAGCGCTATCTGGATTATGTTTATAAGACAGTAGTTGAATATGCCATCCGTGATCTGGCAGACCGCGATCTGCTAGACATGAATGACATCGAACGGATCATCTTCAACGTTGATGAACACGCCACGGCAACAAACGGACAGTATGAACTCCATGAGATCCTGGAAAGGGAGTTCATCCTCGGCACCTTCAACTATGACTATACCCGCTACTATCCGCCGATCTTACCTAATGGCAAGGTCGTTGAAGTCAACTGGTGTAACAGTTCGACCAAACTGCTGGTGCGGGCAGCCGACATCATTGCCAACAAGATCAACTTCTGTGCCGTTAACGGCAAGCTGGACGGCCTTGACCAGGCGCTGAACCTTTTTTTGATCCACATGCCGGCCGGCCGGACGGAAATCGTCGGTCTTGATTAGCAGAATAGGGAAAGGAGAAACAGTAATGCAGTTTACTTTTGTACCCCGGGGAGTATGCTCCCAGAAAATGAACTTTGAAATTGAGGATGGAATCATCCGGGATCTTCAGGTTGAAGGCGGCTGTAACGGCAATCTCAAGGGAATCAGCAGTCTGATCAGAGGCATGAAGGTGGAAGATGTCATCGAACGGCTGAAAGGCACGACCTGCGGATTCAAGTCTACCAGCTGCCCGGACCAGATCGCCCGTGCGCTGGAAGCCTACCGTAATTCCCTGTAAACAGTAAGCACACCGGCTACGGCCGGTTTTTTTTGTGGAAATGAGAACCTGAAAATACTAGAATATAATTAAAGAAGGAGGCAGAGAAATGAAAAAGCGAACTTACATAGCCATTGACCTGAAGTCTTTCTATGCCTCTGTTGAGTGCGCCATGCGCTCTTTGGACCCGCTGACCACCAATTTGGTCGTTGCCGACGCCTCGCTGACGGCCAAGACGATCTGTCTGGCTGTTACCCCTTCACTTAAGCAATATGGTATTTCCGGCCGCAGCCGGCTTTATGAAGTGGTCGCGACAATCGATAAGCTCAACAACAAGCGCCGACGTAATCTGAAAAACGGTGAGTTCTCCGGATCGTCATATGATGACAATGAGCTTAAAGCGCATCCGGAGCTCTCCATTAATTACATAATTGCCACGCCGCGGATGGCTCTTTACATGGAATATTCGACCCGGATCTATGAGATCTATCTGAAGTACTTCTCCGAGGCTGACATTCATGTCTACTCCATTGATGAAGTCTTCATCGATGCGACATCATATCTTAAAAGCTATGAAATGAATGCGGAAACGCTGACCCGAAAGGTCATCAACGATGTCCTGCAGCAGACCGGCATTACCGCTACCGCCGGCATCGCTGAAAACATGTACCTCTGCAAGGTGGCCATGGACATTGTCGCCAAGCACATGCCGCCTGATGAAAACGGTGTGCGGATCGCCGTGCTGGATGAGATGAGCTATCGCCGCAAGCTGTGGGATCATCAGCCGCTGACGGATTTCTGGCGGGTTGGCCGGGGTTACCAGCGCCGGCTGGAGGAAATGGGAATGCACACCATGGGCGACATCGCCCGCTGTTCGCTTGGCAAACCAACAGATTTCTACAATGAGGATCTTCTATATAAGATGTTCGGCGTCAATGCTGAACTGCTGATCGACCATGCCTGGGGCTATGAGCCGACCACGATTGCTGACATCAAGGCCTATAAGCCACAGTCCAGTTCCCTGTCTGTCGGTCAGGTGCTCCATCATCCCTATGACTACCAGCATACTCTGATCATCATCAAGGAAATGGCGGAAAACCTGTCCTTCATGCTGCTGGAAAGGAAACTGATAACCGACTCAATAAGTCTGTCGGTAGGATATGACATCGAGAACCTGAATGATGATAACCTGGCCGGAAATGACTATCAGGGTGAAGTCGTCAGGGATTTCTATGGCCGTGAAGTACCAAAAGCCGCTCACGGAAACATTGATCTTCCCCTGCTTACTGCCTCCGCTTCGGTGATCATGGACCACGCGGTCCGACTGTTTGACCGGATCATTAACCGCAAGCTGCTTACCCGCAGGATCTACATCGTCGCCAATAATGTAGTAAGTGAGGACAGCGCGGTCAGGAAGGAAACTCATGACCAGCTTGACCTGTTTTCGTCAGCTGGGGAAGCTGAAGAAAAGGTCAGCAGCCGGGATCTGGAAAGAGAGAAGAAGATCCAGAATACCATCATGGACATCCGCAGCCGCTATGGCAAAAACTCCCTTATCCATCCCTCTGACTTACAGGACCAGGCTACCACCATCGAAAGAAACGCTTCAATTGGAGGGCATAAGGCATGAAGAAGAACTATGATGACATCATCAATCTGCCCCACCATGTTTCCGACCATCATCCCCGGATGAGCAGAAGCGACAGGGCCGGACAGTTTTCCCCTTTTGCCGCGCTGACCGGCTATGAGCAGGCAGTTGAGGAAACGGCCCGGAGAGTAGACAGAAAACTGGAAATCGACGATTACCGGGCTGAACAGATAAATGAAGGGCTTAACTACATCAAGGACAATATCCGTTCAATGCCGCTTATGGACATGACCTATTTCGTCAGGGACCAGCATAAAGACGGCGGCAGCTATCTGAGCGGTACTTTGAAGGTCGTACGCATCGATGAATACCAGCACCAGATAGTCGACAGCAGCGGGCTGAAGATTGACTTTGAGGACATTTATGAGTTAAACCCTCATCAGGACAAAGAAAAGGAAGACTAAAGGCATAACTCTACGCAGCATAGGGTGAAATTTATCTGATGATGCGATACAACTAGGTCAGGAGGTAGTTTTCATGAATAACGAAAAAACCGGAAATCTGATAGCTGAAATGCGAAAACAAGCCAATCTTACCCAGGCCCAGCTGGCGGAAAGGATCTGCGTATCTGATAAGGCGGTTTCCCGCTGGGAGACCGGACGGGGATTCCCCGACATCAATTCACTGGAAGCCTTAGCTGATGAGTTGGGCATCAGCGAGGCAGAACTGATCAGAGGTGAAAGGATCAGCGATACCGTAACTAAAGAGCAGCTGAATGACGTTTCCCATGAAAGCCATCAGCTGATGAAGGATTATCTGAAAACCAACCGCATCAGAGCGGTACTGTGCGGGTTTCTGCTGGCCATGATCATTATCGTCTCGGCGACTGTACATCTGTTTGCGCCAAGATATCTACCTTATGAAGAATCCACCGTACGGGTCGAACAGCTGGCGGACGGCCGGATCCTGGCTTTGATCAGTGAAGAAGCCTCGGGTTATGAAATAAACAGAGTTGAAAGTGCCGATAGCGGGCGCAGTGAAGTGTTCATCAGCGTCTACCGGACTCTGTGGGATAATATCAGCGGAAAGAAGAACGCTCAGGCCGTAATACTGGGCGGAGCGCAGGATGTTGATGATGTTTACTATTATCCCTCTGCTGACGCCGACAGGCTTCTCTACAGCCGGCCAGGCAGTGGCGAAGGCGCATCATATCCCATCTCCCTTCCCCGGCTGATCTATAACTACTGGCTGGTATTGGCGCTGGTGCTTACAGCAGCTGGTCTGGTTGTCTGGGCATTAACAAGGCGGAAATGGTACGCTAAGCTGATGCTGAAGGTGGCAGCCGTACCGGCGGCCTTGCTGGCGGCGATACCGCTGCAGCTCATCGGCCACTTCACGGAGGTTTATAACGCCGCCTACTACTTCAGCGGCATTATCCTGACCGCCGCGGCAATCTGGCTGATCATGTACCAGCTTATTGACAAAGCGTATGACAAAAAGCGGCGCGAGGGTGTTACTGAACAATGATGAACCGGCTCGGGAATGACAGATTTCCCGGGCTTTTATTAGTTTACGGTTTAGAAACATGGTGATATAATGACAGTGTACTCAAGTTTAACTTGAGTACACTGATGAAACATCAATCCCTAATCGCTGTTAATCTTCATGGAGAATCCATACAATGATCTTGTGATTGAAAGATGATGAATTCATCAGCGCTTATGATTACTTATGAAAAAGATGAATATGAGGGAGGTAAAACAATGACTTTAGGAAATAACATCAGAAGACTCAGAGAAGAAAAGAAAATGACGCAGCAGATGCTGGCAGACCAGCTGGATGTGAGCTTTCAGGCTGTTTCATCCTGGGAAAGAGAAGAATATAATCCGGACCTCGATAAGCTGATCAGAATGGCGGAGATCTTTGATGTTTCTCTCTCCAACCTGGTAGAGGAAAAGAAACCGCATTTTGATACCAGCAAGGCAATCTATGACTGGGAGCACATGAGAACCTTTGTCAAGACGTCTGCCAAGAGTCATGGCATGACTCAGACCCTGAAGGCACTGGATTATGCGGTAATGGCACACAGTGAGCAGAACCGGAAAAATTCCCAAATACCTTACATCTATCATCCTCTGAACCTGGCTTGCCATTGCCTGGCCATGGGCATCTACAATGATGAGGTCGTGGCAGCCTACCTGCTTCATGATGTCATTGAAGACTGTGGCAAGACGGCAAAAGAACTGCCGGTCAGCGAGCGGGTCAGAGAACTGGTCGTTCTCATGAGCCATGAAAAGGACGACAGCCGCCGTGATGAGATCATGAAGGAATACTTCCGCAAGTTATCTGAAGACAGCGATGCGGCACTCATCAA
This sequence comes from Erysipelotrichaceae bacterium, assembly GCA_016280635.1. Lineage (GTDB taxonomy): Bacteria > Bacillota_I > Bacilli_A > Erysipelotrichales > Erysipelotrichaceae > UBA1783. The sequence goes on from JAEEHC010000072.1 coordinate 17,688, forward strand.
GTGTCTGGACCGCTGCAACAATATGACAACGATGTCCTGGGGTCTCTCCCGTGAGCGGATCTACCGGACGATCAAGGAAACGGAAAAATACATTCTGCCATTACTGGATGTCATCAAGAAGGTGCCTGAATACAATGATGCCGCCTGGCTGCTAAAGTATCAGATGCTCAGCATGCTGGACATCTACAAGCGGCTGATGTAAGTTCTGTCAGATCGCAAAAGCCATTCAAACCGCTTCGGCGGTTTTTTTCTTCATCAAATCTTAAGGAATAAGACTGTTTTGTTTTAAAGAGCAGTCAAGATAAAATATTGGTAATAGAAAGGACAAGGCTTATGGCTAACATACTTATCTGTGATGATGAAAAGGACATCGTGAATGCGCTGAAGATTTACCTGTCTGACCCGGAATATACGCTTTTTGAAGCTGAAAACGGCCAGAAGGCCGTTGACATCATAACTGAACACGACATTCATCTGGTCCTTCTGGATATCATGATGCCGGTCATGGACGGAATAACCGCTCTCAACCGGATCAGACAGTACAGCAATGTTCCCATCATCCTGCTTACCGCCAAAAGTGAGGATGCCGATAAGATTCTGGGATTGAATGTCGGCGCGGATGACTACATTACCAAGCCATTCAATCCGCTGGAGGTAACGGCCAGGGTCCGCTCACAGCTGCGCCGCTATCTGCATTTGGGAGCGGGCGTAGCTCAGCCGGACAGCTTCACGGTTGGTGGTATTGAACTCAACGACCGCACCAAGCAGGTTCTGGTTGATGGTGAGGAGATCTCCCTGACGCCAAAGGAATATGACATTTTGAAACTGCTGATTGCCCATCCCGGCAAGGTCTATTCCCCTAAGGAGATCTACAGCATCATCTGGAAGGAAAAGCCGTTTGGTTCGGACAATACCGTAGCCGTCCACGTCCGCCATCTGCGGGAAAAGATCGAGATAAACCCGGCTGAGCCGCGCTACATCAAGGTAGTCTTCGGGCAGGGCTACAAAATGGAAGGAGATAGAACTTTATGAAGAAATTTATGAGAACATTAACGGGAAAGACCACCGCCTTTCTTGTCTGTCTGCTTTCCACGCTGATTCTGGCCTTGAGCATTTTGGGCGCCTGCCTGTTCATGGATAATGATCTGCATTTCTATACCCGTTCTGAGGAAGCGATCAGGGATGAACTGGTTGTCCGCAATCAGCTGTTTCCCTGGGGCTACAATCAGCTCTTCAGCAGCCTGCAGCAGAGCAGCCACGAAGATGACGGCAACCTGTATCAGATAACTGATCAGAACGGAAGTGTGATCTACGTTTCCCCGCAGGCTGAAGCTGACCAGCAATGGCAGTATGAAATTGAATACGGTGCCATCCTTAAAGACGGTCAGGTAATCGACATATTTGATTATCAGGATCGTTTCCATTACGACAACAGTGAATCAGCCCAGCTGTATACGGTCAGGATGTCCCTTACACCGCAGTTCAGAAAATATGCTGAAGTTCAGACCTATGAAAAACTGGTGCACATCGCCTATGGCCTGCGCTACTGGATCTTCGTCATTGCTCTGTTAGCCGGCATATTGACCGTAGCCTCATATGTGGGCTTGTTGAGCGCCTCAGGACGCCAGGCGGACAGTGAACAGCTGTCGCCGGGAAAACTGGATATCATCCCCTTTGACGTAATGCTGGGTGGTGGACTGCTTTTGGGAATAATGGGGGCTTATTGGGCGGACAGTTACGACCGGCTGAATGACAGCAGTCTGATCGTGATCCTTGCCGTAACAGCGGTTATCGGTCTGGCAGTCTTCCTGGGTTTAAACATGATTGCCGCTTCCCGCATCAAAAGAGGCGTATTCCTGAAGAATAATGTGATCTACATGCTGGCGGCCTTAATGTTCAAGGCAGTTAAGTGGTTCATCAATAAATGCCTTAAGCTTCTGCGCTACATCATGAACATCATCCGCGGCCTGCCGCTGATCGTTAAGACAGTCATTGCCGTTGGAGCACTATCCCTGCTGGAATTCATCGTGCTGATCAGTTCCGCCGGTGACCGCAGTACGCAGGCCATGCTGTTCATTCTGGAAAAAATGATAATGGTGCCGTTCATCCTGTACTTTGCCCTCTGCCTGAAACGCCTGCAGAAAGGCGCCCAGGCTCTGGCTGCCGGGGATCTGAGCCACCATACCGATACTAAGGGTCTGTTTCTGGATCTGAAGACCTCAGCCCTGGATCTCAACAACATCGCTCTGGGCATGAGCAAAGCCGTGGAAGAGCAGATGAAGAGTGAGAGGATGAAGACGGAACTGATAACCAACGTCTCTCATGACATCAAGACGCCGCTTACCTCGATAATCAACTACGCTGATCTGATCGGCAAGGAAAACTGTGATAGTGAAAAGATAAAGGAATATTCAGAAGTCCTGCTGCGCCAGTCGGAAAAGCTGAAGCGGCTGATCGACGATCTGGTGGAAGCGTCAAAGGCTTCGACTGGTAACCTGGAAGTCAGCCTGATGCCCTGCGACGCTAATGTTTTCATCGCTCAGGCCGCTGGCGAATACGGGGAAAAACTGGCACAGGCTGATCTGACCCTGATCACCCGACAGCCGGAAGAAGAAGTGCGTATAATGGCCGACGGGAGGCGGATGTGGCGGATCTTCGACAATCTGATGAACAACATCTGCAAGTACGCCCAGCCTTCCACCCGCGTGTATCTGACTTTGGAAGAACAGGGTGACAAGGCAGTCATAACCTTTAAGAATACCTCCCGGGAAAAACTGGACATCAGTGAAGAAGAACTGATGGAACGCTTTACCCGCGGCGACTCCTCCCGCAACACCGAAGGCAATGGCCTGGGCTTAGCGATTGCCCGCAGCATGGCTGAACTGCAGAAGGGCAGCCTGAATCTGGTCATCGACGGTGATCTGTTCAAGGCTATCCTCACTTTTCCCAGAATTTAGGGTAAAACTGAAGGAATATCGCTGATTATTAACAAAGATCAGCGATATTTTTTCAATCCGGGTTTGCCGTTGCGATAATCAATGATTGTGCTAGAATGAATACGCTGCTTACCGATTAAGACCGGCAGGCAGGAAAAGAGGTAATAACATGCTGAAAAAGCTTGATGAAAGATTCGGTAATAATGCCATATGGCAGTTTGTGAAGTTTAACATGGTTAGCATGAGCATAACCATCGTTCAGCTGCTGCTGGCAAATCTGCTGCCGCTGGTGTTTGACTCAATGACAGCCACGCTGCCCGGTTTTCTGCAGGGCATCTTCAAACCGGAAGTGCTGTTTGAGGGTGAAAGCAAGTATGTAGTCAACGGTGTGGTCACCTGGGGATATGTGCTTCCCTTCTTCCTGTCCAACTTCATTGCCAATATCTATGGCTACTTTGTCAACATGAAGGCCACCTTCAAAGGCCAGGGGACCAAAGCCGGTCTGATCGGCTACATGGTAACTCTGGCGGTATTAATTCTTTTTACCACCTGGCTGCAGGGCTACATAACCGCTAAGCTGACGGCAACATCCTTGAGTTCACTGGCCAGGACCATTGCGGCCATGGCTGCCGGAACCGTACAGGTTGCCGTGCTGTTCCCACTGGAAAAGTTTGTGCTGTTTAAGGAGAGATAAGACATGAGTTTAGTGAGCATAATCGTTCCCGTCTATAACGCCGAAAAGTATCTGGACCGCTGCATTGACAGCATTCTCCGTCAGGATTATCAGGACATTGAACTAATTCTGGTCAATGACGGCAGCAAGGACGGCTCCAGGGAAATAATCGACCGCTACGCATCTGAAGACAGCCGGGTAGTGGCCGTACATAAGGAAAACGGCGGAGTTTCCTCGACCCGCAATAAGGGACTGGAACTGGCTAAAGGCGAATACATTCAGTTTGTTGATGCCGATGACTGGCTGCCCTTTGATGCCACCAAGCTTTTGGTCAGAGCCATGGAAGAGAATGACGCCGAAATGGTGATTGGTGACTTTTATCGGGTTGTTGACGACAAGGTTTCCAAGAAAGGCTCCATCAATACCCCCGGTCTGATAACCCGAAATCTGTACGCTGACAAGATGATGCTGACGCCGGCTGACCTCTATTATGGGGTGCTGTGGAACAAACTGTACCGTCATGATCTGATCAGGGAACATGACATCAAGATGGATGAAAACATCAGCTATTGCGAAGATGTGATCTTCAATCTGGAGTATCTTCTTCACATTTCCCGCATCCAGGTACTGAAAGCCCCGGTCTATTACTATGTCCGCACCGAAGGATCGCTGGTGATGCAGAATCTCAACATCCAGTCCACGGTAAAGATGAAGACCAGCGTGATCCGCTATTACAATGAATTCTATAAGCAGATCTTAAGCGAGAAGGACTATGAATCCCGCAAGCCGATCATTTACGGTTACCTGCTGGCGGTCAGTACCGATTCACTGAACCTGCCTATTATCGATTCTCCGCAGAAACTGGGCGAGGAAGGCAGCGGCAGGATCTACTATGATGAAGCGCTGGAAGGAAGCTATCTGCAGTTCAGGTATCTGTCCGATTCCCTGATGGACAGGTTGCTCAATGAAACGGCTCAGCACCATGGCATGGACATGAATGAGGTCAGGATCCTTTATGTGCTTTACCGAGCGAAAAAGGACTGCACTCTTGACCAGATTGCCGCTTACAGTTGCCTTCCGGTTACCGCCTGTGCCTCCGCTTTGGTCAAGCAGGCTGCTGCCAGGAACATCCAGATCAGCAGTGTCAACCTGGTCAATTCCGAAAGCATTGCCTATGGACTGACTGACAGCGCGCTGTCAGATGACTTCCGGAAGGCGGAAGAAGATTTCCGGGCCATCTGTTATCAGGGGCTCAGCGAAGAGCAGATCAGCCAATACCTGGAGATGAAAAAGACCATTACCGATAACATCAGAAAGACCGTATTAGGCAAGCCGCAGTCTTAAACTTCTGCTAAGCGATATTGTCATTATTAAAAAACAGCCGTACTCAGTACGGTTGTTTGCTTGATGGGTGAAACCGGCTTACTGCTGCGGCTTTTTCTTTATTGCGGCTTTCTTCTTCAGTTCAGCCAGCATGTTGAAGGTCTTTTCATCCTTGGGGAAGAAGAGTCGGGAGAAGACCATGGCGATCATGAAGGTGATGATCTTTTCCGGGGTGAAAGGCAGCCACAGCATCGCCAGCCAGGCCAGTGAGATGTTGGTCAGCCATTCGATGTGCAGCAGCCGGCCCAGAAAGGCTCCGATGTAGGACCAGCCATTGGTGATCAGCCAGGCCAATAGGAAGCAGATAAGAAAGCGGGGAGTCAGAAAATACTCCTTAAGTTTTATCAGTAATGCCTTAATCTTTTCCCAAAGGGTCACGCTTTTATCCATACGGTAATTAATGCCTCACATTTACCAATAATATGATACTCCATATGGTCAGCCTCGGCACGTCCAAATGAAAAGAGAAGGCCTTAAGATTTCATTAAGTCTGATCAGTAAAGCTCTCATGCTGATCGTCGGAGTCTGCGGAGGGTTCCTGCTGATTGAGTCAGCAGTGCAAATAGGACTATAATGTAGCCAGAGGTG
>JAEEHC010000073.1 GCA_016280635.1 Erysipelotrichaceae bacterium
CAATATTTGGCTACTCATATTCTACTTCTATTTCCTTTGTCTGACCATACTTGAAATTCAGTTCTGATCTTTAAAACTTCTTTTTTCTTTGCTCCTTTTCTTCCGCGGCTTTAAAACGGAATTTACTCTGCAAAGTTACACTTTTTTTAGCCTCCAGGACGAAAAAAGTCCTTCGCTTTTCAACGTCAACGGGGCAAAGGAAAACCGGAAACGGTTTTCCGTTTCCGGCCAGCTTTTCTCTTTGTTTTCCTATTTTCTTAACAGATAGCCGGATAACCGAACATGCTCAAAGGTTCCGTCTTCACGGCAGGCAGCATATATGCTCAGCACTTCAATGACCCCATCATCGACGGCAAAGCGGACGTGTTCCGGCCGGTTGTCTTCATCAAAGCCATTCACGAAGCTGCGCAGTTGCTCCGTCAGATCATAGCCTTCTATGATGACTTCCTGTCGGTTGGCTTCAAAGCCGTAGTAACTGACGTTCTTCATCGTGCGGTAGCCGGCAACGTCAAATTCCGTTGCTTCGCCGGCGTCCCACCAGCATTCCTTAGAGTGCACGTAGGGGTTATGGTCTTCATAGCCAAAGCCGTAGAGCACTTCCGGGTCCTTGGAGATCAGGTATTTCTGCCTTTCTGAAAGCGTCTCGTCTTCCTGATAATAGAGATAATCATAGGCGCTTAACAGTTTCTTCTGATCATCATAGGAAATCATGCCGTTGGGGATGACCGCGTTATCAAAATCCAGCATGTTGTTTTTCTTCAGCACGTTTTCGATGATCTGCTGCTGCCAGCGGTTGGAGATCGTCAGGCAGTTGAGCGGACCGACGGTGACCAGCAGGCAGACCGCGGCCATGGCCAGAAACAGCCAGTTGACCCGGTGGACAAACAGAGAATCAGCGATGAACAGCAAGGCGATCACATCGCAGGCCAGCGAGAGCCAGCGGGGTGCCGTCACGCCCAGATCATCAATGCGGATGTAGACGGCCACGGCCTGGATCAGCACCACCGGCAGCATCAGCCAGCCGCCAAGACGCAGGTAGCTCTGGTGAGCCGGGGAATCCTCGCAGCGCACCGACAGGTAATAACCGCAGAACATCAGCAAGGCCAGCGAGGCGAAGATGTTGATCCGGCCCCGGGGCAGGTTCATGGTGATGATGCTCTTGAACAGGTAGATGTAAAGGATCGCCAGTAACAGCAGATAGATCGCCAGCGCGGCCTTGTTGAAGACCAGGCTGTAGACCTTCGGCACGCTGACCTCATCGCCATCTTCCGGCAGACAGGCCAGATAGTGGTTGACACCGATGACCAGATAGATCAGGGTGGCGGCGATCAGATAGAGCTTGTAGCTGTCATTGAAGTCGTAGATCAGGTTGGTAAAGGCGGCGATGCAGATGCATACCCCGGCCATGACAACACTGGTCAGCAAGACGGTATAGAAGCCCTGGGAAACCAGATAGCCGAAGGTATTATCGGTTCCGGAGAACAGGAACACCTCATAGGCGACCAGACAGAACAGGGCACCGTTGACCCCGGCGTAGGTCATGATCGTAAAGACATTGTTTTCAAAGCGGTTGAGCAGCCAGGTGCAGACAACCACATAGACGGCCGTGATCACCGCCGGGATCAGCCTGCTGAAGCCGTATTTCTCCGCTACCAGGGTCAGAAGCAGACTCAGCAGCATTCCTGAGCATAACGCCATCATCAGATAGCCCTGGATGTCCTCAATGTCATCAATGATGATGCAGTAACAGATTAACAGCGCCAAAACAATGCTGACGGCGAAGGTCAGCGAGAAGCGCCGGACGCTCTTGCGGTAACTGTCCACAAACCGGCTGATCAGATTCTGTATTTTCATTAAATCAGTCCTCTCGTTAGGCGGCCGCAGCCGCTAATCCATTATAGAACGGGAAAAAGGCAATGTAAAATCACCGGGATGCCTCCTGCCGCTTTCATTCAGCGCGCAAATGTGCTATACAGTGAGTATGGGGTTAAAGAAATGAAAGAATATGCTGCCAAATACCGTCTGCCGCTGATCCTGGGTCCCCTGTTCAAGATCCTGGAGGTCTTTTTTGACCTGCTGGTCCCGGCGATCATGAACAGCGTCATTGACATCGGCATCGCCAATGGCGACAAGCCCTACATTACCTCCCACATCATCCTGATCATCGCCCTGGGACTGACCGGATTCATCTGTACGGCCATCGCCCAGTTTTTTGCCGCCCGGGCCGGGGTCGGGGTGGCCAGCGAGATCAGATCAAGGCTGTTCGCCCACATCCAGTCCCTGTCGGAAAAGGAGATGGACCAGTTCAGCTACAGTTCCCTCAATTCCCGGCTGACCAATGATACCTATCAGGTTCAAAACGGCCTCAACCTGGCCATCCGGCTGCTGGTGCGCTCTCCCTTCATCGTCTTCGGCGCCTTCTTCATGGCCTGGCGCCTTTCGCCCCGGCTTTCACTGATCTTCATCGTAATGATCCTGATCCTTCTGGTCATCGTCAGCGCCATTACTCTATTGACCATCCCGATGTACGGGCAGGTTCAGAAGCAGCTGGACAGCGTCATGGCCCGGCTGAAGGACAACCTGACCGGCGTGCGGATCTTACGGGCCTTCAACCGCCAGAAAGAGGAGATCAGTCAGTTTGAACAGGTGACTCAGGGGCAGCTGCAGGCCCAGAAAAGGGTGGCTTTCATCGCCAACCTGCTTAACCCGCTGACCTACGCCCTGGTCAATGTGGCCATCATCCTGATCATTCATTTCGGCGCCATTCAGATCAGTGCCGGCCAGTTATCCACCGGCAATCTGATCGCCTTATATAACTATCTCTCCCAGATCCTGATCGAACTGATCAAGCTGGTCAACCTGATCATCGTCATCAACCGTTCCCTGGCATCCTACCGCCGCATTCAGCAGGTCATCAACACGCCCAATTCCCTGCCCTTATGCTCACAGCTGCCCCAGACAGCTGCCGGCTCGCCGGCCCTGGAATTCCGCAATGTCAGCTTCCGCTACCCCAGCAGCGCTGCCGACACCCTGGAGGACATCAGTTTCAGCCTTTCCCCGGGCCAGTGTCTGGGCATCATCGGAGCTACCGGTTCCGGCAAGAGCACGATCGCCGATCTGATCGCCCGCCATTACGATGTTACTGCCGGTCAGATCCTGCTTAACGGCGCCGACATCAGGGACTATCCCCTTGAAGAACTCCATCAGCGCATCTCCCTGGTCTACCAGAAGGCCTCGCTGTTTTCCGGCACCGTCCGCAGTAACCTGCTCACGGCCCGCGGCGATGCCAGCGAAGCCCAGATGATCAGCGCTCTTAAGGACGCCCAGGTCTTTGACAGCATCGACGGCGATCTGGACCGCAGCGTCAGCCAGAGCGGCACCAATTTTTCCGGCGGCCAGCGCCAGCGGCTGACCATCGCCCAGGCCTTCCTCAGAAACGCGGACATCCTGATACTTGACGATGCCACCAGCGCCCTGGACTTCAAAACGGAAAGCCTGATCAGAGAAAAGCTGGCGGAAAGCCGCCAGACCCTGATCATCATCTCCCAGCGCGTCAGCAACATGATTAGCGCCGATGCAATCCTGGTACTGGACAACGGCCGGGCCGTTGGCCTGGGCAGCCACCGCCAGCTATTGGCAAGCTGTCCGGTCTATCAGGAGACCTGTGCCTCCCAGCAGGCTGAGGAGGTGGCTTAGCATGAAGCGCTATCTCACTAAACACGCCCTGGCCCTGATCCTGATCGTACTGTGCTCCTGCGCCAGCGCTCTGGTAAGGATCCTGATCCCGCTGATCGTCGGCAAGGCCATCGATTCCATGATGCCCATTGCCAATTTGGACTTCGCCCTGATAAAGGATTACCTTAAGCAGCTGGCTCTGTGCGCTGCCGTCTACAGCCTGAGCCAGTGGCTTTCCGGTCAGCTGTCCAACCGCACGGTCTTCACCATTACCCGGGAAATAAGAAACGATCTGTTTGCCCGCCTCCAGCAATTACCGCTGAGCTATCTTGACAGCCATCTGCATGGCCAGACCATCAACATCCTGATCAGCGACGTCGAGCAGTTCTGCGACGGCCTGCTTTTGATATCGGGCTCGCTTTTCGGCGGCATCATTACCATCCTGACCATCCTGATCTTCATGTTCCGGCTCAACGGTTCCATTGCCCTGACCGTCGTACTGCTGACGCCATTGTCGCTTTTGATCGCCCGCTTCATCGCCCGCAACACCCATTCCCTCTTCACCAGTCAGTCTGACCTGAAGGGAAAACTGAACGGCCTGAGCGATGAGTTCATCACCTCCCAGAAGCGCATCCGTACCTTCAATTACCACAAGGAAGCTCAGCAGCGCTTTGACGCAGTCAACGAGCAGCTGAGGCAGTGTTCGACCAAAGCCATCTTCTTCTCTTCCCTGGTCAATCCCTCGACCAGGCTGATCAATAACGCCATCTATGCCCTGACCGGTCTGCAGGGCGCCCTGATGTGCCTCAATGGCACCCTGACCGTCGGAGCGCTGTCGGTCTTTCTTAGTTATGCCGGAGAATTCGGCAAGCCCTTCAACGACATCTCCTCGGTACTGAGTGAGCTGCAGAGCTGCCGGGCTTCCGGCGCCAAGATCGAAGCTCTGCTTAGTGAACCGCTGGAAAGCCGCGATGACAGCGCCGAGCAGCTGGATCCGGCCAGCTCCGCCATCAGCTTTGAGGACATCCATTTCAGTTATGACAAAATCAAGCCCATCATCGCCGGCCTGTCTCTGAACATCAGAGACGGTGAAAGAGTCGCCCTGGTCGGGACCACCGGCTGCGGCAAGACCACCCTGATCAATCTGTTGCTGCGCTTCTATGACCCTGATAAGGGTACCATCCGGCTGGACGGCACCGACATCACCGCGGTTTCCCGCGCCAGTTTGCGAAGCTGCTTCGGCATGGTGCTGCAGGACAGCTGGGTCAAGCAGTCGACCATCCGGGAAAACCTGATCATCGGCAATCCCGCCGTCAGTCAGCAGCGGATCGATGAGATCTGCGCCATCACCCACTGCGATTCCTTCATCCGCCGGATGAAGGACGGCTATGAGACCGTCATCGCCGATGACAATGTGCTGTCAGCGGGGCAGAAGCAGCTGTTGAGCATTGCCCGGGTCATGATCGCCGATCCCCGGATCCTGATATTGGATGAGGCGACTTCCAACATCGATACCCGTACCGAGATCAATGTCCAGAAGGCTCTGGAAGCCTTAATGGAAAACAAGACCTCATTAATCGTCGCCCACCGGCTCTCCACCATCGTCAACTGCGACCGCATTGTGGTAATGGATAAGGGTCAGATCATCGAACAGGGCAGCCATAAGCAGCTGCTGGCCCAAAGGGGTTTCTATTACACCCTCTACAACTCCCAGTTCCGCCATGGCAATTTCTGATTAGTACTTAAGAAGGCATAAAAAAATCTCCGGATCACCGGAGATCTTTTCTTTCGATGGTGCACCAGGTGAGACTTGAACTCACACGGGTCTCCCCACACGCCCCTGAAACGTGCGCGTCTGCCTATTTCGCCACTGGTGCAGTGCTTTATTATAATACACTATTCTTTCAGCAATGAAAAGTGTTTTTTTCCATTTTTTGTGAAAACCGTTTTCCCGGCACTGTCCGGCCTCATGGAGTTTACCATCCGCGATTATGTAGTAAAATAGAAGGGAAAAGAGGTAATGACATGAAAAAAACCTTAATCACCGCCATCATGACCGTCATGATCGCTCTCCTTATTACCGGATGCTCTTCAGCACCGGAAAACACCAATCAGGTAGAGAAGGCCGAACCGGGCAAGGCCTGGATCTATGACGCCCAATACGAAGCTGAATTCCTCGTTGATTCCTTTACCGCCCGGGACGGCACCCGCGTTGATGCCGCCAGAGACCTCATCGTCCCTTTCATCAACATTTCCTCAGCTGATGCCTCCCGCATTAATAACATGATCAAGGGCATCTACAGCGATCTGGTCGATCTGTACAACTGGGATTGCCAGGAAAAGATCTGGTGGGAAAAAGCCCGCTATGACAGCTATGAATACGCCAACACCGTCAGTGCCCTGCTGGTCAGCTGCTACGGCGGTACGGCCGACGCTCAGGACAGCTATTACGGCTTCTGCTTTGACCTCTCTGACGGTCATCAGCTCAGCTTTGATGAAGCCTGTTCTCTGTTAAAAACCGACAAGGCAACGGTGCTGAACGGCCTTGACCCGCTGATCCGTAAGGAGATCAACAAAGTGACCGGCAACAAGCTGGACGAGCGCTATGTCAGCGCTACCTATGAAAAGCTGGAGAGCGCCATCGCCTCCGGTTCCCTCCAGTTTGTCATTGATTCCCGCGGCAAGCTCAACATCGCCGTAGATCTGATGGTCGACGATTTCGAAAACGGCATCTTCAGCCGGCTGATCATCCTGCCGTAGGCTTACCCAAAAAGACAAGAAAAAATGTCCCTGCCTGAGCAAGGACATTTTCTTTTTTCTGGCGCGCCCGAAGGAGCTCGAATCCCCGACCTTCTGCTCCGGAGGCAGACGCTCTATCCAACTGAGCTACGGGCGCATCTTGGACTATTATACCACTGTTAATGGTCCAGAGAACAGTAAATTTCAAATTGCCGGACCGCCTTCAGATAGAGGTCCTGACGGTACTGATGGCGGCTGATCAGCAGATTCTTGAGGGTGTAGTAGGCCAGATCATAATCATTGGCTTCCTCGGAAATGTGAGCCAGGATGATCTGCTTGGTCCGCTCACTCAGACAGCGGGACAGGATGTCGCTGGCATATTCATTGGACATGTGGCCGCTGTCGGAAAGGATCCGCCGCTTCAGCCAGTCCGGCCGGCTGGTCTTCATCAGCATCTCCGGGTCATGATTGGACTCGAAGATGTAGTAATCCGCTCCTTTGATCAGCTGCAGATTGGCCTGGGAAATATAGCCGGTATCGGTGAGCTGCACCAGCGTTTCCCTGCCGTCGGTAATGACATAGCCGACGCAGATGTCGCAATCATGGCTCAGTACCAGCGCCACGACGGTAAAGCAGCCGACCTTAAAGGGCTTGTAGGGGTCAATGATCCGCTCATTCTGCAATGACAGAATGGGAAAGGGAGCATAGACCGGCAGCCGGGAAAACATGGTCACGGACTTGATGTGGTCGCTGTGGCTGTGGGTTATCAGCAGTCCGGCACTCTTCTCCCATTGCAGGCCGATCTTGGCAAAGGCATCCTTAAGATAGCTGACTGACGGACCGCAGTCAATGATAAGGCTGTCATCACCGCTGGTCACAACGGCGCAGTTGCCCTTTGAGCCGGAGGCCAGGATGTGGAAATGCATTTTCTAGTACCTGCGGCACAGTTCACAGGGCAGGTAAATGCACGGGTCGGTCTGAACACCGTTGACATATACCGAGATGTGAATATGCGGTCCACTCGAGCGACCGGTTGAACCGATCTGACCGATGACCATGCCCTGCGTTACATAGGTGCCTACCGGGAAGAATCCTGGTACTTTCATGTGTCCGTAACGGAGCATGAAGCTGTTGCCCTGGTTGTCTTCGCCCGCCTCAATGCGGTAGAAGTTTCCGGCCGCGGCGCTGTGGGCGTTCATGGAGATGATGCCGTTGGTTACGGCCAGCACTTCGCCATAGCGGTTATAGGGGTTGATGAAGTCAACACCGGTATGACCGCCATAGCCATAGTAGTCACAGGTGATGGCAGCGTTGTAGCACGGTAAGCCGAAGGTGATCGATCCGGTATAGGTAGTGGCGTGGGAGCCGACCAGGTAAACGCCCTGGACCGGTTTTTCCACGACCTTGCTGGATTCCTGACGGTAGCCGGACAGCACACCGTTGACATAGATCTCCGTATAGAGGTTGTCGTTGTAACCGTTCTTGGCTTCTACGGCAACCACCAGCTCACCGACGTTCATGGTCTCATCCTTCTGATAGATCGGTGATTCCGGATAGGTGATCTCGCGGACATAGTTCTGTGCTTCGGTAACGACATTGATCGGTGAATCGAAGTAGGTAATGTTGAGCTGCTGACCGACAACCAGCGTCTGGTTGATGTCCTGCAGGTTCTTGTTAAGGGAAAGCAGCTGCTTGGAAGACAGGCCGTTATTGGAGGCGACACCCTGAATGGTGTCAAACTCCTTGACGGTGTAATAGGACAGATCCTTATCCCAGCCGTAGCACAGCCAGTCAAAGATGGCTTCCTTGCTGTCGAGGATCTGGCTCACTTCCGCTCCTGATGAGGAAGCCTTGATGACTTCTTCCAGATAGACATTGGTGTCCTGGGTGCCATAGCTGGTCAGGTCGGGAATGACCTCGCCGTTTTCCAGCTTGTAGAAGACATCCTCGTCGACAAACATCATTACGAATTCCCGCAGGGCTTCGGTAAACTGATTGACCGACTTGACATAGATGGTCTCCTTGACCTTGTCGTCGCGCAGAAACTCGATCTTGGTGGTGTCAGCCACGAAAAGGCCATGACCGTCAAGATAGCTGATGATCTCCTGGTCGCGGTCTTCATAGACCCAGAAGCTCTTTTCTCTTACCGTGTAGATGTCCCGGCTCAGGCCGATCTTATAGTCGGTGTAGTTCTCATCCGCCAGTTCTGCCTGTTTTTCGGCGATGACGCGGTCAATGAGGCTGCCGTCCAGCAGCACGCCGACCAGTTCACCCTTGTGGTAGACCTTGGTGATCTCCCGGGGCTTCAGGGAGAGCGATTCGATCTTCTGGCTGACCAGCGAAGTGGCCTGCGAAACATCGATGTCCTCTATCTCCCGGGCTCTTCCCACATTGGAGGGAAAGACCAGGGCAATGGCGATGGCCAGTACCAGGGCTCCCAATATAACAATGAGTCTTTTCTTATTCATATTCATCATCCCTGTACTCTTTAGTATAGAACGCATTGGTCTTATTATCAAATGCCAGCCAGATGCTGCCGATGGGGCCGTTACGGTGCTTGGCAATGATGATCTTCAGATCAGTGTAGTCGTTTTCTTCCTGCTGTTCATCGTCCTTCTTCTTAGGCCGGTGAATGAACATGACGATGTCGGCGTCCTGCTCAATGGCGCCGGATTCACGCAGGTCGGAAAGGATCGGTTCGCGGTCTCTCTGCTCAACGTTACGGCTGAGCTGGGAAAGAGCGATGACGGGAACGTCGAGTTCCCTGGCCAGCTGCTTGAGGCCGCGGGCGATCTCAGCGACGTCCTGCTGGCGGTTGTCAGCGTGGGTGACGTTGGCGGTGACCAGCTGCAGGTAGTCGATGATGATCAGATCCAGGCCGTGCTCGGACTGCAGCTTGCGGCACTTGGCCATGATGTCATTGACCTTGATGCCGGTGGAATCATCCAGATAAAGCGGCATCTTTTCCAATATGCCCTTGGCTTCATCGATCTTGGCCCAGTCATCATTGCTCAGATAGCGGCCGGTGCGGATCTTGTTGGAGTCGACCGTGCTCTTGGCCGAGAGCATGCGGTTTCCCAGATCCACGCAGGGCATTTCCAGCGAAAACAGGGCTACCGTGCGGTTCTGACAGGCAGCATTTGAGGCGATGTTGAGCGCCAGGGCGGTCTTACCGACGGAAGGACGGGCGGCCAGGATGATCAGGTTGCCCTTCTGGAAGCCGTTGGTAATGTTATCGAGATGTTCATATCCGGAAGGCACTCCGGTCATTGACTTGTTCTGGGCGACCTCATTGAGCCGCTTGATGACCTCATCAAAGGTCTCCTTACTGCCGGTGAAGTCGGAAGTGCGCCGCCGCCGGGAGATCTCCATGATCTTGCTTTCGGCCTCGTTGAGGACCGTCAGGGGATCATACTGCTCTTCCATGCACTTGATGCGGATGCCTTCGGTGACTTCGATCATCTTGCGCAGCAGAGACTTCTGCTGAATGATGGAAATGTAATAGTCGCTGTTAGTCGAGGAAATCGCCACGTCGGTCAGATAGCCGAAGTACTCGGCGCCTCCGACGCTGCTTAACAGCTGCTTGTCGGTCAGCCGGGTGATCAGGGTAGTGACATCGATCGGCTTTCTTTCCTTGTAGAGCTGCTGGATCTCCTGGAAGATCCTGCGGTTTTTTTCCGCAAAGAAATCATCCGGTTCCAGACCTTCCTCATATACCAGATCCGCGGTCTGCGGATACAGTAGCAGCGATCCTAACAATGCCTGCTCGGCTTCAATGCTGGCAGGTACCTGCTGTGCCATGTAATCAGCCTCCGTTTACTGTTCGACCAGATCGACGCTGATCGTCGCGATCACGTCCTTGAATAATTCAGCCCGGACATCATAGTGACCCAGATGGCTGAGGTTGTCATTGTCGACAAACTTGCGCCGGTCGACTTCAATGCCGTATTGCTGCTGAAGGGCATCAGCGAGCTTGGCGGGTGAAATGGACCCGAAAAGCCTGCCGTCCTTGCCGGCCTTGACCGGGAAAGTCAGTCTGATCTTCTCGATCTTTTCCTTAAGGGCCTGAGCATTCTGCCTGTTCAGCGTGTAGTCCAGAGCTTCCTGGTCCTTCTGCTGCTGCAGGATCTCCAGTGAATGCTGGGAAGCCATGACGGCAAGGCCGTTCTTGATCAGGTAATTGCGGCCGTAGCCGTCGGCTACTTCCTTTACCTCACCCTTCTTACCGACTTTCTTGACATCAGTTAACAGTATTACTTTCATTTTCACTGACCTCCTGCTGCTGGTAATCGGCGATGGCTTCAAGCAGTTCCTTCTTCAGCTGCGCGATCGTGGTACCGCTTCTCTGCAGACCGGCCGCGTTGTAGTGGCCGCCTCCGCCCATCTTCTCCAGAATTACCTGTACATTTATTTTACCATTTGAGCGCGCGGAAATGGCGCATAAGTTATCTTCGGTTTCACCGATGACGAAGGATGCCTCGATGTCGCGGATGGAGATCATGTAGTTGGCGGACTGCGCCAGGGTCGTCCGGTTGAAGCGTCCCTGCTGGGGATCAACGGCCGCAATGGCAAAGCGCCCGTCGACAACCTCCATGCAATGGGAGATGGCGACCTTGCTGACAAAGTCTGACAGGGAATCCTGCAGCCATTCATTGGCCAGGGCGGTATCGGCGCCTTCGCGCTTCAGATAGGCGCAGACCTCAAAGGAGCGGGCCGTGCATCTGACCTTCAGGAAGTCGGTGTCGACCAGTAAGCCGCTGTACATGATGGTAGCGTCCAGCGGATCCAGGTCGGTATCGACCGGCTGATACTGGATCATCTCACTGACCAGTTCCACTGAGGAAGAGGCTGAGGGTTCGTTATAGATCATCATCGCGTTGATGGTATTGTCATTCTTGCGGCGGTGGTGGTCAATGATGACCGTCCGCTCGCTCTGCTCCATCAGCTTCGGCGCGCTGGTCAGATCCATGCTGTGGTGGTCAACGGCCACCACCAGGGAATCCGAATCCAGCATGTCCAGGGCATCAGCCTCGCTGATGAAGACATGCTTGGCGATCAGCTTCAGGACGTTCTCGTCATAGACCTGTCTGGTCGTCGGTTCGACCTTGATGCCGTCAAAGACGATGAAGCTCTTCTTGCCGTGATTGGCAACGATGGTGTCAAAGCCCAGACAGCCGCCCAAGGCGTCCAGGTCAGCGTCGCTGTGAGGAACGATGAAGACATTGCCGGACTCTTCAATGACCCCGCCGAAACCCTTGGCCATGACCCGGGCCCGGACCTTGGAATTCTTTTCCGAAGCCTGGGAAGAGGTACCGAAGTACTCCACCTCCTTGCCGAAACAGCGGTAGGCCACCTGGTCGCCGCCGCGGGAAAGTATCAGTTCCATCAGTTCATTGATCTGATTGTCGGCCTCATCGACGCTGCCATAGCCGGAGGCGAAGCTCATCGAGGTGGTAATGTCCACCCGCAGCCGCTCAGCGGCCTTCTTGACCTCGTCGAGGATGGAGAAACCGGAAGAAAGCATCTTCCGGAAATTGCCTTCATTGATGATGATCAGAAAGCGTTCAGCCCGGATGCGGCGGATGACGCCGTGGTATTCCGATACCCAGCTGACCACCTTCTGGCGGATGTTGGTATTGATGTCGGCAATCTTCTGCTCGTCTTCCTTCTGGACGGTTTCGTTATAGTTGTCAAAATGGACCAGGCCCAAAACGACCTTTTCCCGGTTGTAGGTTTCCCTGGTGTTATACAGTTCGGTTACATCCTTGACAAAGATGGCCGGTTCATTGACGCTGCGGACGAATTCATAGACCCTATCTTCATTCTGCAGGGTCACCTTCGGAGCGTTCTCCCGGAAAAGCGGGCTCAAACCCTCGATGGCCTTGGTGAGCTTCTCGCCGATCAGCGCAAAGCCGCGCTGCTGCAGAAAATCGGAAAGCCAGGTGACGATGTTTTCCGAATCATAGATGATGATGCCTACTTCCCCGTAGTTGAGGGCATTCTTGGCTTCGGTGCCCAGAACCCGGTTGATGCCGATCTCGTTGCGCTTTCTTTCCAAAGCGAACCAGATGAAAAGATAAACGATCCAGGCCGCGCCGACGGCGATGAAGACCCAGGTCAGAAATTCCACGTTAAGCTTGAGAATGAACTTGAAGACGATCAGGACGGCCAGTTCAATGGCGACGGTAACGCCGGCCAGTATCCGGATCCTATCCGTTTTGCTGAGCATTGCTCATCCCCCTTTCCACCAGCCGTTTCCTGAAGCCGCTGTAGATGTCAAAGATGCCCACATAAACCAGTATCTGGGCGGTGATGAAGAACAGCAGCACGCAGGCCAGCGATACCAGCATGACCTTGCGGCGGTCTCTCAGGATCCCGGCGGCCAGCGTGATCATCAGGATGTACCCGAAGAAGAAACACAGGCACTGGGCGACGACCAGCAATGGAGTAATTATATTATCGTATTGTGTAATATTAGTGAATTTGGCGGCCATGAAGGCGAAAAAGGCCACGAAGACAAACAGCTTGACCCACCAGGGAGCATAGATCGTGGCGATCGGCTTCATCGGCGGCAGGGTCATCTTCAGCCTTCTTAAGACCATGTAGGCCAGCATGTGCACCAGCACGCCTTCCATCAGACTGGTCAGCACCACGGAGATGACATAGATCTGAAACATCGTCGTGGGGTTGAGGAACTGGCTGTAGGCACTGTTTTCCGGGCTGATGCCGGCATTATTCAGAAATTCCGTCATGTACTCGGTAACATAGGCGATCTCCTTGGCCACATCATAGCCGAAGGCGGCGGAGAAGATGAAGGTCGTCAGGATGGCCATCACCAGGGAAATGAGTACCACGGAAAAGATCAGGAAGGTCGCGCTGCGGCCGTGATTGATGCCGTAGCCATAGATCAGACCGGCCAGAATGGCGCCAAAGGCATAGAAGATCGTCGTGATCTGAAAGCCGGTAGTGATCAGTGAAGTCATAAGCATGGCGATTGCCATGATGCAGGCCTGTCTGGTACCGAACTTGATGGCATAGACGATCACCGGCAGCGGAATGATCCAGAACAGATAGACATCCAGAAAGCCGGCCATCTGCCGGTTCACCAGCAAAAGCGCGCCCACCAGGGCACAGATGATCGCTCCGTAAGTAATGCTGTTGACTCTGCGGTTTCCCATGTTTCCTCCCTGAAAGCAGAAAGCCCCGCTAGCGGAGGCTTTCTTGTTAATGTACTGATTAGTCTACGACGTATGGTAATAAAGCCATTTCGCGAGCGCGCTTGATGGCGGTAGCCAGCATGCGCTGATACTTGGCGGAAGTTCCGGTTACTCTGCGGGGAATGATCTTTCCGTTGGGAGAAATGAACTTCTTCAGTAATTCAGTATCCTTGTAGTCGATGTAAGTAATGTTGTTCTTGGTGAAGTAACATACTTTTCTGCGACTGGTTCTCGGTTTCTTATAAGCCATGTTTTACTTCCTTTCTTGGTTAGAACGGCAGATCATCGCTGGAAATGCTGAATCCAGGGGCTGCCAGTTCTTCGTAGTTGTCGTCCGGATAATAGCCAGAGTTATTGCTCGGGGAGCTGCTGCGGGCCTCGGAACTGCTCTTGGATTCCAGGAAAGTCAGGTTTTCGCATACGACCTCCGTGACGTATACTTTCTTTCCCGGGTTGTTGGGATCGTCATAGTTGCGGGTCTGGATCCTTCCCTCGACACCGACCTGTGATCCCTTATGCATGTACTGGCACAGCAGGTCCGCAGTCTGATTCCAGGCCACACAGTTGATGAAATCGGCGTCCGGCTGATTACTGTCGGCATTGCGGCTCTTGCGCCGGTCAACGGCGACGGTAAAAGATGAAACGGACATTCCTGACTGCGTCTTGCGCAGCTGCGGGTCTTTGGTCAGACGGCCAACTAAAATCACTCTGTTGATCATGTTATCTCTCCTTATTGGTTATCCAGATTGACAATCATTGTGCGAACAACATTAGCATTGATACGGCAGATACGGTCGAATTCCTTGATGGCATCCGGCTCTGCAGTAACATTGATCACAACGTAATATCCTTTGGTCATGTCTTCGATCCGGTAAGCGAATTCCTTCATTCCCCAATCGTCGACCTTATCAACGGTACCGCCATCATTGACGATGATGTTGTGTAAGGTCTCCATCAGTTCCTGACGGGCTTCTTCTTCCAGTGAAGAGTTAAGGATATACATGATTTCATACTTTCTCATGTCTTTACCTCCTTCTGGTCTAGCGGCCTCTTTCGAGGCAAGGAATACCTAATAAAAGGCACTCGTGCACTTAATTCTAGCAGAACGCACCACCTTTGTAAAGTGTCAATCGGCTTACATTAAGATAATATGCACGTACTTTTCAGATTCCTAATTTCCGGCCATGAAAGCCTCAATTTCGTCGATTTCCTTGATGATTTCGCTGCTCAGCACCTCACAGCCGCCTTCCACGATCAGCAGGTCGTCCTCAATGCGGATGCCGATGCCCTCTTCTTCCAGGTACAGTCCCGGTTCGTTGGAAATGACGCTGCCGATCTCCAAAGGCAGATCCGGCAGGGTTACGTCATGGGTCTCCAGGCCGATGTTGTGGGAAACGCCGTGCCAGTAGTAATCCCTGACCGTCTTTCCCTCATCCAGCAGTCCGATGGCTGCCAGTTCGTTCTGGTAAAAGGCGATCAGCTGCTCATTGAGCCAGCCGGTAGTGACTCCGGGCCGGGCCAGAGAGGTGATCAGCTTGTTGCCGCGCAGCACGATGTCATAGAGCTGGCGCTGGCGCGGGGTGAACTTGCCGCCGACCGGGAAGGTCCGGGTGATGTCGGCGTTGTAATACTTATAGGCTGCCCCCAGGTCGCACAGCACCAGATCACCGGGCATGGCCCGCTGGTTGTTGTCGGTGTAGTGCAGAACGGTGGCGTTTTTGCCGCTGGCGCAGATGGTCGCAAAGGCGTGATCGCACTGGTTGCACTTCAGGGTAAAGTCGAAGTAGGCTTCCAGCTCGTTTTCCCAGATGCCCTCATGGCAATAGCTCATCATCGTCTCAATGCCGGTCTTGGTAACGGCAATCGCCTGTCTCATCATGTCGATCTCCGCTTCCGACTTGCGGCTGCGCAGAGCCACGATCTCCCGGAAGATGTTGAGAACCCTGATGTCAGGCATCTGCTGGCGGATGCGTCCGAACAGCCGGGCCGCCCGGTTGGGCTGGTCCAGGTTCTGGCGGCTGAGATCGCCGCACAGGTTCATGTCAAACTTGCCGCCGAATCTGATCAGAAGAGAGGCTACGGTGTCTTCCAGTTCGCTGACATCGCGGACATCCCTGATCGAACTGATCTGGCTGGCTTCTTCAGCGCGGATGCGGCCGCCGACCCACTTGGCCGCCACCTCATCGTAGGGCTGGATGAACAAGATCTCCTGACGGGCTTCCCCAACCTTTACCAGTAACAGCGCCAGACCCTCGCGGTCCAGGCCGGTAAAGTAATAGAAGGAACGGTCGACCTTGAAGGGATACTTCTCGTCACCGATCGAATAGGGGGCTTCACCGGAGTAAAGCACGGTCAGGCTGTTGTCGGGAAGGCTGGTAAGAAACTTTTCTCTTCTTGTCTTATACATATTTCAATCCTCTCCTATCTGATGTCGTCGATGGTCGTGATCTTTTCGTTGCTGCCAGTCGCCTTGACGCAGCGTACCCTGACATCGCTGTACATTTCCAGAATGGCCACGTCATCAGTGGCGATCCGGTTATCCTTGAAGGCCTGGTAGTAGGCGGTCAGAATGTCTTCCGTCCGGAAGCCCTGCGGAGTCTGAGCCCGGCTGAGCTGGTCGCGGTCAAGGTTTCTGACCACATAGCCGTTTTCCACCAGCTTCATGCTGTCGTAGCACTCCCGCACCAGCAAGGCTGCCCTTTCAGTCTTCAGGGTTTCCTTGAGCTGCTGCAGATCCTCAGCGGTCAGGTAGCAGCGGGCGCCGTCATGGATCAGCACGATGTCCTGATTGACGGCCATTAAGCCGTGATAGACGCTTTCGGTGCGGGTCGCCCCGCCCATGCAGTAGAGTTCCCGCCAGTCCGGATTCTTGCAGGCCTCATTGAGGGTCTGCTCGGAAGTGACGACGATGATCTGTTCACATTCCTTGTCATCCCGGAAGGGCTGCAGAGCGTGATCCAGCACGCTGCGGCCGTCGGAAAGTTTATGGAGAAGCTTGTTTCCCCCCTTGAACCTTTCTGATTTGCCGGCTGCCACGATAATCGCCGAATACTGCATAAAACCACCTTCCAGTCTTAATCAATTCTAACACACTAATCCGATTTGTTCATTACTTTACCAGATCAGCGAACTGCCCATGCAGGTATTCCATCAGCCTAAGCGGGTCTACCAGCATCTGCAGACCCCGCTGGCCGGCGGACAGATAAACGGAATCAAACAGCTGGGCCGTCTCATCCATGCAGGTGGGAAAGGGCTTCTTCATGCCCACCGGCGAACAGCCGCCCCGGATGTAGCCGGTCAGAGGGAGAAGCTCCTTCAGGTGGATCATCTCCACCCGCTTTACCCCGGCCGCCCTGGCGCATTTCTTGAGGTCCAGTTCTTCATTGACGGGTATGCAGAAAACATGGTGGCCGCCCTTTTCGTCGGCGCACACCAGCGTCTTGAAGATCCTTTCCGGGGCCTCCTGCAGCACTTCCGCCACATGCTGGCCGGACAGATCATCCTCATCGACCGGATACTCCCTGGTCTGATAGGTTATGCCGGCACTGTCCAGTTCTCTTAAGGCATTTGTCTTGTTCATCTTTCTCACCTCACAGAAAAGACCGGTTATATTTTACCATAACCGGTCTGTAGTCATGCTATTTGACCAGGATCAGGGTCTGGTACTTTTCCGGAGTAACCGTACTGACTTCGCCTGACAGCTTGCCCAGGGTATCAAGATAGACGCTGTAGCCGGAGGCATCGACGCTTTCCGAGCAGCCGGTGCCGTTAGCGTGGATGACCAGGAAGTGCTGCGAGCCGCTGTCCAGTTCATAGTACATTCCCGCCCCGCTGTTAAGCAGGTGAACGGTAAGGCCGCCGCCCGGACCGCTCAGGGCCTTGACAGTCTGCTTGAAGGCGATCAGCTGGCGGTAATTCTCGTAGATGTCGAGGTTTCTGATCTTGAGGGCGTAGTTGAGCTCGTTGACGTCATCCGGCGACTTGTAGGAGTTGGAATCGCCCTTCTTGGTCCGTAAGAACTCCTCGCCCGCCAGCATGAAGGAAGTGCCCTTGGAAGTCAGCACGACGCTGTTAGCCAGCATGGCCATCTTCCGGATGGTATCCTGATCCTCAATGCCGGCCGCCTTGATGCGGTCGAAGAGGGTGTAGTTGTCATGGCAGGTGACGTAGTTGACGGTCTTGTAGGCATCATCAATGCTGTAGGAAGCGGAAGTGGTAAAGCCGTTAATGCCGTTAGTGATGGCGTTAAGATCCGGCTGGCTGTTGGCCGTACCGGTTACCCAGCCCAGTTCTTCCTTGCCGTGCAGGCCGCCCTTAATCAGGCCGTCGCGCATCTGGTCATTGAACTGGCCATAGCCGACGTACTTGTTGCCGTTGGACTGCTTGGCCTGCTGGTCTTCCGGCAGGGTGCTGCCCCCGCCGGTCCAGGGTTCACCATAGATGATGACGTTTTCGTTGATTGCCTTGGCGGCCTCAGCCACCAGGTTCATGGTCTCAAGGTCATGCAGACCCATTAAGTCAAAGCGGAAGCCGCCCAGCTTGTATTCCTCAAGCCAGAAGCAGACGCTGTCGATGATGAACTTGCGCATCATCGGCCGCTCGCTGGCCACCTCATTGCCGCAGCCGGAGCCGTTGGAATAGGAGCCGTCAGCCTTCAAACGGAAGAAGTAACCCGGCATCAGCACGTTGAAGTTGGAGGTGCCGGCGTCATTGACGTGGTTGTAGACGACATCCATGATCACGGTGATGCCGTTGCGGTTGAACTGACTGACGACTTCCTTGAACTCATTGATGCGCTTATAGCCGTCATAAGGGTCAGAACTGTACATGCCTTCCAGCACGTTGTAGTTGAGCGGGTTGTAGCCCCAGTTGAAGACATAGGAGGTTTCATCGTTAGCCTGATCGAAGATTGGCTGCAGCTGTACGGCATTGACGCCCAGCTCGCGGATGTGGTCAAAACCGGTGGTTACCGTCTTGCCGTCCTCGCTGTAGGTCGTGCCTTCTTCCACTAAGCCCAGGTAGCGGCGGCGGTTGTTCTCATTGCCCTGCCAGGTATTGGAAGAGGTGACGTCAGCGACGTGAGTCTCCCAGACCACTACCTTCGTGCGGTCAAAGGCCTGCTGGTTGAGATCTTCCCAGCCTTCCGGGCCGGTACGGGAGAAGTCGACGACCATGCCTCTTAAGCCGCTGACGCCGGCACCCTTGGCATAGGGGTCAACGATCTCAGTTCCCTCAGGATGGGCGTGGTTGTAGACGACATAAGTGTAGTACTTGCCCTGCTGGTCGCCTTCCAGCGTGTATTCAAAGACTCCACGGTCCTTTTTGGTCATGGTGTATTCCTGATGCTCGTCAGAGCCCTTTTCACCGGAAACGCTGACGGGCGTACCGTTATCGTAGATGCGCAGTCTGATCTCACTGGAAACCGGTGACCAGACCCGGAAGACGGTCTTGTTGCGCTCATAGATGGCGCCGAGCTTACCGTCATAATAGTACTGCTCATTGAAGGCGTCACTGGTATAAAGACCGGAGATGTCGATCGGGGCCTTCATGCTCTGGCCCGAGGCCCGGAAGGTTACTTCCAGGCTGTATTCACTGCCCAAGGCTGCCGGCTGAGCCAGCGTGTAGGGGAAGGTCTTCCGGCCGGCGCCCTTGTCGCTGACCAGCAGCTGGCCATCCTGATAGATGGCAATGGTCTCCACGGCATTGGTGCAGCTGATCACCACGGTCTTATCGTCACTGAAGCGGGCTGATATGATCTCATCGGTTATTACCTTGTCAGCGTTGGCGTAGATGTGCTCATCACCGCCGGCCAGATAGACGTGGTACATGCTGTTGTCATCCTTCTTAAGGGCGCTCAGGTTAATGAAGCGGTCGGCATCGGTGCCGTCCTTGTCCCAGGCTCCCTTGGTCTTGACGATGATGCCCAGCTGGCCGTTGGCCACCCCGCCGAAGTGTGACAGCGGGTAGATGGCGATGACGCCGTAGTCATCCTGGTAGTTGAAGTCATCTTCCAGACCGTCATCATTGCCGCTGGGGTCCCACAGCCACAGCGTCCAGCGGTCGTACTTGTTGTCATCGCGCTGGTAGTGAATGGCTACGGCATCCTCACCGAGAGCCGGAAGCTGTGTGGGATACTGCACGTCCCGGTCGGGATAGGGATTGGCCGGCTGTTTCTGACAGCCGACAACACCCGCCAGCATCACAAACGCCAGCAGGATAATCATTATCTTCCTTAGTGTTTTCATTGTCTGTTCCTCCTGAAATTAAAAATGTCAGCAGATTATCTACTGACATTTTAGCACATTTTACATGCTCTCTAACTGTTTATGAATTCCCAGAACACCAATCAGGAAACTCAGCTGGGAGACGATGTTGGTCGCCTGCGCCAGCCAGTGCATCGTGCTGGAATCATCAAACTTGGCGCCCAGATAGCCCATCGCCAGCATGCTTACAAAGGCGATGACGAACATGACGGCGGCGCCCTTTCTATGCATCTTCAGACTCTTGATCATTAAGATCAGCTGGGTGCCGCCCAAACCCAGCGTCTGGGCAATGATGAAGGGCAGATTGCTGGCGAAGACAGGCGGGACAACGGCGAAGATGCCGCTGGAGCGCCACTTGGTTCCCAGTAAGGACAGAAATACCAGCAGAAAGCCGGGAGCCTGCATCGGGAAGAAGGCATCGTTCATCAGCGTAAAGTCGCAGATGCCCAGGGCGTAAAGGATCTTCCAGGTCGCCTTGTAGATGCCGCCGATCAGAACCATGATCGAACCGGAGGCCAGTAAGGCGAAGCGGCCCTTGGAGAGAATGTCATAGAGATCTCTCTGCAGGATGACGGCAGAAATGAAGAACAGGATGACCGGAATGAAATCGACGATGGCCATCACCAGGCTGATGTTGTTTTCCATTACTTCTTGTTTCTTTCTACCTTATTAAGGTGATAAAGGGGGATCAGCGGGAAGAGGATCGGCGTCCTGTCAGCATAGGCAACATACTGCGGATCATCCCCGTAATTCTTCTCATGTCTCTTTTCCAGTCTCTGAGCGCCGGAGATCATGACGCCGACGATCAGCACATAGCCGATGGCGACGATGATCCACTGCTTGCCGGAAACCGCGCCGATGCCGCTAATGACTACGCCGGTCCAGAACAGAATCTCACTGAAGTAGTTCGGGCATCTGACAATCTTGTAGAGGCCGATGTCGCAGAAGCGGTGCGGGTTGGCCTTCTTGGCCGCCGATTTCTGACTGTCAGCCAGAGCCTCGCCGGCTACGCCTAAGGCCATGATGATCACGCCGATAACCAGGCTGCTGTTCAGCCGGTCACCGTTGACCAGCCGATAGGTAAAGGCGGAAGTCTGGGCGGCATACATGGCCGCACAGTAGATCCACATGAAGGCGGAGACGAAGATCGGCACTTTCTTGGTAGCACCGGTGGAGGCCAGCGTCTTGCGGTAGTTGGCGTTCCTGGTTTCTCTGATGAACAGGTAGGCGCCTAAGCGGAAACCGTAAACTATCATCAGTACGCAGCCGAGCATCGTGACGATGTTGGCGCCATTAATGATGCCCTCAACCAATAACAGGATGCCGATGCCCATGACCGCAAAGCCATAGCCGACGGACATGAACCAGACCAGCTGCTTGAAGCCGATGGAACATAAGACCAGAGCGGCAATGAAGCAGAATAATAACAGCTTGGGAAAGACCGGAGTCGGAGCTGCGGCAATTAACATGGTGTTTTCCATGGCTTACTTACCCCCGAAATATTCCTTTACATACTGGGCAAAGCTGGCCTCACCGGTTTCATCCTTGCCGACCAGATCATGAGTCAGCGTCCACCTGGAGAACAGGATGATGTCATGCTTGCCTTCCTTCTTGATCTTGGGCAGGTTGGCCAGAACGCCAAACAGCCAGGCCGGGGCGTACTTGATCCTGGTCGGCTTGCCGGCGGCGTCAAAGCACAGCTTGGCCATCTCTTCATAGGTATAAGTCTCCTTGCCGCCGACTTCATAGAGAGCCTTCTGATCATTCATGTGTTCGACGATGAAGGCAGCGAAGTCCGGGCAGTCAACGACATTGGCCTTAACGTGGCCATAGCCCTTCAATAACTGCATCTCACCCTTGTCAACATAGGGCTTGAAGACTTTGGCGATGTCATAGAAGTAGCCGGTCGGACGGTAGATGACGTAGTTCATCTCACCCTTGCGCAGCTCCTCTTCGACCATAAACTTGGCGTGCAGCATCGGCACCTTTTCGGCACCCGGCTGATCGCAGGCAATGACGGAGATGTAGTCAAAGGTCTTGACGCCGGCTCTGACAGCTTCCTTATAGAGATTCATGTTTCCCTGATAGTCAATGTCATAAGCGGTGAAGCGGGTAGACGAGGTGGTCAGACCCATGGTGGTGATGACGATGTCAGCACCCTCACACAGCCCTTCCAGGCTCTTGGGATCGGTAGCGTCGATGGCAGCGAAGCGGTATTTGCCCTTCAGTCCTTCGATCTCCCTTTCCTTAAGGTCAGCAGCCACGACTTCGTGCTTTGCTTCAACGAGTTTCTTCAGGATCTCGGCACCCAGATTGCCGAAAGCTCCAGCCAGAACAACTTTCATATCATATCCTCCTGATAATTAATAATGGTTGGGACAGCGGAATCAACAGAAAAACCGTCCGCTGTATACAATTTGATTTTAGCTTTTTCCCGTCTTGTTTGTCAAAAGTTTCACGAATTGCCGGATGATAAGCAGTTGGGAAAAACGGCTTTTTAGGCTATAATGTCATTATCAGTAAAACTGAGAGGAGTTTTTATTATGGAACAGAACCTTAACGATCAGCAGTTAGCCAGAAGAGAGAAGCTCAGACAGTTGGAAGAACTGGGCATTGAGCCTTTCGGCAACGCGTTCAAAGTAACATATCACGCCGCCCAACTGCGTGAACAGTACGGCGAAAACAGCAAGGAAGAACTGGAAGAACTGAACCTGCAGGTCAGTGTGGCCGGAAGGATCATGTCCAAGAGAAGAATGGGCAAGCTCGGCTTCATGCACATTCAGGACAAGAGCGGCCAGATCCAGATCGTCGTCAACAAGGGCGTAGTCGGTGAAGATGTCTATGAGATCTTCAAGATCAATGACGTCGGCGACATCGTCGGCATTGAAGGCCAGCTGGTCAAGACCGATTCCGGCGAACTGTCCGTCAAGGCCCTGAAGTATACCCACCTTTCCAAGTCCCTCAGACCGCTTCCCGAGAAGTTCCATGGCCTGACCGACATTGAGGAGCGCTACAGAAGAAGATATGTCGACCTGATCATGAATCAGGATTCCAAGCAGATTGCCTTCCTTCGCCCGGCCATCCTGCGCTGCATCCGCAACTACATGGACCGCCAGGGCTATACCGAAGTTGAGACTCCGGTACTGACAACGCTATTGACCGGCGCTTCTGCCAGGCCGTTCATCACCCATCACAATGCCCAGGATCTGGACATGTATCTGCGCATTGCCCTGGAGCTGCCCTTAAAGAGGCTGCTGGTCGGCGGCATGGAAGCGGTCTATGAGATCGGCCGTACCTTCCGCAACGAAGGCATGGACAAGATGCACAACCCGGAATTCACCATGATGGAAGCCTATCTGGCCTACTCCAACCTGGAAGGCATGATGGAACTGACCGAAGGTCTGTTCACCACCATTGGCCGGGAAGTCTTCAACAAGCTGGAATACAACTATGAAGGCAACCTTATTTCCCTGGCCGGACCCTGGAAGAGAATCTCGATGGTCGACGCCATCAAGGAGAAATGCGGTGTTGACTTCAATGAGCACTATACCCTGGAACAGGCCAAGGCGCTGGCCAAGGAACATCAGGTCGAAGTGGAATCCCACTTTACCGTCGGTCACATCATCAACGCCTTCTTTGAGAAATTCGTTGAAGAGACGCTCATCCAGCCGACCTTCCTGTATGGCCACCCCATTGAGATCTCCCCGCTGACCCGTTCCCGCAAGGACGATCCGCGCTTCGTCGAGCGCTTTGAGCTGTTCATCGGCGGCCACGAATTCTGCAACGCCTATACCGAACTCAATGACCCGATTGACCAGCTGCAGCGCTTTGAAGCCCAGCTGGCGGAGAAAAAGGCCGGCAATGACGAGGCCAGCGACATCGACATGGACTTCGTTGAAGCTCTGGAATACGGCATGCCTCCGGCCGGCGGCATCGGATACGGCATTGACCGGCTGGTGATGCTGTTTACGGAGAGCGAGACCATCAGAGACGTTCTGCTCTTCCCGACCATGAAAAGCAGAAATAGCGACTAAAAGTGAAGATACGTGCAGGATTCGTTAAGCATCCGTGAAAGTATTGCTTCATAGTCCAACAACGAAACTACATACAGAAGACCCTTGAAACAGGGTCTTTTCTGTTGGCAGAATTCTTGGTGATACTCAACGATGTAGTTGGCAGTACTTAATAAGGCACATTAACTGGAGTGACCATGAAGTAATATAGCTGCGAAAGGCGGCGGTACATCATGATTGACAACAATTTTTTCGAAGAGCTGACACCAGTTGAGATACGAATGATCAGGGAATATGTACTGCATGAACTTATCCCAGGCCTTAAAGGAACAGCGAATGCAGAGAATCTGAACAAGGCAGTCAGTAAATGTCCGCACTGCGGATCGGATCATTTCATCAAATGGTGATCTTTACTACTGCAAAGGGAAACAGTCTGGCAAAAGTAAATGAACTGCACAGTGAACTGAAAAAAGAATGGAGAAGACGGCACGGAATATCCGTCCGTCATTTGCAGGGATATATCGACTGGCTCGTATATACGAAGAAACTCAGGAATAAAGTCAGAGGTGAAGAAAGCGAGTATCGTGCATACATTGACCTGATGAAAGAAGAGATCCCCTTTATTAATCTGGAGATCTGCAGACTGCCTTTCCCTGTCAATATCCGGGAGGCATACGGATAGTCTTATCACGGGATCTATGCCTTTACATAATTGGAATTACCAACTACATCGTTGAGAATGGCGGTTTTTTTTGCACTTTATTCTGGTGTACTATTTATTTGTAGAGAAAAGGAGGTCGACATGAATAAGATTGATGATTTTGAATATGGACAATTTGTTATGTATGACGGAAAAGTCATGCTTGTTTATGGCGTTCCCTATGAAGAGGAAGATGAAGGATATCCAGATCAGATTCAGCTGACCGAAGAAAAAAGCCCACGATTATATGACAAAAAGGAAGAAACGGAATGTACGAAATGCATTTTAGCTCCTGTAAATGATGTCATTAAACTCTTAGCTGTAAAGGTCAGTGAAGATACCTTAAGATCATTTTTCCGGATCGACACTACTCCTTGGAAACTTTGTACAGAGAAGTTATACCCTATTGCGAAGGAATCAGGCAGTTTCATCTTATCAGAAGACGATGTTGAAACTTTTCTTTCACGTCTTGGCTCGATAGATCCTGTAGTCTATGGTGAGTGGCAAACACAGTTTGTTTTCGGGGATCATGTCAAAACACAGAACGAGGATCCAAATCATTTCACCTTGAAAATGGTATGGAACTTAATGAGAGATGATTTTGAATGGTATGATGCGGAAGAAGATGAACCTGAATATATTCAAGCAATATGGGATTTCTATAAGCTGAATAAAGGTAAAGAACTGGATCAAATCAACTTTCCGGATGAATATAAAAACACTGTAATTTCTGATATTTACTTGTCTTCCAAAGAAAATCCGATTTCTGATATGCAGAAGCAAACATATATCAAACTATTAAACGAACAGGTCACTGCTGGTGATCATTGGGCAATTCGGCATAAAGCCTATGCTTATTATGGTGGAAACAGTATTGTTCCGTGTGACTGGAAAAAAGCTGAAGAAACACTTCTGAAATTACATAATACTCAAACAGAAGATGCGAAATATGCTGCTAATTCACTTGGATACATTTATTACAGTGATCGTCTCGGAGAACCGGATTACGATAAAGCTTTTAGATATTTCTCAGAAGCCGCTGAGTATGGAATCATTGAAGCAACATATAAACTTGCCGATATGTACCGAAAAGGGCACGGCACGAAGAAACAGACTCAAAAAGCTTTTTCAACATACAAGAATCTTTACGAAAATGAATTTGAGAAGTTCAAAGATAAGCATACTGGCTGTAAGCTGGCAGATGTGGCATTAAGAATGGGTTACTGTTATGAAAACGGCGAAGGTATACAGTCGGATCTGTTTAAGGCTTTGGAATACTACCAGATAGCAAACAATGCCATAGATGCACGAATTGCTGAACACAAGCATTTCGGAGATGAAACAGTAAAAAGAAACATTGATAATTCGATTCTGAGGATATCTGATAAGTTGGAAAATACCCTTCCCGATATTATTAATGAAAATGATTTTAACGGCATCAATTTAACTGGAAGAATGGTCTATCTTTTCATGTGTGTGGAAAAATTTTTGGTAACGATTTATCCAGAAAAAGACTGGACATTGGTAGCCGAAAAAATGTGGCCATGGACTGAAGATTATTGGGATAAAGGATGGGACAGATATTCTGTCGTTGTTCCAGAATTCTTGCTTGAATATCCATCATATGAAGAGACATCTGCACTTTCTTATGAAGGCAATATAACCAAAGAAGACTATAATACGCTGATTATGCTATATTCTGATATAACCTCAGGCGATGGAAAACAAGATATAGACATTATTCTTATGGCTCCCATCGACTTTTGCAACGAATGCGAAGGAACATCTGCATCGGAAGCACTAAAAAGTACCATGCCTATCTTTAATACTGTTGCTGAAGTATTTAGAAAAAATCATTTACGATTACCCGATATACAATCGGTAAAGGATTTTTCGATAGAAGAAGCGGGAGCATGGGGTGAATCGAAAGACACAAGAAATTATTCCATCATCCTAGCATAACTATTTGTTTACAGAGTATGCAGAAGAAGTTAATTGATTCTATCAATAGATCTATGAAAGGATTTTAGCTGATGAAAGAGCATAATGTCGGACTAAAAGTCTTAGCGGACAGTGTCCCCGTAGGATTAATTAGAATTATAAAAAAATATAGAACGGGATCTCTTGGAGCAATTAAAGATGACATTTTAAAAGGTCGATTTGTTCTGACTTGTTCATATTCTGGAGATTTTGAAAATTTCCAAAAAATCATCCGATGCCATGACGATCTTATTAATGCAGGATATAAAGCAGAATTATACGAACATGGGCGTAAATCAACGATTTCGTTTTTTAAAAACTGGTCTAAATCCATGGCTGATACAAGACGTCAAACCAAAGAGACATGGGATGATTTACTGGAAGACGACTAAAAAAGTACATTTGGAAACAGGAAGATCAGGGAACTCAAGAAAAGAGAAGTCAATGACAAAACTGGTTAGGAGAGAATTAAATATGGAAAAATGGAAATCTCTTCATTCTTTAGGCGCAATAGGATCTGAGGGTGGAATTATATCTGCTGACGAAGAGTATGAAGAGGCTTGTAGAATCACATTAGAAAAATGTCCACGATATTACGCTATAACTTGTGGTATTTATGGTTCTATGGTTCATACAGTTTTTCGAAGGCCTGAACACTATCAAGAAACATATGATGCTATGAAAAAAGAATTAACAAAGTTCATCGATACTGAATATACCGAAGATGAAGAGCGGAAATTCTATAAATGGTTCTGTAATAAATATGAATAATAACTGCGCTTCAGACAGGATTATTAGCCCAATCCCCACTAAAACCCTTTCCCCACACTGCCCCCAATTTTTCCCCAATCATCGGTGAAAATACGTACGAAATCCGTGCGGAATCCGTGAAAACTGTTTACGTAGTCCCGACCATGAAGCAGAGAAACGGAGAATAACATACTTTTACGATCATCAGCTGACGGAAGAAGGAACCCTGCGGGGTTCCTTTCATGTAGGAACAGGTTTATCAGCACTGCGCCAGGGCAGCACCGGAAAGTTTCATATCCTTCATTGCTTATGAAAAGGCCGCTGCTTAGGGCACAGTTCCTATATTTATGGTATAAATAAATTAGCATGGCAGTAAGGAGATGGCACATCATGTTCATTCGCAATGGCATCAATTCCGTTCTGAGAGAGAAGGGCCGGACGGCACTGTTCTTTACTCTGATCGCTTTTCTGACCATTGCCATGATGCTTTCGCTCAGCGTACTGCTGTATTGTGATGCCATGATGAATGCCTGTGAAGAAACCTACCGGTCCATTGCGCTGGTGGAATACATGGGTTCTGAGTATCCTGATGAAGATGAACCCGACGCCAGTGCCCGCAAAACAGCCGCTGCCGTCAGCGATGATGCCATTCTGTCGGTTGACGGCGTCACTGCCTGGACCCAGGGAAACACTGCCGCGGGTTCAGTTGAGGGCTATGTGCGCCAATCGGGATCCATGCCCTACGGAAACCGGGGGGTCATCATCGTCAGCTACATCTCGGATCCGGTTTATCAATGGAAAGAACGCGACGAAAACGGCAACCCGGATACCACGGCAGAGGCTTTTTTCTATTACACCGCCATCCTGGAAACCTCCATTTATTCCCGCAACCAGCGGGAAGGCGTCATAATCGACATTCTTCCCGGTGACAGCGGCTTTGTGCCCGAAAAAGGCCGGCATTACGTGCTCAACGGTTCTTTCCCGGACACCACCCGATCAGCCAGTCAGATAGGCGACTTCCCGATGAATGGCCTGACCGTATTCCGGGTCGAATCATTCTTTGAATCGGAAGATCCGCCTTATGCCGAATGTTATGGAATCGAGGAAGTCCCCGAAGTCTTTCGGCGTGAGGCCGAACACTGCCGCACCATGAACAACTATGTCCGCATCGTGCCCTGCCACGATGTCAATGATGTCTACGTATTTCATCAGAACGACCTACAGCTGTCGGAAGGCAGCATGCCGGATGCCAACTCGCCATACAGCTGCGTAATAACCGCTGATCTGGCCCAGAGTCTGGATCTTCATCCGGATGACAGTTTTACCCTCAGCATGCTTAAGCAGGCTGAGGATGACCGCTATTACCTCACCGCCACCGATGAAAAGCAGGTTTTCACGGTCAGCGGCATAGCCAATGATTCTTCAGACTATGGCGGTACGGTATGGACCATAGCCGATGATGCCAATACGCCGCTGTTTGGCTATCTGCTCGGTACCGTATCACTGATCAATAACCAGGCCGAAAAGGCGGTGGAAGAACTAAGGGCCATGATGCCCGATCTGGTCAGAGTGACCCTGTTTGATCAAGGATACAACAGCGCCGTGCAGCCCTTCCGGGAAGTAAGAAAAACATCAGCGAATGTCCTGACCATTTCTTCTGCCGGCGTTATCACCGTGCTGCTGCTTTTCGCTTTCCTGTTCATCGGCCGCCAGAAAGACAGTGTTAAGATCATGGTTTCCCTGGGAACACCCGGACGTAAGATCGCCCAGTGGTTCCTATCCGGTGCCCTGCTGATCTGCGGCGGTGCTTCGGCCGCCGGAACCGTTCTGGCCATGCTTTTGCGTCCGGCAATAATCAGCGCGGTCAACTGGTTTACTTCTTCTGTCAGAGGAAAGGATGATTTCCTGTGGTATAGTGAGACATCCGTCGGCATGGTGAAGCAGATGTCTTTTGAACTGAAGATACCTCTGTGGCCTAACCTGACCGTTACCCTGGCAATCATATTGCTTGCCATGATGTTCTGTCTGGCGTTTCTCCGGCTGGCCAGCCGCTCCGGCACGCGCCGAAAAGGCCGAAGCCGGGTCCGAGTGCCCCGCGGCAGAACTTCCCTGCGCCACCGGGGCGGCCTGCGCTTCGCAATCCTGTCGATCCGCCGCGGCGGCCTGAGGTCCTTGCTGGTGCCGCTGGTCTCCATGGTGCTGACGGTAACCGTCATCACTTTGAGCGGCATGTATCAGAACTGGCAGAGAGAACTTGACGACGCCATGGATAAACTGCAGGTTGACGGCATGGCCGTCAGCCTGAACGGAACCTATTATTCAAATCTGGCCCTGCCCGTCAGTGCCGTAAGGCAGCTTCAGAGCACCGAAGGAATAACCGGCGTTTCCGTATCCTTCGGCTTTCACTACTGGCTGCAGGAAGAGATGCCGGCCTTCGGAAACGGTGAATCCGGCCGTTGGAAACAGGAGATTTGGATCGCTTCCCAGCCTGAGCTGGTGGCGCTTAATGATCTGGATGCGGCAAAGGATTTCTACTATGCCGATGCGAACGCCCAATGGCTGCCGGGATGGGATGAGACCATGCTTGCGGAAACAGCGGTCATGCCGCTGCTGCTCCGCAATCCCATCATGACGGTAAGCGACCCCATTCCCGCCGTATGCAGCACCGCTTTCCTGGAAAGCCATGGTCTGAATCTGGGTGACACCCTCTTCTGCCAGGTCATATACGAGAATCATGCCGGGCGGCCCATCGAAAACACGGTAGTCATTCAGGCCGTGGGAAGCTACGCTCAAAGCGGCGGCAAGCCGCACATTTACGTACCGCTGTCCTTCTATCTTCCCCCGGAAATGATGAGTAATGGCGTGTTCCCCGATGAACTCAGACCGGTGGGCGTAACTGATGAGCAGATCAATCTTCTGTTCGGCCGACCGACCTTCCGCACCTGCCGGTTCCACATCACCTCAGCGCGTCATCTGGAAGAGGTCAGACAGCGGCTCAGAGACCAGAACTTCAGCAGCGTAAGGCACATATCCGCCAACCGTACGACCATCCTTCTCCGGGATGCCTCCTTCCTGAAGCTCAAGGAGAACATGGACCGTAACATTGCCATTGGCCGGATCATGTCAATATTGATATCACTTCTGATCATTCTGATCGGTTTCATCCTGTCCTGGCTGATGACATTCTCCAGACGCCGGGAATTTGCCCTGATGCGGGGCTTTGGTGCTACCGGAGTGCGAGTGTTTGCCTCCTTCTTTATGGAGCAGGCGATTCTCAGCCTGGCCGGCTGTCTGGCCGGCTGCCTGGCTTTCCTGAAACTGTATGCCGGAGGAATGATGCAGCCGCTGACCGTAGTGTCCTATCTGATCTGTTATCTGCTGGGTACGGCGGTTTCGATAAGAATGATCGGCAAAACCGATCTCATGGAACTTTTGACTGTCCGCGAGTGACGAAGGGAGAATGGAATGAGCGTATTTGAACTGAGCAACGTGACCTATGTATACCAATCACAATATCAGCGGGTGGAAGCCCTGAAGGGAATCTCCTGCCGTTTCGAACCCGGCCGGCTCTATGCCATCATGGGCAGTTCCGGAAGCGGCAAGACGACCCTGCTGTCGCTGATGGCAGGACTGGACATTCCCACTGAAGGAAAGGTCCTCTCTGACGGGGTATCCACCGCGGACATCGACCTTGAGCAGTACCGCCGGGAGCGCGTGGCCGTCATCTATCAGGATTTCCGCCTGTTTCCGCTGCTCACCGCTGCGGAAAACGTCATGTACCCCATGGAGTTAAGAGGCATGGATCCGGCATCGGCCAAAAAGCGCGCCGCGGAACTCATCAGAAAGGTCGGGCTGCCGGAGACAACGCTTGACCGTTTCCCGGCCATGCTATCGGGCGGCGAGCAGCAGCGCGTAGCCATTGCCCGGGCTTTGGGCATGAAGACAAAGGTGCTGCTGGCTGATGAACCGACCGGCAATCTGGACTCGGAAAACAGTTATAATATCTTTAAGATACTGGAAGACCTGGCCCATGAAGACGGTTATTGCGTCATCATCGTGACCCACGACAGTGAACTGGGCGAGCGGGCAGACATGACCTTCCGACTCCGCGATGGACAACTGATCTGATTATGCCGGTCTAAAGCCATTGCGGAAAGCATTTGCGGCAGCACCGAGAAAGGAAAAGAAAACGACAATGAAAAGAATCTTATGCATACTGATGAGTTTAATGATACTGATGGGACTGGTCAGCGGCTGTACGGCAAAGCCGGACATCGACTATCTCGTTCTGGTGAACAAGGAAAACAGGCTTCCTCAGACCGATGTTGCCCCTCCCAGAGAGGGCTAGTAAGGCCGTAACGTTATGCCGATATTAGCCGCGATCATGGTCCCCCATCCGCCTCTGATCATACCGGAGGTCGGCAAGGGTGAAGAAAAACAGGTTCAAAGTACCATTGATGCCTATGAAAAGGCCGGAAAGATTGTCGGCCGGTTCAGACCGGATACCATCATCGTTTCCTCACCGCACTCGGTGATGTACGCCGACTATTTTCACCTTTCTCCCAAGAAAAAAGCCTCGGGATCCTTTTCCCGTTTTGGTGCTCCCGGTGTTTCTTTTGACCAACAATACGATGAGCAGCTGGTGCAGGAAATCTGCCGGCGGGCTGAGCGGGAAAACTTTCCTGCCGGCATTCTGGGCGAAAGAGATCCCCAGCTGGACCACGGTACCATGGTTCCTTTGCATTTCATTGAAAAATACCATAAGGATTTCAAACTGGTCAGGGTATCCCTGTCCGGACTGTCATTAAGCGAACATTATCATTTCGGCCAGCTGATCCAGCAGGCGGTAAACGCCCTGGGCAGACGGGCGGTCTTTGTCGGCAGCGGCGATCTTTCCCATAAACTGCAGACCTACGGGCCCTATGGCTTTGATGAAAGCGGACCGGAATATGACCGGCGCATCATGAAGGTCATGGCTTCCGGACGCTTTGGTGAGCTGTTTGACTTTGAGGAGACCTTCCTGGATAAGGCGGCTGAATGCGGCCACCGCTCCTTTGTGATCATGGCCGGCGCTCTGGACGGGCTTAAGGTAAAAGCGGAAATGCTCGTCCATCAGGACGTAACCGGGGTCGGCTACGGCATCTGTACCTATCTGGCTGAAGGCAGTGACGAAAACCGCCATTTCCTGCAGCAGTATCAGAAAGAGGTCCTTAGAAGGATGGAAGAAAGAAAACAAAATGAAGACCCCTATGTCGCCTTGGCCCGCAGGGCCATTGAAGCCTGGGTAAGAGATAGAAAGAAACTGAACCTTCCTCCGGATCTGCCCGCAGACATGGCCACCCGCAAGGCGGCAACGTTTGTCTCCCTCCATAAGGACGGCATGCTCAGAGGCTGCATCGGTACGCTTTTCCCCACCGCGTCCTGCGTTGGCCAGGAGATCATCAACAACGCCATTTCCGCCTGCAGCCGCGATCCCCGCTTCAGCCCGGTAAGGGAAGAAGAACTTCCCTATCTGGAGATCAGCGTTGACGTGCTGTCAGAAAGCGAGAAGATAAATTCAAGAGATGAACTGGATGTCCGAAAATACGGCATCATCGTTTCCGACGGCTACCGTCAGGGCGTGCTGCTGCCGGATCTGGACGGGGTAGACAGCGTTGATCAGCAGATATCCATCGCCCTGCGCAAGGCCGGCATCGATGAGGATGAAGATTTCTCCATCGAAAGATTCGAGGTCGTCCGCCATGGCTGAAAGTTGCAAGGTCTGCTGGCGCCACTGCGCTCCTGCTGAAGGTCATCATGGCTTCTGCGGAGCCCGGAAAACCGTTAACGGGGAGGTAGTATGCGATAACTACGGCAAGCTCACTTCCCTGGCTTTGGACCCGATCGAAAAGAAGCCGCTGAGGCGTTTTCATCCCGGCTCCCGGATCCTTTCCGTCGGCTCTTATGGCTGCAGCCTGCACTGCCCGTTCTGTCAGAACCATGAGATCTCCATGCCTTCCCGCAACCTGCGCTATCGTAATGTTTCCCCGATGCAGCTGGCCCAGCTGGCAGATGAACTGCGTGAACAGGGCAACATCGGGGTAGCCTATACCTATAATGAACCGCTGATATCCTACGAATACGTCCGCGACTGCGGAAAGCTGATCCACGAAAAGGGCATGTTTAACGTTCTTGTCAGTAACGCCACCGCCTCTTTGGAGGTTCTGGAGGAGATCAGACCCTACATCGATGCCATGAACATTGACCTAAAGAGCTTCAATGAAGACTGGTACCGTAACGGCTTAGGCGGCGATCTGAACATGGTAAAGGCCTTCATAACCGAAGCGGTAAAGAGCGCCCATGTCGAACTGACCACCCTGGTCATCCCCGGCATCAATGACAGCGAACAGGAGATTCGGGAAATGGCCGGCTGGATCGCCTCTCTGGATAAGAGCATTCCCTACCATCTCTCCCGTTTCTTCCCGGCCTATAAGATGTCCGAGTGCTCTCCCACCCCGGTATCGACCGTTTATCATCTGGCCGAAGTCGCCTCCGAATATCTTGAACATGTTTATACGGGAAACTGCTAGAGGATTCTGCGTTATAATAACCTTGGGCAAAGCCACTGAATGAGGTAAAAATGAAGAAGGAAAGAATTCTTACCGAAGCCGAGAAAAAGCGGCTGGAAAATTTTGAGAAGATCGCTGAAGACATGCTTCAGCAGGGCTACCAACGCCATGATCTGACCGTCAACATCACTAAGGCCAACATCTTTGCGATCGTTCTGCTGATCCCCTTATTTGTGATTGGTTACGGTACTTACTACCTTGTTTACCGTCAGCTGGAGTTCAGCGGTTTCAATCCCCTGATCTTCGTCATTGTCTCCATCATCCTGATCGTCATTCATGAACTGATCCACGGTCTGACCTGGAGTCTGTTTACTCCTCGTCGTTTCCGGGACATCGAGTTTGGCATCATGAAGCCGTCGCTGAATCCCTACTGCACCTGTTTGGTGCCGCTGGAAAAGAACCATTACCTGTTAGGAACCGCCATGCCCCTGATCATTCTGGGCATTCTGCCCATGATCGCCGGCATTGTTCTGCGCAATCCTCTGGTTCTGTTCTATGGCATAATCATGGCTGACGGGGCGG
>JAEEHC010000074.1 GCA_016280635.1 Erysipelotrichaceae bacterium
CAATATTTGGCTACTCATATTCTACTTCTATTTCCTTTGTCTGACCATACTTGAAATTCAGTTCTGATCTTTAAAACTTCTTTTTTCTTTGCTCCTTTTCTTCCGCGGCTTTAAAACGGAATTTACTCTGCAAAGTTACACATTCTTTTTTTGCTGCTCATTCACTCTTTAGTTCAACGACGACCATTTCCGGCCGGTTATTGAAGCGGATGGGGATGACGCTGTTGCCGATGCCCCGGCTGACGATCATTACTGTATTCTGCTCTTGGTAAACTCCACCGTCATACTTAGGAAAGAATCCCTGATTAGGCGCAATGATGCCGCCGATGAAGGGCAGCCGGAACTGACCGCCATGGGCGTGGCCGCTTAAGACCAGATCAACATTCTCTTTGACGTAAGCTTCAAACAGTTCCGGGCGATGGGAAAGCAGAACGCAGTAGTCAGAAGTAAGATTCATCTGCTGGAGTTTCGTTTCCAGAATGCTTTCCTGAATGTAGTCAGACCGATCGGTAAAGTCCGGGTCATCAACCCCGGCAAGCTGAATGGACTGGCCGTTCTCAGTAAGAAGTACCACTTCATCATGGAGGACTCTTACTCCTTCCTTCAGCAGTCCTTCTTCCAGCAAAGCATATTGACCGGTGATCCAGGCTTCGTGATTGCCGGTCACGTAATAACAGGGCGCAATGGCCATCAGTTCGCTTACCAGATTAATGGCAACCTCAATGTCCGTTTTAT
The DNA here is from genome assembly GCA_016280635.1 of Erysipelotrichaceae bacterium. GTDB lineage: Bacteria > Bacillota_I > Bacilli_A > Erysipelotrichales > Erysipelotrichaceae > UBA1783. Next base: position 736 of record JAEEHC010000074.1, read on the forward strand.
TAGCGTCAACCAAATCCCCGGTCAGGGCAATGATGTCAGGACTGATTTCCCTGACCTTCTCAATTATCTGTCGATTATCCTTACCAAAGCTGGCGTTATGCAGATCCGATATCACGGCTATCCTGAAGCCATCAAAACCAGAGGGCAGCCGCGTGCTGGAAACCTGATAGCGGCTGATGCCTACCGTCACATTTCCCCATATTGTCCATACCGCTACTATCAATAATACTGCCAGTATGATGATCTTTTTCCTTTTGCCCTTTGTCTTATTCATTCAAACACCCGTTTCCCAATTGGTACTTTTCTATTCTATCACAACCGTATTTCTTTTATTTGGGTAAAGAAGGACCGGCTGAGGCTTCCGCAAGCCGGTGAATACTGCCGGTTCGTTGATATGACAGGAGGTGAAATGCTATAATGCTGGTAATCAATAACCACTACTAAAATTGAGAAACGAATAATCCTTTCGTGAAGCCTGAATGGCGTTTTGTCATGATGATTTCACTTTTCCGCAATCTGCTAAAGAAACAAAAGAAGGAGGAACTGGTTATGTTCAGAAAATCCGGCCGGGCAATAAACTTTATTCTCGTTATCTGTATGATCATCTTTTTCATCTTTTCTGTGATTGGCTGTACGCCCCAACCGCAGCCAGAGCCGCAACCCCAACCGCAGCCGGACCCGGTAAAACCGGAAATCGAATATGATAAGGATTATCCCCGCACACCTATCCAGTTTACCTACAACAAACTTCACAAAGGTACGATTAATCCCGAGGGGACGATCAGACTGTTAGTGATACCTATCGAAATCGAGGGCGGTGACCCAATTGATGAAGAAGTGCTGAACAATCTGAAGCTGTGGATCGAAGGTCCTTATGACAACAGGTTCTGTCTGGACACCAGGCAGTATTATCTTAACGCCTCCTATGGTCGGGTTAATCTGGTATGTGATATCATGCCAACCTATAAGCTGGGCATTACCCTGGATGAATGGACGACCGGAGAAAGACTACGTAAGTTCAAATATATTTACAGCCGGGAAATAATTGAAAAAACGATAAAAAGCTATGTTCCTGATTCCAGCATTTATGATTCTGATTCCGACGGCTATCTGGATGGGGTGATCTGCGTCATCAACGAACCGTATGAAATAGAACAGGCTGCCGGAGCGCCAATGATGGACGATTACGAAATGAGTCTTATGGCCGATAATGCCAAAGTGTCAATGTTTATCGACATCCCAGTCTACTTTTTTAACGATCCTGTTGATCACCGCAGCAACATTTTAGCCCATGAACTGGCTCATTGTTTCGGAATAATGGACTATTACGACTATCGTATGAAGAATAGGTTTGCCGGTAACTATGACCTCCAGTCCATTTCCAACTATGGCGACTGGAACAGTTACTCCAAAATGGCCGTTGGCTGGATCGATCCTTATGTGATCACCCCGGATGTTGAAAAGGTAACTCTTAAGCTGCGCAACAGTGCTGAATACCCTGATGCCATCCTGATACCCTGCGGGCAGTGGAACGGTACGCCTTTCGATGAGTATCTGCTGATCGACGTCTTTGGTGGCCGGGGCAACAATGAGAAACCTTTCAGCACCTATTTTGAAGCCGATACGGAAACTGATGGCATCGCTGATCTGGGCGGGGTAAGACTCTTACACGTCGATGCCCGGCTGATGAAAAGAGTTCATACGACAGGGAAAGGACTTGGCTGGTTTGATGATTTCTCAGGCGCGAAACGATACACCAGGTTTGATGTCTGCCATGCGTATTCCAATAGCACCATGCCGGATGCTGAAAGCATGGATGATTCGCCGGATAAAAATCCAAATTACCATCTGCTGTCGCTGATACTTGCCGGTCAGGAAACGTTCTTACCAGGCAACAATTTCTACAGTTCCTATCTCTTCCACACCGGAGATGTCTTCACAATGGAGAAATACCAGAGTTATTTCCCCAATTATCCCTTAAGCAATAAAAAGGAACCGGTAAACTACCGGTTCACGGTTGAAAGCTTCGACAGCGAGACCCTTGAAGCGATCATTATGATCGAAAGGGAATAGAAGACGCTGAAGACTAAGACAATTTCTCATCAGAATAACCAGGAAAAACATTCATTGTTCAGCGGTTCCCCTCTGATCAACTGAATGTTTTTCTTTGCACATCAGACAACAATTATTGGCCAGAGCTGATCTTTCTGATCATGTCAGCCAGATCAAGGAAATTCTCGGCCTTCATGATGGCCATGCCCTGGGTTTCATCACCCAGAATGACCAGCGAATCGCCAGCATTGATGTCAAAGATCTTTCTTGCCTTGGCCGGGATGACGATCTGGCCCTTATCGCCGACCGTTACCACCCCAAAGATGTGCTTGCCTTTAGGCGGGACGCCAAAACCCATGTCCTCACCGCTTTCATGGTTGGCCAGATCATCAAGCGATACGCCTAAGCCGTTGGCCAGTAACCGGCACTTCTCCAGATCCGGTACGGTTTCCCCGCTCTCCCACTTGGCTACCGCCTGCCGGGATACCCCGGCAATCTCGGCAATGTCCTCCTGAGTCAGTGATTTCAGTTTTCTTAACTGTACGAGGTTATCCTTAAACATAATGCTCATCCTTTCTTCTTTATTCCCAATACCGCCCATCTTACAAAGGGCAGTCTGGCTATGATCAGCGGTAAGAGATAGCCGACCGCAAAGCCGGCCAGTGTGCTTACCAGATAGACCGGCAAGGGTTCTAATAGCCTGGGTCTGGCTACAAACAGGGCAATGGCGGAAATGCCCAGATAATGGAAGACATACAGGCCGAAGCTGTGCCTATTCATCCAACCGGTAAAACGGTTTTCATAATCCAGGTATCGGCCAAAGCCGCCCAGAATGGCCAGACAGCCCAGCCAGCCGTAACTGGTAAACAGCACGGAGCGGTATACCGGCTCATCAGCGTAGTTCTTACCGAAGCTGTAAAAGCAGAAGCCAATGCCTAAGCCAAGGGCCAGGGTAAGAAACAGCCAGAAGTACTCTTTAACGGTTTCCATGACTTCTTCATGAGAGAAGATGAAATAGCCCAAGAAGTACAGAGTGTTGTATAAGCCAAAGCGGTAGACCACCACTACCGGGGTATTGCCGCTCTGAGCGGAAAGCCAGACTGCACCAGTAAGCAGTAACAGGATTGGCAGATTGACCTTCTTTCCTAACTGCCAGCCTCTGTCCTTCTCCAGTTTTCTGACTCCAACTAACATCACGCTGAACAGCCACAGCATCTGGGCAAACCACAATACCCCCTGACCGGAGAGAACCATGATCAGATACTTGACAAACCAGGGAGCCCCAGCCATCTGGTCAAAGGCATTGGAAAGGGACATGCTGATGTAGCCCTGGACAAACTGAAAGACAAATAAGCCGATGGTAGAAGGTACTAACAGTTTAGTCGTGCGGCTTCTGATGAACTCCTTATCGCTGTGCTTCTCCAAATAGAGCCGGGAAGTGATGCCGGAAACAATGAATAATATCGGCATCAGCCAGGGATAGACGAAGTTCAGATAAAGATCATAATATTGGACTTCAAGATCAGTGATCTTACCTAATCCCCCAGCAATACCTTCAGCGTTATACATGTAAAACACATGGTAGAAGACCACTAGTACAACTATAAACCAACGGATGTTATCCAAATAATGTTTTCTCACACTTATCCCACCTTTGCAACTAAAACTAACATAATTGTAGAAAAGTGGGAAATGTTATACCACCAACCGGACTTAACAATTCAGCAGGATTTCTGTCAGCTTTGGTTGCCTTGCCGGCAACTGCAAAAATGGATTGCCTTGGTCATGCGGATCAGAAAACAAAAAACAGCTCCTTCGAGCTGGCAGAGCTATAAAAAAAAGTCCTAAGACCTTGTAATTGCTATTTGGTGGAGAATACCGGGATCGAACCGGCTACCTCCTGCTTGCAAGGCAGGCGCTCTCCCAAATGAGCTAATTCCCCAAAAGAAATGGTGGGCCTGAATGGAATCGAACCAGCGACCTCGCCGTTATCAGCGGCGCGCTCTAACCATCTGAGCTACAGGCCCATCATACGTCACTGTTTACCAGTGCTTTAATATAATATCACAGGTGTTAATTTATTTGCAAGGGAAAAAACAAAATATTATCATAAAAATATGAAGCGTTATTATGTCATTTTTGAGGGCCAGGTACAGGGCGTCGGCTTCCGCTGGGTGCTGATGCGGCTGGCCCACATGTACAATCTGACCGGCTGGGTGCGCAACCGCGATGACGGCCGGGTGGACTGCGAACTGCAGGGTGATGCCGTCAGCATCTTTGATCTGATCGCCAAGGCTCACAGCGCTTCCTACTATGTCCGCATTGACAATTACTCAGCTAAGGAGATCGAACCGGTCGAACACGAGACCGGCTTTGATGTTCATTATTAGACAGGGACAGCTGCCTGACGGCAGCTGTTTTCTTTTCTATTCCGCTTCGTCCCAGAGTTCAACGATTCTCTGGCGGTACTTCTGGCCGTCAATGACCACGATATCCCGGCCGATGGTGTTGTCAAAGGAAGTGAGGTATTCCTGACCGTTGATCTCCACGATCCGGCACTTCAATACGAAGTCCTGCCATCTGGCAAAGCCATACCGGCGGTCCTTATAGCGGCGGATGGCATCATAGCTTAAGCCATATTCCGTCCGTCCCTTTTTCTCCTTTAAAGCCCAGTTACAGTTGGCAACGCCGTTGCCCCAGTGATCGGAGCCTCTGATGACGCCTTCATCAGAGTACCAGTACTGCGAACCGCTATTGGAAGTGAAGTCCGGCTCACCTTCCGGCTTACCGGTCTCTTGATAGGTGACGATCGTTCTTTCAAAGAAGTTCAGCGGACCGGCGGTTCCCTGCTGCAGGGGTTCATACATCTTGCGGGTATTGTTCAGATAATAACCGGCAGCCTTATAGTCAAAGCGCTCGGGATCAACATTCAACTTATACTGGCTTACCAGTTCTTCGTTATTTCTTTTCATTTTGGTTCTCCTGTTTCCCATTTTGTTCCTTTTCAAGAGGAAAGAATATGATAACTGATTTTTGGGCAACTGTAAACCACCGAAAGCGTCAAACCCCGGTTTCATTTTTTCAAATTTCCCCTTGGCATATGGGAAAAATAGTGTATAATAATAATGCTCATTGGGAATTAGCCAAGCGGTAAGGCAACGGACTCTGACTCCGTCACTCAAAGGTTCGAATCCTTTATTCCCAGCCATGAACATTAACCCCGGCAATTGCGCGGGGTTTTCTTTTTCCCGCTTTCCGTTTTACAATATAGTCATGAACAAGGATCTCAAGGAAATCATCAGCCACGTCATCAGTCAGGCTAACCCCTATAATGCCCTGAAGGCTAAACTGGAAAATGCCAGTTTTAATGATGGACGCCTTTTTGTCATCAGCGTAGGCAAGGCGGCCTGGATCATGGGCAAGTGCGCTCATGATGTCTTAGGCGAAAGAATCACCAGAGGCATCGTGCTGACCAAATATGCTCACAGCAAGGGCGAAATCACAGGCTTCGACATTTATGAAGCCGGCCATCCGGTGCTTGATGAAAACGGGGTAGCCTCCAGTAAAAAGATTTGGCAGCTGACTGAAGGATTAAGCGAGAATGACAATGTCATCTTCTTACTTTCCGGAGGCGGTTCCGCTATCTTTGAGATTCCCCTGATCCCTCTTAATGAACTACAGAGCGTATCGGAAAAACTGATCAGATCATCGGCGACCATCAATGAGATCAACATCATCCGCAAGCGCCTCTCTCAGGTAAAGGGCGGACGCTTTGCCCAGCATTGTCAGCCGGCAAGAGTTTATAACTTCATCCTGTCTGATGTCATTGGCAATCAGCTGGACACCGTTGCTTCCGGTCCAACTGTGATCGACACCACCAGTGAAAAGCAGGCTCAGCAGATAATTGAGAGATATGAACTAGGTGATCTGCCCCTGCAGCCTACCGTAAAGCAGCTTGATAACGTTGAGACTCAGGTCATCGGCGATGTGCAGACGCTGGCCCAAAGCGCCAAAGAAATCTGTCAGCAGCTGGGCTACTTTCCTGAGATCGTCTCCACTTCTCTGACCTGTCAGCAGCAGGAAGCCCGAGACTTGTTGCTGAAGAAAGCCTTCGATAACCAGAATACCTCAGTGTCCAAGGCCTTCATCTATACCGGTGAAATCACCCTTACCGTCAGCGGCAAGGGCAAGGGCGGCCGCTGCCAGCATCTGGCTCTGGACTTCGCTGAAGGCTTGAAACAGACGACTTCAACAACCGTCCTGGCCATGGGCTCGGACGGTACCGACGGGCCAACCGAGGCGGCAGGCGGTTATGTCAATAGCTACAGCTGGCGCAAGAGTAAGAAGAAAGGCGTCGACATACCCGCTTACCTGAAGGATAGCGACAGCTACCACGCCTTAGAAAAACTGGACCAGCTGATCATGACCGGCCCTACCAATTCCAACATCAACGATCTGTATCTGATCCTGATAAAGAGATGAAAGCCGTGAATTGAACATAGTATTTGCAGTTCCGCGTTTTTTGAGATAGTTTACATAGACTATCTTTTTTTGCGCTCAAAAACAAACAAAAGCTAGGACTTTCTGTGCTTTAGATCATAAATTATAAAGTAGGATACAGACTTTTAATCACTAAAACAAGTCTTATATGCTGATGAGGTTTACTTCGCAAATGAATATCACCATTCCTGTTAAAAAAGATGCACCAGATCCGCATAATGACATTTAGCAATATAGTTTCACTATCATAGCAGATTAACAGAATATATTTCACTTGTTGTTAGAATATCTAACAAAAATTGTTTATGTTTCTAACGTTTTGCCCTATAATCAAGTCGGTAAAGCAAGGAGAGAAATCATGTCAAATATAAATGAAAGGATTAAAGAGTTGAGGAATCAGTTGCATCTATCGCAGGATTACGTGGCAAAATATCTTGGAGTAAGCAGATCAACATATACCCAGATGGAAAACGGGAAAAGAAGAATGCTTGCAGATGAAGTGGCATTGTTAAGCAACTTATTTGGAGTATCTACAGACAGTTTACTTAATAATCCAGAACTAAGTCAGCCAGCCACAGTGTTTGCCCGAAGCTTTGAAAAACTCGATCAAAGAGATCAGGAAGAAATAATGAATCTCATCAGATTCAAGGAGCAGATTAAAGCACAAAGGAAGCAGTAATGCAATTTGAAGTCAAAGCAAAAGAATATTCAGATCCCGAAAAAATGGCTTCTGATTATCTGGCGAAGCGATAACTTTTTGATGTTTTCTTATACGTCCAAAGCAATGAATATCGAAAAATACTTCTGCTGTTGATTGAAGAAAAGGGCTTTCGACATTTGCCGAAAGCCCTTTTGATGAAACACATGCCACCATTTAGATCTCAAAAAACGACATAACTAAATTAGCAAATCAAGCTGGATAAGAAACAAATTCTATGAGTTCACAAGAACCAGTTTCTTTAAACCGCCTAACCCTTTTATTTCAGTATCGTAGTTTTTCTTATCTGATGATCTTGGCGTACTGCAGGATGACCAGGATGATGCCCAGTCCGCAATACAGTCTGATGACCCAGACGATCAGGTTGATCAGCCAGCCTAACAGCGGTACCCAGCCGGTCAGCATGCCGATGAAACCGGCAGCCCAACCCAGGGCAGCGTAGACTAAGATGACAGCGACCAGATAGAAAATGTCCTTGGCTCTGTCGTTAAGCGGGAAAAACTTTAATAATGTCTTCATTTCAATTCCTCCTTTATTTCGGTAACAACCAGTTCGTTATAACCGGTCTGTTCGTCCAACTGACGGTTGAGCCGGTAAGATCCGTCCAGAGAGCGCAGCGCCACTTCGGCGGTCGTATTGACCAGGCAGCCATAACAGACATGTCCGCCTACGACCCGGCCCTGGCTGTCAGCCAGCGCGATGTGCAAATGGCTGCCGCCGTCACTGACGGTACCGGTGAGTGATACTACTTCATAACGGTCATTCAGACAGACCGTACTGTGGCCATCCGCCAGTCTGATGACAACCTGGTACAGGCTGCCTACCGTAGTAACGATGACGGCTGAATGGATGTCATGCTTCTGGCAATAGTCCTCTATGCCCTGGCGCAGATCACATCCGTAGGTAAGTCTGAAGATCGAGTCCATAGAAACCCTCCGGATTTAATATTATCATATTTTTCCCTTGATGCAAGTGAGGGGCAATTCATAAATAAAGGTACCGCCCGGTACCTTTATTCATGATACTAATATTCAAGAAGGGGGAAACAATGATTTTCTTTACGATTATGTTATACCCTACTTTTATGAAATCTATATGAAATATTTCACTTTCTGCCGAAAACTTTCGTAATTTCCGCAATCTTTTCTGCCAGTTTCTCATCATACTGGCCTTTCAGCAGCCGCCACTTCCAGTTCCCCAGTGTTCCTGGGCAGTTAACCCTGGACTCTTCACCCAGATTCAGGTAATCCTGCATCTGGAAGACCACCAGGTTGGAAACCGAGGCCATGGCGCCCCTGATGATGGCGTAGTTGAAGTCCTCATCGCTTTCAATGTGGAAATACTTCCTGGTATATTCCAGATCTTTCTTCTCCACGGTGTCGATCCAGCCCTGAATGGGCGAGTTATCGTGGGTACCGAAGTAACAGACACAGTTATTGATGTAATTATGCGGGGTGTTGCGGTTAGGCACGTAAGCCTCCATGCCGAAGGCAATGACCTTCATGCCCGGTAAGCCGCTGTCAGCCAACAGCTTATCGACATCCTCAGAAATGATGCCCAAATCCTCGGCAATGAATTCCACGTCGGCGCACTTTTCCAGCAGGGTCTGCACAAACGGCAGTCCCGGTCCGGGCAGCCAGCGGCCCCTTCTCGCATTAGTGTCGCCATAGGGCACCGCCCAGTAAGCCTGCAAGCCGCGGAAGTGGTCAATGCGCAGCACGTCAAAGTAGCGGGCTGAGCCCTTGATCCTTCGGATCCACCACTGATAGCCGTCTTTCTTCATCCGTCGCCAGTTATAAAGCGGGTTGCCCCAGAGCTGACCGTCTTCACTGAAATAGTCCGGAGGTACACCGGCAACTTCCTTAGGCACATTGACGCTGGTCAGCTGAAACTGATCGGGATCAGCCCAGCAGTCCGCGGAGTCCAGAGCCACATAGATCGGCAGGTCGCCGATGATCTTAACGTCCTTTTCGTGAGCATACTGCTTAAGGGCCGCGTACTGTCTGGCGAAGAGGTACTGCAGGTAGCTGAAGAACTGAATGTCTTCCCTGAGCATTTCGGAATATTTCTTCAGAGCCCGCTTATGGCGCAGCCTGATGGCCTTGTCTGGCCATTCGATCCAGCTCTTCATGTCAAAGTACTTCTTGACCGCCATGTAGAGGCTGTAATCCTCCAGCCAGTCGCGGTTGGCCTTTTCAAACTCTTCAAACTCTTCCCGATCGCGTTGCCAGCCTCTTTCATAGGCCTTATGCAGCACTTCAAAGCGGGTCTCATAGATGTAGCCGTAGTCGATGTCAGCGGGATCTTCCACCTTCAGATGGGCCACATCTTCCTTTACCAGCAGATCGTCCTGGATCAATAGGTCCAGATCGATGAAATAGGGGTTACCGGCAAAGGAAGAAAAGCTGGCGTAGGGGGAATCACCGTAGCTGGTCGGCCCGATCGGCAGCATCTGCCAGTAGCTCTGGCCGCTGGCCGCCAGAAAGTCGACAAAAGCGTAGGCTTCCCGGCCCAGGGTGCCGATGCCATAATTGGATGGCAGGGAGAATACCGGCAACAGTATTCCCGAACTTCTCTTAATGCTCATAAGTCTGTCCTCAGTCTTTCCAGAATAATCTTTTTGACCGCGGCTAGTAGTCGCGGATGGCTTTCAGTATTTCCAGGGGATTGCCGTCATAGTCAAACAGCGCCTGATTGGCCCATTCATTTCCGGTTGGCCCCTTTTCATGCATGTAGTCAATGCCTTCTTCAGAAGCCCAGTCGCTGTTTTCCACCGGCAGGCATTCCCCACCCCAATAGATGAACCCCAGACCTCTTTCCTCAGGCACGCTCTTTATTAAATCCATCAGGGCGACCATAAAATCGGCCTGACCCCTTTCGCTGATCGGATAGGGTAAGGGGCGGTCAGCGGGATTTTCCTTAATGGCCATGCCCTTGAAGTCTTCTTCACTTATCTTCTCCCTTTCCCGGTAATCTTCCAAAGTAAAGGGGTAGGAGGTCTCGGCGATGATAAGATCCTTGTGGTAGCGCTCAGCCAGATCATCCAGGTTGTTTTTCAGATCGGCCATGCTGCCGTGCCAGAAGGGGTAATAACTTAAGCCGATGATGTCAAAGTCCGCTCCCTGATTCTGAAGGTAGCTGTCAAAGAAGCGGCGGTAGATCGCGTTATTGCCGCCGTTATCCAGATGAAGCATAACCTTGGCTAAGGGCAGAACATCCCTGACCGCCCTGATGCCGGCACTTAACAGCCCGGCAATCTGGGCGTCATTGCCCTTGGTGCCGATGGGCCACAGTAATCCGTTAGTGATCTCATTGCCTACCGCCACCATGGCTGGGGCCAGGTTGCGGCTTTTCAAATGGTTCAATACGGCATAAGTATAATCGTATACGGCAAATTTGAGTTTTTCATAGTCCAAACCCACCCAGGCCTTGGGCATGGTCTGCTTGCCGGGGTCGGCCCAGCAATCGCTGTAATGAAAGTCCAAAAGCCAGTCAATGCCGGCCTGGCGGCAGCGGGAAGCCATGCGGATGATGAAGTCCTCATCGCAGCCTCCGGCGCCATAACTTCGGCCGAATTCATCATAAGGGTCATTGAAAAGCCTTAAGCGGATCAGATTAAAACCGTGATCCTTCAGGATCCGAAACAGTTCGCTCTTGCGGCCCTGATCAAAGAAACGGCCGCCGTTGGTTTCAATGGTTTCCAGAAAAGAAACGTCAGCGCCCTTGATGAATTCACTCATTTAAAATTCCTCAAAGCTTCTGAAGCGGCGGTACATGTCGCCGTACTTCTTTCTGATCTCTTCGTTTTTCTGCAGTACCAGTTCTTCATTACCGTGGAACTGGCAGCGCAGGCAGTAGTATTCCTTCTTATCGGGATCATAGAACATGTCCATGTCGATATCCCGCATGAAGCACATCGGACAGCGGTAGTTTAATCTTCCTTTTGTAGCCTGAGCCATGTCGTAAACACCTCTCCTTCCTGCAGCTTGCCGGTAGCCCCGATGGTAAACATCGGGCTGAAGGCATAGCCTTCCCTGACGTAGTTGCTCTTATCCCGGCCCTCCGCTAACATCGATACCTTAGTACTGATGGGCGGTAAGACGCACCAGGCTTCTTCAGCGTCCTTCCGGCTGATCTCCCGGCACTGGTATTCATAATTGAGTTTTTCTTCATCAACACCTAAGGTCAGTGAAGTCATGTCCTCGGAATACTCGGTGGTGCCGTAACAGCCAACCAGATATTCATTGATCCTGACCTCTGCCTGGGGATCGCTGATCTCCAATATTCTTCTTTCCGTCTTAATGGAGCTATCGCCTTCCTTGAAGGTAATGACGGTCTGCAGTTTCAGGGTCAGATCAGAGAAGACGATCTCCACCGGATCCAGAGTCAGTATCCGCTCATCACCATTCTGGCTGAAATGAGCCTTGGTGCGGCAAAGACAGAGATCTACTTCCTCAGAGTTATGGATGATCTTGGCGCTTCTGACCGTACCTTCCCCAGCGTAGTGAGTAAAGTAGCCGGCCCGGTACTTTTCCTGAATGATGAAGGGATAGGAAACATCCTGGACGTGCTTGGTCCCAATGCCCATCGGGTAGTCCAGCTTGGCGACATAAGGCCTTAAGTCAACCAGGGCGCCGCCCTGGTCCATGTTGATGCAGGCGCGCATGTAGGGGTCGCAATACCAGAACAGCTGCTTGTCAGAACCGTAGAGGATGTCCCGCCATAAGGCGCATTCCGGTTCGCTGTAGTGCTTCTTATTACGGTAATAGTCGGCAAACTCACTCATGGTCATGTCTGTCAGCTTGCCTTCCTTCTTGAGCTGACCATAGTAGGCGCAGCCCTCTTCATATGATTTTAATAACAGTTCATAAGGCGCTTCCCAGCGGCCCATCTTGTTCATCCAGCCGGGGCCGACGAACATCATGTTATAGCTGTAGCCGTTATTGAACTTCTCCAGATAGCGGTACTGGTCGACCAGATTGTAGAAATAGGGGAACTCCCAGGTTTTCGAATCATAGATCATGCCTCTTAAGACATTCTGGGGGTGGGTACCGAAGTTGGAACCATTGCCATCGTAACAGGCTAACAGGTCACGGGAAAGGTGAGGAATGGCAACGATGCCGCTGTCTTCCGCCTCATTGGCGGCTGGTGCGTGAGTGTTCTGTTTCGAAGGGATCCAGGGAGCCCACGGACCGCCATCCATCAGGGTATACCAGGAGTTGTTGCAGGTATGGTAGGCCTTGGGGCCTTCCTCCCAGCAGGTCGCTACCGCGCACTTGACGGTTGGGTACTTTTCCTTGATGTAATTGATCAGGGCAGCATCCAGATAGTAGGATCCGGTCGATTCAGGATAGAAGCCGAAGCGCTCGAAGAACTTCTCAAAGACGTCGGTGACGATGGCCTTCTTGTCCTCCATCGAGAACATCCAGATGCAGAAGTCCTTGGTGTGATACTTCTGCCGGAACTGCTCGCAGGGCAGACCCAGTAAGGTCAGGCCGATCTCGTCGCCATAGACCTCGTGGTCGTGCTTGGCCAGCTCAACAGCCTCATCGTTGAAAAGAGACGCATAGGTCATCTGGATGGTCGTCTTGAGCCCGTTTTCATGGGCGCAGCGCTGCTGGGTCTTGAAGATGTCCAGGCTCTCGGTCAAAAGGGCCTTACGGCCGAGGTCTTCCTTCTGGCCGTGGCCGGTAACCTTTTCGGCATACTCGGGGACCATCTCCGGACGGTGAATGATGTTAACAATGAAATCAGCCATGTCATTTCCTCATTTCTGATGTTTCGCTAACATTAGTTTAACCCAACAAAGCCAGCCTTGACAATTAAGGAAAGGGAAAAATATGGTATCATAAAGACAGAAAACCAAGAGGTAATAATATGCAGCACGAGATAAAGGAAGTTCATCCGCTGCTGGATGAAAACAACAACATCATTGAACCGGGCTACTGTAAGAAGATGCTTCCCATCTATAACAAGAAGACCGATTTTTCCTCCCGTTTCCATACCAAGGAGTGGGACTACTACTACATCGGCAACCAGCATTTCGGCCTGGCTCTGACCCTGGACGATAACGGCTACATGGGCCTGGACTCGGTTTCCCTGCTCAACTTTGACGAGAAGTTCTACGTCACCAAGTCGGAAATGCAGATGCTGACGCTGGGCAAGAAGAACCTGCCGCCCACCTCGGAAAAAGGGGATGTCAGATCCGCCTCCAGCAAGTGCGTCCTTAACTTTGAAAATGACGGCAAGACCAGGCACCTTACCGGCTTCATGGCCAACTTCATCGCCGATACCCCCATTGAATTTGACATTACCCTGACCGACTTTCCGGAAGAAAGCATGGTCATCTGCACGCCCTTTGAAAAGCCCGGCCACTTCTACTTCAACCAGAAGATCAACTGCATGGTGGCCGAAGGCTGGGCAAAGACCGGACCGAAGGAATACCTCTTCAATAAGGAAGATTCCCTGGGCACTCTGGACTGGGGCCGGGGCATCTGGACTTACAGTAACACCTGGTACTGGTCCAGCCTGCAGTGCATCATTGACGGGCATCGCTTCGGCTTCAACCTGGGTTATGGCTTCGGTGATACCTCAGCGGCCAGCGAGAACATGCTGTTCTACGACGGCAAGAGCCATAAGCTGGAAGATGTCAGGTTCAACATCCCCACTGACAACAAGGGCAAGGACTTATTCGTCGAGCCCTGGACCTTTACTTCTTCTGATGAACGCGTCAATCTGACCTTCAAGCCTATCTTTGACCGCTTTGACGATACCAATGTCCTGGTCATCCGCTCCAACCAGCATCAGGTCTTCGGCCGCTTCTACGGCACCTGCGTACTTGATGACGGCCAGCAGATCAAGCTGGACGGCCAGATGGGCTTTGCCGAGAAGGTCGCCAACCGCTGGTAAACCTAAACAGAACACCCTCAGGCGGGCGAAAGCCCGCTTTTATCGTATTGACGATACATTGCGGTTTGCCATACAAATGATATAATTTAGGCATCAGGGAGGGCGTGTACATGAACCAGAAAACCGCAAGCGTATATATCAGAATTGAGCCGGAAATCAAGGAACAGGCGGAAAAGATCCTGTCCGCTCTCGGCATACCGGCATCCGGAGCCATAAACATGTTCTACAAGCAGATCATCCTGCACCGGGGGCTGCCCTTTGCAGTCCGGCTGCCCGATGAAAAGCCCCTTGACTACGCTGAGCTGGCTGGCAGGGACTATGAAAATGACCGCATTGACCGGCCGGTGTCTTCAGATGAAACAACCGAATTACCCCGCAGCAAGCAAGGCCTTTAAAACCAGCCAACCTCATCAAAAACCATCTCAGGCGGAGATATCCGCCTTTTTTTAGGATTCTCATGGTTCTGAAGCCAATAATGTTAGTGAGGGGAAAGCCAAGTAATGGTAATTGGTCCTAATTTGGGTAAATGTATATCTTTAGTATATATATTGTATTGCGTTATACAAGTCATCGTTTTATAATATTAATACCAAGGAGGTTATTATCATGAGTAATAAGACAGCTAATTTATCGGTCCGGATCGAACCGGACATCAAGGAAGAAGCGGAAAA
>JAEEHC010000075.1 GCA_016280635.1 Erysipelotrichaceae bacterium
AACCAACTAAGCTATCCCGCCACATGGTCGGGATGACAGGATTTGAACCTGCGACCCCCTGGTCCCAAACCAGGTGCACTACCAAGCTGTGCGACATCCCGATAGCCACCCTAAGGGCCATGCTTGAACATTATAGCATCTTCTTTTTTTCTGTTCAATATCTTTTCCCAATTGTTTTTGGCAAAATTTCAGGTCAGTTCCTCTTCCCTTACCAGATGATTTTATCATGGTTTTCAATTAAAATGTAGATGGGTGATAAATATGAAAATCGGACTTGTTTCCTTAGGCTGCTCCAAGAATCTGATCGATACGCAGAACGCCCTCTCCTTTCTGAAGGCTTCCGGTCATGTCTTCGTATCTGATCCCCGGCAGGCTGACGCCATCATCGTCAACACCTGCGGGTTCATTGAATCAGCCAAGCAGGAATCAATAAATACCATTCTGGAGATGGCGGACTACAAGGCCGGCCGCTGCAAGTGCCTGATTGCCATGGGTTGTCTGGTCCAACGCTACCGCAAGGAACTGGAAGAAGAACTGCCGGAAGTGGATCGCTTCATTTCCATCGATGAATACCGCAACATGGAACAGATACTTAATGAGACCCTGCATTCGGAAACAATCTGCCAGAAGGAGATTATGCTGGCCACGGAGCCTTATACCGCCTATCTGCGGATTGCGGATGGCTGTTCCAACCACTGTACCTTCTGTGCCATACCGTTGATTAGAGGAAAGTACTATTCTGTACCCTTTGAAGAGGTGCTGGAGAATGCCCGGCAGCTGGAAGCCATCGGGGTAAAGGAACTGAACATCATTGCCCAGGATTCCACCATGTACGGCAAGGACCTCTATGGCCGCTTGAGGCTGCATGAACTGCTGATTGAACTGAATAAGATGGATTTCCATTGGATCAGGGTGCTGTACATGTATCCCGATGAGATCTATGACGGTTTATTGGATACCATGGCCTCACTGGAAAAGGTAATACCTTATTTCGACATTCCTTCCCAGCACGGCAGTGACCGCATCCTGAAACTGATGAACCGCCGGGGCCGTAAGCAGCAGATTCTGACTACGGTCAGGCAGATCAGGGAGAAATTCGCTGATCCGATATTGCGAACGACTGTGATCGTCGGTTTTCCATCAGAGAGTGAAGAGGACTTCAGAGAACTGATGGAGCTGACTGAACAGATCAGATGGGACCGTCTGGGAGCCTTTGCCTACTCCCGGGAAGAAGGAACCCCAGCCTGGCGTTTACCAGACCAGGTGGACGCTGAAGCCGCTCAGAAGCGCCTGGATGAGCTGATGCGCCGGCAGGCGGAGATCTCACTGGAAAATAACCAACGCTACCTGGGCAGGACGATTGAGGTGCTGGTGGAAAGAAAGAAGAGCATCAACTCACCTTATTATCAAGGCCGGGGCTGGATGCACGCCCCTGATGACATTGACGGACATGTCTTCTTCACCTCTGACCGGCCGCTGCGGGCGGGCGAGTTTGTGAAAGTGGAAATAACCAAGGCTGAGATGTACGACCTCTATGGTCAGCTGAAAGACTAGAAAGCGGTGAACAGCATGAGTGAATTATCAGAACACGCCAATAACATCCGCAAGAACATTCTGAAGATGATTCATCACGCCCAAAGCGGTCATCCCGGCGGCTCCTTAAGCTGTACGGATATTCTTACCGCTCTGTATTTCAGCGTCATGAACATCAATAAGGAAAACATCAATGACGTCCAGCGCGATAAGCTGGTCCTCTCCAAGGGGCATGCCAGCGCTGGGTTGTATGCTACCCTGGCAGAAAAGGGCTTAATCAGCGAAGAGGAACTGCTGACTTACTCCCAGCTCGGTTCCCGCCTGCAGGGTCATCCCAACATGAACGAACTGCCAGGTGTTGACATGTCGACCGGATCGCTTGGTCAGGGTTTGTCCGCGGCCGTGGGCATGTGTCTGGCCAATAAGCTGGACGGCAATGGCTTCCGCACCTATGTCATCTGCGGTGACGGCGAGATCCAGGAAGGCCAGATCTGGGAAGCGGCGATGTCCGCCGGCCATTACCATCTGGATAATCTGTTATTATTTGTCGACCATAACCGGCTGCAGTCCGACGGGTTCAACAGTGAAGTCATGGAGATTGAATCGATCGGTGCCAAGTTTGCGGCTTTCAACTGGAACGTACTGTCATGCGACGGCCATGATGTTGACGCATTAGTTGCGGTCGCTAAGTATGCCGCCAGCTGCAAAGGCATGCCAACTGTTGTCATAGCCGAAACCATCAAGGGTAAGGGCGTCAGTTTTATGGAAGACCAGCCTGACTGGCACGGTAAGGCACCCGACGATGCCCAACTGGCTCAGGCCTTGGCGGAACTGGGAGGTGAGCAGTAATGAGTAAGAGAGCAACCAGAGCAGCCTTCGGCCTGGCATTAGCCCAGTTAGCTTTGGAAAATGAAAATGTCGTGGCGCTGAGCGCTGATCTGGCCAATTCGGTCAAGAGCTCGGCCATGAAGAAAGTTGCCCCTGAACGCCACTTCAACTTCGGCATTGCCGAAGCCAATATGATTGGCGCCGCGGCCGGCATGGCGGCAAACGGGAAGATTCCTTACGCCACCAGTTTTGCGATGTTTGCCTCCGGGAGAGCCTTTGATCAGGTTCGCAACATGGTCGGCTATCCTCATCTCAATGTCAAGATCTGCGCCTCACATTCCGGCCTGTCAGCCGTGGAAAACGGGGCGACGCATCAGGCTCTGGAAGACATGGCCCTGATGCGGGCTATCCCGGGGATGACGGTAATTCAGCCATGCGATGACATTGAGACCCAACAGGCGGTTAAGGCCATCAGCGAATACGATGGACCGGTTTACCTCAGGTTAGGACGCAACGCGGTGGAAGATGTCAACGATGCTGACTATCAGTTCCAACTTGGCAAGGGCGTTATCATGCATCAGGGAAGCAGTCCAATCACCATGTTCGCTACCGGCGCCATGGTCCAGCAGAGCTTAGAGGCACTTGAATTATTGAAGGAAAAGGAAATTGACCCGACATTGATCAACATCCATACCATAAAGCCGCTGGATGAGCAGCTTGTCCTGGAATATGCTAGGAAGTCTGACTTCATCGTTTCTCTGGAAGAGCATAGTATCATCGGCGGCTTAGGCAGTGCCATTGCCGAAGTTACGGCGGCCAACTGCCCCACCAGACAGTTATTCATCGGTACTGACGACGTCTATGGTGAAAGCGGCAGATATGAGCAGCTGTTGGATAAATTCGGTCTTTCCGCTGCTGCAGTTGCGGAAAGAATCAGTGCCTTCTCTAAACGTTGAATTTAATATCTCAATTAACAGGGCGGCAGTCATCGACTGCCGTTTTGCGTTTTAGGGGGTCTTTTTTCGGACCGTAAGGAATCTGGCTGCTATGATATAATGTAAGCAGGAAAAAAGGACAGTAGGAATATGAAGATAACTGAATACCTTAATGACAATACCCTGATAATCTGTCCCCGGGAAGTGCGCCTTGCGGCGCTGGGCTGGCTAAATGAAAATAAGCTGCTACGCTCGGTGAAGTTCATGTCTCTGGGAGAATACCGTCGGAATTATTTCTTTGATTATGACGAGGCGGCAGTGCTGTATGTCTGCCAAAGAGAGCAGTGTAAGGTTTCGGTAGCCAGGATGTATCTCGATAATCTCTGCTATGTGGAAGATGAGAGAGATTATGGCAATGAAAAACTGAACCGGCTGGTGGAATTGAAAAGAGAACTGAAGGTAGAAGGTCTGCTGACTTTTAATCCCCTGTTTCATAGCTGGCTCAAAAGGGTCAAAACCGTGGTATACGGTTACGGCGAGCTGGACAGCTTCTCACGGAAGATGATAAGCGGTGAGGTCATTGAGTTTCCCGACGACAGTCAGTGTAAGTTCACCGTCAATGAGTTTGATAATCTGGAAGAAGAGGTTGAATGGCTGTTCAACAGCTTTGTTGAACTGCTAAATAGCGGCGTTAACATTAACAGGATCTTCGTCTGTAACTTGACGGAGGAATATGAAGCCGTACTGAGACGTTTTGAAAGGTATTATGGAATCACGGTCGATTATGGAAAGAATGATTCCATTGTCGGAACCGCGCTGGTACGTCGGTTTATGAGCTGGCTCGATTACTGCGACCATCAGCAGATCTATGATCAGCTGCAACAATACAGCGATAGCCCGATTTACAGCCAGTTGGTCCACATTCTCAACAAGTACATTGAACACAAAGATCTGAAAGAAGTCCGGGAACTGATTCACGATGACCTGATGAATACAAAGATAACGCCCCCCAGACGCGTCAATGTGGTAAAAAACATTGCTCTGTTCAGTGAACTGAGTGAGGACGATCATCTGTTTGTGCTCAGCTTCAATGATGATTTCACGCCCATGAAGACCGATACCGATTACATAAGCGACAACATCAAGCCGCTGGTTGGCCTGGATAACAGTGAGCAGATCAACCTGCTTGCCAAGCGGAATACGCTGGGATATCTGTCAACAGTCAAAAACCTGCATCTTTCCTACTGCAAAAACAGTTCATTTAACCGCCACAATCCCTCAACCCTGAGAGAGGATCTGGTCAATGAACGCCCGCAGCCCTCCTGGAAACACTCTGAAGGCTATAACAAGGCTAGAATGTAT
This sequence comes from Erysipelotrichaceae bacterium, assembly GCA_016280635.1. GTDB lineage: Bacteria > Bacillota_I > Bacilli_A > Erysipelotrichales > Erysipelotrichaceae > UBA1783. Next base: position 4,659 of record JAEEHC010000075.1, read on the forward strand.
TATCAGCTGGAGGATTACCTCAAATACCGTGAGAAGCCGGATATTCTGCCGCGGCTTTATGGTAATTACAACCGCAGCGGCTATCTGGAATATGACAATAAGTTCAAGGAACTTACTGACCAGCAGAAAGCGTTGCTTGAGAAGCCGCGGCTTTCCTATACTGCTATGGAAAACTACAACAAGTGTTCCTTCCGCTATTATCTCGATAAGGTGCTGCTAAATCGAAACGAGTCAACTTTTTACACAAGGTTGGGAACGCTTTTCCATGGGGTTTTGGAGCACTGCTTTACTGATGAGAGTTTTGACTTTGACAGAATCTATGCTGAGCTGAGTACCTCGGGTAAGGAAAAGACTGCCCAGAATCAGACGGAGGAGTTCTTTCTGGCAAAACTCAAACCTGATCTTCAAAATGCCATTGAAATCATCAAGGAACAGAATCAGCATACCATGCTGAAGCAAGGCCTCTATGAAAAATGGGTCGTATGGAAGCAGAATGGTGAGGATGCCTTCTGCGGTTTCATTGACAAGGTCATGTACTACCGGGGAAAGGATCAGACCCTGACCGCCATCATCGATTACAAGACCGGCGGCTCAATCAGTTTCATCCCGGAACTCAATGCCCATGGACTATCGATGCAGCTGCCCTGCTACCTGTTTTTGCTGGACAATATGGATGATCGAAAGCTGGGCGAAAAAAGCAAGATCATCTACGGCGGCATCTATCTGCAGCACATTCTTCCCAAGAAGTTTACCTATGATGAAAAGAAAACCGAAGAAGATCAGCGTCGGGAATACTTGCGCTGGGATGGCTATTCGATCAATGATGTTGGCTTATTGACAATGCTGGATGACAGCATTGAAACTTCATCCCGCAGCAGCAACATCAGGAGTCTGGCCATAAAGAAAGATGGTGATTTTTACAGCAGCAGCAAGGTAATGTCCGAACAGGACATCCGCGACTGCATTGCGGCTACCGAAAGAGAGATCATCAAGGCCAGACAGGCCATTTCCGAAGGCCGGTTTGACATCAATCCCAAGTTCTACCAGGGTGAGAATCAAGCCTGCAATAAGTGTCCGTATGCGGACATCTGTTATCACCGCTACGAGGACAATGTCTATCTGGATGGAAGAATTGAAAATGACGACGACGAAGACGAAGGTGAAAACCAGGAGGAAGACGCATGAGTATCGACTGGACAAAAGAACAGGAAAATGCGATTTACCATAATGGCCATGACATTCTGGTTTCAGCCGGTGCCGGCTCCGGTAAGACGGCCGTCCTTACCGAAAGAGTGCTTCAGTATGTTCTTGGGGGAAAAGACGTTGACCGCATGCTGATTCTGACATTTACCCGAGCCGCGGCTGATCAGATGAAAGAAAAGATCAGAAAGAAACTCAGGGAACATAAGGGAGAAGAACTGAGCAGTGAGCAGAGAGCAACTCAGCTCAACAAGATCGACTCCAGCTATATCATGACCTTTGACGCCTATGCACTGTCAGTAGTCAAGAAATATCACTATTTGCTGAACGTCAGCCGGGAGATTGGCATCATCGATGCTAATATCATCTCTCTGAAAAGCCAGCAGATCCTTGATGAGATCATGGCAGAAAAGTATGCCAGTCACGATCTGCGGTTTGAAAAGCTGATCAGCGATTTCTGTAATCGCGATGATGAAAAGATCCGCAAATGGGTAAGGGAACTCAATAAAAGCCTGTCAACGAAGCCAGGACGCGACCGTTATCTTCAGGAAATCCTTGATCCGGCAATCTGGCAGAAACAGCGTGATGAACTGTTTGGTGAATATGAGCAGCTGCTTAGAGAACGTCAGGACGAAATCGAGAAAATGCTCGATGAGCTTTCCACCATGGGAGTAGAGAACTTTGATAAGGTTATCGAACCGATTTCCGGGTTGCGAAACGCGCATAGCTATGAGCAGTTCCATGAATATTGCGATGAGAAACTGGGAAACCTGAAAAAGGGCAGTCCTCCGGAAGCAAGTGAATATAAGAAGAAAATAGCCGCGAAGATCAGCAAGCTGCATAGTTTGACCTGTCTGGAAAAGGAAGATCTGCTGGGACAGTATGACCACTGTCGGGACTATCTGGCCGAACTCATTGACCTTACCCAGCAACTCAAAAGCCGTCTAGATGAATATAAGAAGGAAAGCGATCAGTACGAATACAGCGACATTTTTGCCATGGCCCTCCAGATCATTGAAGAACATGAGGATGTCCGTCAGGAGATCAGTTCGCATTTCTTTGAAATCATGATCGATGAGTATCAGGACACTAATGACATCCAGGAGGATTTCATCAGCCGCATCGCCCATGACAATGTCTACATGGTAGGAGACATCAAGCAGTCGATCTACCGCTTCCGCAATGCCAATCCCGACATCTTCCAGGGCCGCTATGAAGACCTCAAGAATAACCGCAAAAAGGGAGAGGTCATCGATCTTCTGAGCAATTTCCGCAGTCGCCGCAGCGTTGTTGATGCCATCAATCTGATCTTCAACCGTCTGATGGACAGCCGGATTGGCGGAGCTGATTACCGCAAGGATCATCAGATGGTCTTTGCCCAGCGCAAATATCCGGAAGACGGCAATGACTACAAGATGGAGATCCTCAATTATGCATATGACAAGCAGATGCCGCCATTTAACGGCCAGCCCAGCTTTAGCCGCGCTGAGATTGAGGCCTTCATCATCGGTCAGGACATTAAACACAAGATCGAATCAGGAATGCAGATTTTCATTCCTGATAAGGAAATCGCTCGTAATGCAGAATATCGCGATTTCTGCATTCTGATCGATGTATCCAAGCAGTTTGACCTTTTCAAGAAGATCCTTACCTATCTGAACATACCGGTACGCATTGAGCAGGATGAAGAACTGAAGAGCTCAGACGTGCTGACGGTTATCAAGAACATCTTCCGGCTGATAAAGGCGGTAAGTGAAGAAGACAAAGATGGCATTTGTTACAACTTTGTCTCGGTTGCCCGTTCCTTTGTCGTCGAGATGACAGACAGTGAGATCCACCAACTGATCAAAGAAGAGAAGTACCTGAATACTCCGCTGATCGAGACCATCAGAAAGATAAGTGAAAATCTGGAGTGCAAAAGCATCGGCGAACTGTTGGAGGAGATCATCCGGGAATTTGAGATTGATTCCAAGATCAACCGGATTGGGGAGGTATATGATAATCAGGTCCGTCTGGAATACCTTCAGGCGCTTTGTCATCAGCTCAACAAGCTTGATTACGATTATGTCAGTTTCGTCGAATATCTGGATCATATCTTTGACGATAACAACAAAATTGTCTTCAGCATGAACAAACCGGACATCAACGCGGTCAGAATCCAAACCATTCATAAGTCCAAGGGCCTGGAATACCATATCTGTTACTTCCCGGGGCTTTACCATCAGTTCAATGATTTGGACAAAAGGAAGGAGGTTGTCTACGATAACAGGTATGGGATCATCGTGCCTGATTACATTGCTGGCCGAGGCATTAAGAGTACCTTTGTAAAGGAACTGTTCAAGGACAAATATGACCGGGAAGACATCTCGGAAAAGATCAGACTGCTGTATGTGGCTCTGACCAGGACCATGGAGAAAATCGTTCTGGTCGGCCCCTTTGAGGATAAGAGCACGGATGGTGAAGTCATACCAGCATTTAACCGCTACGAGATCAGAAGGATGATCGACATGCTTAACTTACAGTATGATACCCTCAGGCCATACATGAGGGATATTGATCTTAATGATGGCTCGCTTGGCCTCAGCAAGGACTATAATGCCCGCAAGGACAACCTGTTGGATCAACTTGAGATGAACATTAAGCCGCTTGCCATCATTCCCCATTCACCTGTAAAGGCAGAGACTCGCACTTCCGGCAAGTTCTCCAAAGGCTCCGGGCTGATTACTCCTGAACAGAAGAGCAGCATGGCATACGGCTCCCTGCTGCACTATTACCTTGAGATCATCGATCTGGCTGATCCGGATTATGGTGCAATTGAGCATAAGTGCCAAAAGGACATCAGACGCTTTCTGAACAGCGAACTGATGAAAAACATAGCCAGAGGCAAGGCATATAAGGAGTATGAGTTTGTCTTTGAAGAGGATGGTCAGATCAGACACGGCTTCATTGACCTGCTGATGGAATATGATGATCATTTTGACATCATTGACTATAAGCTCAAGCACATTGATGACGAGGCTTATACCATGCAGTTATCCGGCTACCGCCAGTATCTGCAGTCAATTACCAACAAGACTGTCTACTGCTACCTCTATTCCCTGAAAGACGGTACTTTCCGGAAAGTAGAATAGGTGCCGGTCATTGCTTCCCTGAAATGAAAAAAGCCGATTCAGTTTACGTTATACTGAACCGGCTTTTTGATATCTCTTCATCAGGATTTATTTCTGTGCCGCCTGACGGCTTTGACTATCAGAACCGTAACGGTAACAATGGCGATGACGGCTAGAATCAGCAGAATGAGAAAGATCCATAAGATGATGTTGTAGGAACCGTTCTTAATGTGATCGGGACTGGCCGAAGCACACAGCCGGAAGGAGATCTCGTCCTGCGGTAAGCCATCCAGATGAGCACTGTAACCGTAATCGGTCTTTTGCAACTCTCCCGCTGAGAAAGCGGAAGCATGATAAGGCGTTCTGATCTCAATGTCCAGATCGTTGAATGACGACCAGGTCTTGGCCGGGGAAGACAGATAGGTGAACTGATGATATGGCGGATCGTAGTAGCCGTCAATGCTTGGGTAAAGCGGAGCGGTCACCTCGTTTACGACGGTCTGCCCGGCTGGAATCGTCAGCTGATATTCGTAGCCGCACATCAGCAGGTGGGCCATTTCATAGTCGAGTTCATCCAGGCTGACGGCCGGCAGGTAGCTGCTGATCTCCTTCAGTCGGCTGATCAGACAGTTGTGACGGTCAATCTCACTGATTCCCTCGACTCGGCAGTAATCATTAAGCGCTTCCTTAAGCGTCATGGTCTGCTGGCCGGTCAGGATCAGCCGGTTTTCAACTTCCTTTTCCGCGGCAGCGTTTTCATAGAAATGCGGTTCACCCAAATAGTTTTCCTCACCAAACAGGTAGACGCTGAAATTCATTTCCTCATCTCTGGTTTGGTAGAACAGACCGAAGTTGTAGTGGTCGGCGTCGATCTTGGTGCCGTTATAGCGGCTGGCCAGTACGAAGCGTCCCCTTTCCAGAGAAAACTCACACCACATCCCCTCATTGGTTTCAACCTGATAGTCATATCTGATGACCAGGGCATCTTCATTAAGGAGTTCATCCTGGATCTTTTCGTCCTTCAGTTTCTCCAGTGCTTCAGCGATCTTGAAATCGCCATTAGGATAATAGTAGCGCAACTGATAGTTTACTTCCCGGCCATCGGTTCTGATCTGGTGCCTTTCAAAACTCAGATGCTCAATGCCGGGAGCGTAATCGGGAATCCGGCCAATGGGGAAGTACAGCCGGGCGCTGATGTCATAGTCAGCCGGGTTATGGAAATCGTAGATCGCCGTGACACTGCTGTCCAGGGCATCAAAGGCTTCCGGTGTCGCATAGCCCCTGTCGGGAAGCTGATTGACATTGAAAACCAGTTTTTCGTGGCTCACTTCCACCGGACAGTTTTCACTCATCATATAGACATCGCTGCCTTCGCTGCCGCTCCAGAACATCAGCGCGGAATTGGCTGAAACCGGCAGAACAAACAGAGCAAGGGCAATTAAGGTGATGAGAATAATTCTGATCTTTTTCATTTTGTCTACCTTCCTTTCATTAAGAATAAAAAGCAGAGTACCAGCTGAACCAATAGGATTGCCGGCATGCCGATGGTAAACAGGCGGTGGCGGGTCTTGTGGCGAAACAGCTTCATCCCCAACAAGCTGCCAGCGCTGCCGCCGGCAAGAGCCAACAGAAAGAGCGTCTTTTCACTGATGCGCCACTTATCCCTTCGGGCTTTGCGCTTGTCAGCCATCATGGCCAGAAAAGCCAGGACATTTATGATCAGCAGATAGATAAGCAGGTATTTCATGCAAACTTGATGCGGTTGTGCAGAACCTTGCCGATGATCCGGACATTGCGGCTCTGCATGTCTTCCTTGTTAAGCACGATGGGACTGTAGGCTTCATTGGCCGGCTGCAGGATCATGCAGCCATCGCGGTAGAAGACCTGTTTGACAGTAGCGTCCTGATTGTCCAGCAAGACTACGCCGATGTCTCCGTTGTCCAGGTAGTCTTGGCGGTGAACATAGAGAAGATCGCCGGGCAGGATGCGGGCATCCTTCATGGAATCACCCACGACCTGCAGGTAGAAACAGTCGGAATGGCGGGCATCGTCGGGATAGACGTGTTCAAAGCCGATGTACTGCTGCTGGGCTTCCAGCGGCTCGCCGCCTCGGACAATACCCAAAATAGGGATCTCGCTTTTCATTGCCGTGCTCAGATCACTGTGCATGAAGTCCTCGACTTCCACCTGGAAGTATTCCGCCAAGCGCAGAATGGTCTTGTAGGGCGGTACGGCCGAGCCGTCCTCCCACTTCTGAACGGTCGTGAAAGACTTATAGCCCAGATGGTCAGCCAGTTCGTTCTGGCTGATGTGGTTAAGATGGCGCAGGTAGCGCAGGTTTCTGGCAAATTCCATAAGTGTTGCCTCCTTCTTATCCATTTTTACTATAACGGAAAATTGAAAATAAATCAAGTTTGCCCATTGAATGAAATTCAAGTAGATGCTAGAATGCAGATATGGAGAGAGTAATACTGCATTGCGACCTGAACAGCTTCTATGCTTCGGTAGAGGAACTTTATCACCCGGAAAGCCGTGGCAAGCCGATTGCGGTAGGCGGCGATGTCGACGCCCGCCACGGCATCATCCTGGCCAAGAACCAGCCGGCCAAGAAGACCGGCATTCAGACCGGTGAGGCGCTCTGGCAGGCTAAGCTCAAGTGCCCTGACCTGATCATCTACAAGCCCAACTATCCGCGCTACATGCTGTTTTCGCAAAGGGTAAGGGGCATCTTCCATGACTATACTGACCTGATTGAACCCTTCGGCCTGGACGAGGCCTGGCTGGATGTCACCGGCAGCGGCATTTACGGCACCGGTGAGCAGATCGCCGACATCCTGAGGCAGCGCATCCGCAGTGAACTGGGAGTGACAGCTTCGGTAGGGGTAAGCTTCAACAAGATCTTTGCCAAACTGGGCAGCGATCTGCGCAAGCCGGACTATACCACCATCATCAGCCGGGACAATTATCGCCAACTGGTCTGGCCACTGTCCTGCGGCGAGCTGCTGTATGTCGGCCGCAGTTCTCAGCGCAAGCTGGCGGAAAACGGCATTGAGACCATCGGCCAGCTGGCTCAGGCTTCACCGGCACTGCTCAGAAAGCTACTGGGTAAATGGGGCGAGATGCTGTGGTCGTTTGCCAACGGCTACGAGAATTCGCCGGTTGCCCGCTACGACAGCTCAGAGATCGTCAAGTCGATCGGCAACAGCGTGACCTGTTACCGCGACCTGGCCACCGAGCAGGATCTGGACATTGTGATGTACGTTCTGGCGGAAAGCGTGGCTTCCCGGTTAAGGGATCACGGCTTTCTCTGCCGGTTGGTCAGCATTTCCTTAAGGACCAACGATCTGCTGTGCTTCAGCCGGCAGATGACCGTTGAGCCGACCAACCTGGCCAGCGAGATCATGAAGGCGGTCAGGGAATTATACAGGAACAATTATCATTGGGAAAAACCGTTAAGAAGTGTTGGCGTCAGAGCCGGAAAGCTGATCGGCGAAGAGAGCGGCCGGCAGCTGTCGCTGTTTGTCGATGAGCAGATCCGGCAGAAGGAAGGCCGGCTGGAAAGGGTGATCGATGACATCCGCAGCCGCTATGGCTTCTACAGCATCCGCCGGCTGTCCACCCTGCTGGATCAGCCGCTGAGCAGCTTTGACCCCAAAGGTGAACACGTCATCTTTCCGGAATCGTATTTTTAGGGAGGAGTTTTAGTTCATGAAACAGTTTGTTGATGTCATCTGCCTGTATCAGCGCAGCGGTCAGATCAAGCCGCTGTACATCCTTTGGGAAGACGGCAGCCGCTATGCCATTGACCGCATTACCCAGATCGTCCCGGCGGCTTCGCTGAGAAGCGGGGGGATGGGCCTGCGCTACACCTGCCGCATCGGCTCTCAGCAGCGCTACCTCTTTCTGGAGGAGGGAAAGTGGTTCGTTGAAAGAATGCCGATCCATTAGAATTCTAAGAGGCAAAGGAAAGGTCAGCGGACTTTACAAAGCCTCTTTTCTCTAGTAAATTGGAGGGGAAAGAAAGCGGGAGGAAGCCATGAAGAAGAAAATCGCGCTGATCATCATCCTGACCCTGATGCTGGCCGGACTGTCATTTTATACCTGGCAGCACTATAAGGTACGCCAGAGATATGCCGTTGTCCTTAATGATAGGCTTTCCTATGGCGAAGAGTCAAAGATCAGCGATCTGGTAACCTCCAGTGAGAACATCGAATTGCTCAATGGTGATGAGGCCATCGATACCGCTGAACTGGGGCAGCAGACGGTCACCGTCCGCTTCCGGCAGATCTATACCGGTGAAGAAATGAGCCGGGAGGTAACGGTCAGCGTTCAGGACATCACCGCACCGGTGATCACCGTCCTGCATGATTCGGAACAGATCGTCAAGGGGCAGACCATTGACCTGCTTCCCTACGCCATTGTGGAGGATAATCTGGACGACCACATCGTCAAGAAACTGGAAGGGACCTTTGACTGGAATACTCCGGGAACCTATCCGGTCAAGTTCGTGGCAGAAGACGCTTCCGGCAACCGCTCCGAGGCTGACTTTACCCTGACCGTAGTAGAAAAGGAAAGCGACCTCACTTCGGTTTATCCGCATAATCCCGATGGTTATGACTACAAGCTGATCGTCAACATCCATAACCAGACTGTCCGGATCTACCGCTGGGACGGCCATGACTATAACGATTTGCTGAAAATCTTCACCTGCTCGACCGGTGATTCCACGCCCAAGCGCATCGGAACCTGGAAGACGCCGGTAAACTACCGCTGGAAGTGGCTGTTTGGCGATGTATACGGGCAGTATGCGACCAGAATAATCAGCACCTGCCTGTTCCACTCAGTCCCCTATTTTGAAAACAACAAGCCGGATTCGCTGGAATATCTGGAATACAACAAGCTGGGCACGGCAGCCTCAATGGGTTGCGTGCGCCTAAGGGTAATTGACGTCAAGTGGATCTATGACAACTGCCCGATTGGCACCACAGTCATCATCAAGGATGACCCGACGGATACGATTCCGGTTCAGTGGCTGGAACAGATCGATGTCAATTCACCCAACCGGGGCTGGGACCCGACTGATCCCGATCCCAACAACCCCTGGAGAAAGTAGAGAGTTAAACAGAACCAGGAAATTTGCCTGTTCATCCCGGCTAGACAGTTTGTTTTGAGAAGACAGTTCTCAAAGCATTAATCGAGACCAAGAGGGATGCGAAATCCCTGGAAATTCAGTGTTTCCGACGCCTTTAATTTCCTGTTTCGTTTTTCTATAATGATACTGTTCTGATAAGCAGCGTCTTTATGGATTAGACATCAACAATACGGAGCAGAGGATAATTGTATGATAGAATGTAAGAAATTTTTTCCGGACAAGGTAATCAAAACGTGGAAGTGGCAGCTGGAAGGGGCTGTTTATCATGTTCCTGATTGTGTCGATCCCCGGTTTTTTTACTGCCGGTCACACGAACGTAAAAGCGAGGATCTGCTGCCGTTTCGGTTTGAAGGTCAGGACCTTTATGTTTGCCGGTACTGTGGGGATGTTTATGAGATCGCACCGGAAACGGAAGGGAAGAAGACAGACCCCCTGAGAACATGGCATGTTTTGTTTCAGCAGCCATATAGCTGGAAATATATCAAGACTCCGGACCTGCTGGAATATCATTTTGTTCATGAATGCGAAGGTCTCATGACACATCTGCTCCTGGATGCGCATGGCGGAGACGACCGCACGGACAGCCTTGAACTGATCGCAAGGTTCTTTACGTCCATCCTGAGGGAAGGCTGGATCAACAGTGTCCGCTTCTTTCATGAATTTCGTAAAAACATCAAGGTTTTTCAGGAAGATGATGCGCTGATCCTCTCTTCCGGCAAGTATCCAGGTGTGTTTCCCGAAAACGAGTTCTGCACTTATCGTGAAGAACCCGATTGTTTGTCCTTGGAAGTCTCACATTCCTGGGAAGAGAATATCTTTGGGTTTACATTAGATCTGAATGAGGAAAACTTCGAAGAATACCAAGGATATTATCTGATAAGATTTACATTTCTCGGCAACGACGAAAGCGATCTGTCTGACAGGATCCGCGAATTGGATGAACATCCTTTGGGGAGGGAGAAGATACCATACGATGACGGTGATTTGAAGATAGAGCGGGAGATCGTACGAAATCCATTTGGACTCAAGGGATTTTTTGCTTATGATTTTATGGAGTACACAAGATTGGTGAAATGACGATTCAGTGAACCATCAATTCAAAACATTGTGAAATGGGGAACTGGAAAAGCATCGGTAATCAATATGGCAATTAGCGAGTTAGATAGCTTAACAGAATAAAAGAGCGCAGGCTCTTTTTCTTTGGGGGATTTGAATTGCGAAAAGACCGAAGGGCGTTTATCATTAAGATACGTCTGAATTGAAACGGGGAGGATGAATGATGATAAAGGCAATTCTGTTTGATCTTGATGGGGTGCTGGTAGACAGCGAAGCCTACGAGCAGCGACTCAATGTCGCCTTTTTGAAAGAGCATGGCTTCAAGTCTGATGTCTCTGCCTTTACCTCCATCATCGGTCTGGGCGCCGGAGTGGACTGGAGAGCTGTTCTGAAAAGCCATCTGGACCCGGAAGATGACCAGGATTACCTGGTTGACTGCTGGGTAAAAATGGTAGAGAGGAAAAGGGGAAATTACTCCTTTGGCGAGATCATGTATCCCGAAGTACCGGAAGCCTTGGCCAGACTTAAGCGTGAAGGCTATCAGTTGGCTGTCTGTTCCTCTTCCGAGCAGAGCTATGTTGACGCGGCTGTCTCTCAGTGCGGTATCGGTCCGTACCTTGATCTGGCAGTCTCCGGCTACCAGTTTCAGCGTTGCAAGCCCTTCCCTGACGTCTATCTTTATGCCCGGGATCGCTTCGGTCTGACCAGTGAAGAGTGCCTGGTTGTCGAAGACTCAGCTAATGGCATTCTGGCCGGCAAGAACGCCGGCATGCCGGTAGCGGCGCGCCGGGACCTGGTTCTGGGGCTGGACCAGTCTCAGGCTGATTATCTCATTGATGATCTGAACCAGCTGGAGGAAGTAATTGCCCAGATTGCCCGCTAAGCGTAGTGGGCATTATCATGAAGACCAAAAAACCAAACCGCACGATTTTGCGTGCGGTCATTTTCTGATGTCTTCAGTTTTCAATCTGGCTGATGAACTGATACAGTTCAGCCAGGCTGCCCTGATGATCAGGCTCAAACCATTTCCCCGACCGGTTTTCCAAAGTGTCGGTAACCAGATAGGTGGTAAAGCCTAACTGCCCGGCTACCATGTCTTCACTGGGGTCATTGCCAATCATCATCGCTTCCGCCGGATTGATATTCAGTCCTTCACAGAGTTCCTGATAATAACCCAGCGAAGGCTTGCACCAGTGGCAGTTTTCATAGCTGGTGATGTATTCAAAATCGCTTTCCCTTAACCCAGCCCATTTTATCCGGTTTATTACCGCGATGCGGGGAAACAGCGGACTGGTAGCCAGAATCAGGCGCCAGCCTTTCTGATGGCCGAGATCAATGATCTCCCTGGCCAGAGGAGAAGGCTGGGTCGCGGCAATGGCCTGATTGAATTCATGGCCATAGAAGTCCAGAATCGCTTCCTCAATTCCTTCA